>DASSIO010000044.1:0-12206 GCA_035691825.1 Terriglobales bacterium | reverse complement strand
GAACAGTTCGCTCTGCAATCGAGTTATTTTCCCCGCCTCGATCTCTCCGCAAGAGCTTCCTACAGCAGTGGCAGCCAGAATCTCTACGACTGGGTCGAGAACTGGAACGGCATGGAGGTAAAGCCCACCTCGCGCATTCAGGAGGCGAATGGCTTCGCATTTGGCGAGCGCGTCGCGGCAAGCGCCGACTTCGGTGCCACTCTCCACTTGACGAAGAGTCTCAGCTTTATAGACTCTTTCCACTACAGCAACTTCCACAATCCCGTCGAATTCAATCAGAACAACTGCCTCTTCTTCGCTCCGGATATGCTGACTTCGCCCAACGTATTTTCTCCCTTCACCACGAATTATCCCTGTAGCACACCGTTAGGCGCCAACCCCGGCACTCCCGTGCACAACACCAACTCGGATCCGGATTTCGCCTTCAGCGTCAGCAGTGGCTTCCTGAAACAAGCCGAAAAAACCAATCTTGCGCAGCTGCAGTATCAGATTTCCTCTCGATTGGGAATTCGAGGCGGCTTCCGCGATCGTCACCGTGAGATCGATCAGACAAGCTTTGACTCCACTGTAGAGCTCTTCCTTCCCAACAATGCGAATCGCGGCGATTGCGCGCTCGTTTCTGGAGCTCCGCCCACCGGCTGCACCGCCAACGGCGACGGCTCATTCACCTTCGTCACGCCGAACCCAACCGTAGGGAGCCCCGGCCAAGTTCACATCAATGAATACTCCGGTTTATTTGGAATCTGGATAAAGCCGATCCCCACTTGGCGCGTCAGTTTCGATACGGAGCTGATGAGCGCCGACAACGTCTATACGCGTATCGATCCGCGCAACTCGCAGGAGTACCGGCTTCGCACGAAATACAAGCCGAACGCGTTGCTGGATCTGAACGGCGCCGTCACCATTTGGGAAGCGCGCAATAATGTTCCCAACATCAACAACCTCCAGCACAATCGCGTCTACAGCGTCTCTGCAATTTTTCTCGCGCGTGAGTCCTTGAGCTTCGAGGTTGGTTACAGCTACAACGACGTCTTCTCACAAATTCTCATCTGCTACACCTCCGCCGCCGCGCCTCCGGGACTCGGCAACTGTCCCGGCTCGACCAAACTCGTGCAGCAACTTTCCGTCTACACCAACAATTCCCACTTCGGGCATTTCAACGTTGATTGGCAGCCGTGGAAGCGCCTCCGCACGAAATTCGGGGCGAACCTCACCGGAACAACCGGATCCGTCCTTATCATCTCGCCCAACGCCCCTTCCGGTCCGCTTGATTCCAAGTTCCTTCAGCCCTATGGAGGCTTCGATTTTCTGTTTACGAACCGTTGGATTGGCAAGGCGTATTGGGCGTATCACGGCTATCACGAAGATCCGGACGCCGGCGTCGTGCAAGACATCTTCGCGCCTCGGAACTTTCACGCCAATCTCGTTACGATTTCCGTGCGCTATTTGTTCTAGGGCTCGCGGACGGGCAAATTCAAAACGAGTGTAAGTCAGAGTCAAGGAGGAAACAGTTATGAATCGAAAGTGGAGTGCACCGATTGTTGTGAGCGCGGCCTTGGTTGCGCTCGTCTTGCTTCCGTCTAACGCGCTGCCCGACGAGGCATCAGCGAAGCTCTACAAACATAAATGCGCCTCCTGCCACGGTCCGGACGGGAAGGCGGAAACGTCCGCCGGCAAGGCGATGAAGGTTCGCAGCTTCGCCGATCCTGATGTTGCGAAGATGACTGACGACGAACTCGCCGAAGTCATCACCAACGGAAAAGGCAAGATGCCGAAGTATGGTTCGAGCCTCAAGCCCGATCAGGTAAAGTCGCTCGTCGAATACTGTCGCTCTCTTGCGAAGTAGTTTCTCTCAGGTTCTTGACTCGCTCGGAAAGGCTTGAAGGCCTACTAATGCATCTCCCTGCTCTCTTGCTGATTCTCTTGATCGCGCTCACGATCGCGTTGATCTCTGTGTTCGTGCTTCGACCGCAGACTTCGGCGACCACGGCTGGAAAAATTGCCGCGTTCCTCGGATTCTTCGCGTTTCCGTTGCTCTGCGTAGGGATGGGTTTCTCTTCGAAGATGGACAACTCCATGAGCACACGCTTCTGTCTCTCCTGTCACATCATGGAACCGTATGGAAAGAGTCTGCTGATTGACGATCCTGGCCATCTCCCCGCTTCGCATTTCCAGAATCATCGCGTTCCGCCGGACCATGCCTGCTACACCTGCCATACAAACTACGCGATGTTCGGCGGCCTCAAGGCAAAGCTCAGCGGCCTGCGCCACATGTACGTCTACTATCTCGGAACGCCGCCGAAGCCGGAAGAAATCAAACTCTACGAGCCCTACAACAACCGCGAGTGCCTGCACTGCCACGCCGGAGCCCGTTCGTTTGAAGAAGGGGTAGTCCACACCGCCGATCCCGCTGTCATGGCAGAGATCAAATCGAACAAGCTCTCTTGCGTCTCGAGTGGTTGCCATGAGACGGTCCACGATGTCGCCAAGCTCGGCGAACAGAAATTCTGGAAGGAGTCGTCCGATGCAAACAACTCGGATCACTGAAGGGCGCCTTAAGTTTGTCGGCCTTATCTTGATCTGCGCTTTGATCGTCGAAGCATTGTCGTTCCTCGGCCACGGCGCGATCGCTTTCGTGATCTTTTCGGCCGCCGCAGCCGTTCTCATCTGCGTGGGGATTCCTGCATACCTCTTGACTTTAGTCCACAAGGATCACGCAGCACACTGATTTGCGAATCCGCAACAAAGACAGTCAAAGGAACCCTCTTAAGCTGGCGGTGTGCCGGGCAGCGAACGGCAGCAAACAGCACCAAAACACACCTGCCGTCCTTATTTTCAGTTCAGCTGGCGTTTGATGTTGACCTGACCGGGCGCTTCATGCCTTGCTTCACGCGGATGACTTCATCGATCATGGATGAGAGTGGTTTGCGCATTCGCTGAGCCCTGGCGCGCCGTGCATGGTCAGTCAGGTTGCCAGACATGTGGTTTTCGCGCAGCTTGAACGGTTACGGCTGCCAGCTCAACTGCTCGGTGCAACTCCCACCAACGCATTGATTCGATATTCCTTTCGTGGGAGTGCCGTTCTGTTCGACTGCACTTGGTCAAAACCTAGCCAGCGTAGGGTTCCGGCTGATCTAGCCCTAGCCGGGGATTTGGCCTCTGTTTTCAATGCATGTCTGGTTCTACCTTAGTGTTGCGTCGACCCATTGAATGCACTGCGTTAATCGGGCATGAGGATTACTCCCGAGTGCGCGGTGACTCGGGTACGATCGCAAAACGGTAGTCTTAAGCATTACGAAGACATCCGGGGTAGAATGCCGGCTGCCCCTGAAATTGAAAGTGGATCACGGCTGAAACGCACGCTTTCTTTCGCGACTTTGGTAGTTCTTCGGTGAGGCACCTGGCATGACGACGCGAATTCTCTGCGCCCTTCTGCTCGCCTATCTGCTGTTGCCGTCGGTCGTTGCGCAGTCGCCGCGCTCTGCGGCCGTAGAGGTCTTGGTACCGGTAACCGATACGAAAGGCAACGTTGTCGAATCCCAAGCGCCCAACGGCAAGTCTTTCCCAGTTTTCCGCCTGGCCGAAGACTCTCCGCTTCGCCGCGACGTCTACCGGGTGTTGGAGACGAGCTTCGCGCGCCAGGTGATCACGCTTGACCGCTATGCACGCAACCTGCTGCTCAGCGAGTTCGGCGGGCAAGCCCTGCAGCAGTACCTCACCGAGCCGACATACTTACTGATGTCGCAGGAAGAGGGTGGCTTCGCGCGCTACGGTTTCTGGCTCGAGGACGCCAAGGGACAACGACAGGTGGTGCTCGCTGGCTACGTCGATCTGGTCGTCGACCGGGAGTCGGTGGAAGACGGCAATCTGGAGGAGATTTTCTCGCACGAGTTGGGGCACCAGATCCTCGGAGAGCTTGTCGGGCAGCTTCCGTCGGGAGCATCACGCAACATGCACCTCAGCATGACCATCACCGATAATTCCACGGCCTTCGATGAGGGCTACGCCGAGCACTTCCAGCCGCTCGTGCGCGATGCTACCGCAAACTCGTATCTGCATGAACTGACCAAGGGCGCCACCTCTACCGATCTCGGCCTGCTCTGGATCAGCCGCCTCGACCAGCAGCTGCGCACCGAGGGCGTGAAGCGCAACCTTTTTGTCCACCCCAAAGCATTGCCGGCCGCGGCGCTCGACCCTGGCGCCGATCTCTACCGCCTCTACCTCGACGGCGAGACCTCGACCGCTTTTCTTAACGACGAGCTTCGCAACGGGCAGCAGATGATGGCGTCCGAGGGCGTCATCGCCACGCTCTTCTACCGCATCGTTAACGCCCCGGCGCTGCGCGACCACTACCGCGACCTGGAGTTCTACCGCCCGTTTCTCGGAGCTGACGTTTCGGCCGACCAGATGCGCCAAGCCATCTCGCCCTATGAGAATGTAAACCTGAAGCTATTTGTCGCCATGCGTCGCGCGACGAAGGCGATTGCCTCGGGCGCGCCGCCCATGATCGCAGTGGTCAATAGCTACGCGGCGGCGTTTCCCGATGAAGCACCGGCGATTTACGAGGTGTTTCTCCAGACCACGCGCGGCGCTACCACTTCCCGGGAACTCGCCGAGGCTTTCGAGCGCGCGGCCGCCGATGGAATGCGCGGCGACCTTGGCGCGTTTCGGTCCACCTCGCGAGCAGCGTTTTCACTGCTCAAGAGCACCATCGACCGCGTCGCTCGCGGCGACCTATCGGTGGAGGCCAACCTGGGCCCGCAACTTTGGTTGGTGAACGCCGACTTCAAGATCGCGCCGGCCGTCTGGAGCTCCGACCGAACGCTCCCGTACACGCTGAACCTCAACACCGCGACCGAAACCGACCTGATGACGATCCCTGGGGTGGATCTGGTGGCTGCGCGCAAGATCATTTCAGCGCGGCACGCCCGCGGCTTCTTCCGCAGCCTGGATGACCTCAACGCCGTTCTCGCACCCCCATTGGTTCAGAAGTTCCGCGCCATGTGGGAGCAGATGAAGACGACCTCTTCGATCCCAAGGCCGTGATCCCGGGTGCGATTGCGTTGCAAATCCCGAGCTGCGCGTCAGTGAACGTGAAGCCGCCTACCGGGAAATCTACCGCGATGATTTTAGGGACGATTCGACTTGGCCGGCAGCGTTAATCAGACGTGTGGATTATCCCCGAGTGCGCTGTGACAGGTATAGAATGGCGTCCTCCTTTTTGGAGTTGGAAAGAAAAGAGACTAAAAGGAGTTGGACCTTGAAAACATTCGTGCTTTTGCTAACCCTTTTCTTAGGTGCACCCGCCTTGCCTGCTCAGGCACCGGAGGGAATCTGGCAAGGCTACGACGGAGAGTGGGGGCATGTCTCGCAGCAATTGCTTGCGCTGGCGGAAGCGACGCCTGTGGAAAAATACTCTTGGCGTCCCGCACCTGGAGTACGCTCCACGAGCGAAGTGTATATGCACATAGCGATTGCGAACTTCTATTTGCTCAGCGTCACCGGCCCCAAGATGCCCGCTGACTTGAACGGGGACATGGAAAAGACCGTCACCTCCAAAGCGGAAGTGATCGACTGGCTCAAACGGTCTTTGGAAGCTGTCAAAGCGGCTCGCGCAACGATTACACCCAAGGACCTAGAGCGAAAAGTCAAAATTGCCGACCGAGAGGCGACTGTGGACGGGATGTATCTCCGAATCATCATTCACGCGAACGAGCACATGGGACAACTGATTGCCTACGCACGGATGACGGGCGTAAGGCCGCCTTGGTCCAAGGAATAGCCGGGAATAATGCTCAGTCACCGGGCCGCGCGGTCAACCCCCAGCTGGTCGCGTTACCGGACATGTGGTTTTGGGCCGATTTGACTTGTACGATTACCGCGTTTACCAGGACTCAGACGATTACTGCAGGTCGATGTAAAATAGTGTCTGCGAGACAGTGGCGATGGAGAGAAAAAGGCTCATACGATTCGTTTGTATCCTCGTGTCCAATGGGACGATTTTGTTCTTTGCTTTACGGCTGCTCAGGGCGTTAGGAGCCGCGAACGCAAGCGAGGCGCATTTCGATATGACTGTCGGTGCTGTCGCGTCCTCTGCCTGCCTTATCGGATTCGTGGCCGAAATCAACCTTCATCGTTGGGCAAAAGTAATAAATGTCGCTATACCCATGGCTGTCGGAATTTTCATGGCGTCAGCAGTCATGTGGTTGCCTGCGGTCAGCAATGACGGTGATAGGTATGAGGCTGCGTACGGGTTCTTAATCTACGCAACTATCCCGCTTTTCTTCGCTCTTGCGAATTTCTTAGCCTATCGGCTGACAAATACGGCCAAGGATGCCGTAACAAACTCGCAAGTCTGAACTCAACCCCTTCTATGTTGGGCTACGGGCCGGAATCGCACAACTTCGACGCGAGATAGCGTCGCTCGAAAAGAAACGCTGATTGATTGCGTTTGTACCGCTTCGAGCAACTCCCGATTAGTCCGGAAACCGGGCAAATCCAGTTCTAGGACTTTACTTTTCCGGTTACCGCGTTTACCAGGACCTACCAGCCAGCGCGACAAAGGACTGCGCTATGGGGGATTGGATTTGGTTGAATATTCCGCTTCGTCTGGCTTCCAAAAAGCGAACTGAGCAATAACAATTTCGACCCGTGGAACTAAACCAATTCGTCCAAACTCAGCGTCCACCTCGGCCGGATTGGCGCAATCCACAAAATGAATTAGGTGCTGACTCTGGATGATGTCGCCGTAATGGTCGCGGTTGTTTTTCTTTGCAAGCTCCAAAGTTGTTTGCAGGGAATTTGCGATTTGATATGCGTGAATGTCATGGTCTAGCGCATATGTGCGTATTCGCCACCAGCCCCCGTCACCAAACCACCATTGAAGTGTATCGGGAACTTCGTCAGCGTTGTCCACCGCAGTTTCGATTCCCCGCAAATAACTGCTTCTTACGCTGAGTAGAGCGAGTAAAAGAGTGCCACGCATCGCGCTATTATCCCAGAAATCGTGGGTCAACTCCTGGTTCGTCGGATAACCTGACAACTGGTCGGTGCAACGCCCACCACCGAATTGATTCGATATTCCCTTCGTGGGAGAACCGTTCTGTTTGACTGCACTTGGTCAAAACTCTAGCCAGGGTAGAGTTCCGACTGACCTAGCCGTACCGAGCGATTTAGCCTTTGTTTTCAATGAAGGTTGCGTTCGAGCTAAGTGTGGCTTCGACCCATTGAGACCACCGCGTTAACTAGGCACCAGTATCAGAAAGCTGCTTTGCTATTGTTATTTGGATTGAGTCTCTAATTTCTGGCGTAGTGGAGGACTACGTCCCGGCGGGTGCTGGTCAACTCAAGCTTCTTGGGGGGTTTTTCCGATGATGGGAGGGACTCGTAGTTTAGGCGGTAGGATCCTTGCAGTTCGCCAGCCAATCGCCGGAACGCAGTGTCAAGCTCCTTTTGATTTGTCACTACAAACATGTCGCCGCCCGTCTCTTCAGCGGTCTTTTCAGCGGCGTTTTCGGCCCACTTTGCCGCGACCTGTTGATTAAGAAGGCCATATGCCGGCCGCTGCTCATCTTCCAAGGCCTGAAAGGGACGGACGATCACGAAGACTCGAACGCCCTCCACTCGCATCGCCTGGATCATCTTGTCTTCTGACTTGTGACTGGAGGTATCTCCAAAATCGGTGACGACTAAAAACACTTTTTCACGGTCTCCTGTTTGTGGTCCGAAACCAATTGAGCATAGTGCGTCGTAAACCGCAGTTCCACCTTGGTCGTCCCACTTGGGAATCGTTTGCAGTGCCGCCTGGATCGGCCGAAGATCAGTTGTAGGCTTCGCAAGAGTTACAGGCTGGTCGTTAAAAGCGACGACGAATCCACCATCGCCCTTGTGCCAAACGGAGCTCAGGAAGTTTGCAGTGGCTTGCACTTCCATCGCCACGACCTTATCGCCCCGGCGGTTGGAACTGGTGTCAAAGAAAACACCGATTATTCGCGGCCGGTCGCTTGTGGGTAGGACGGAAACGATCTTCCGCGGCTCATGATCGACCTTCAAAGCAATCTCTTCCGGTTGCAACCCGACGACTGGTTGCCCCTCGTGGTCCACCGCTAAGAATGAGAGCGTCTCTTGCGCAAGCATGTCCCCATTGCCGGGCGTCGACCCCGAGCTGACGGAAGCTGGTTGCTGGGCAAGGCTAGTTCCTGAAGACGCAAAACACGCGGCGAGAAGAAAAGTCAACTGAGCCCTAGCATGGATGACTTTTCGGGCCAACATTAACAATCCCTAACATCGCGGATTATTATACGCGCGAGCCGTGCGCGGTCAATTTAAACGGTCCGTGCTGTTCAAACCGCTTGCGGGTTCCGGCCTTTCAGACTTTACCCCGATGTGGCTTAACGTGCCCGGCAACCTGCCTTGCCGAACATGTGGTTTTCGGCGCATCTCGCCAGCTCGGCAACGCGCATTCAACAATCCATAAGAATTGATGAGGGACTGCCAGCGCACCGATACACAAGCTGGATACTTTCGACCCCCCCAACTTTTCTTGACCTGGACCCTTTCGAGTTCACGCCAATTGCACGACAAACCCATCCGCCGGACTTGCACGGACTCTTCGAACCCTGCATCGCGCCGTGAACTTCGTCGAGAGTATTCTTGTTTGCCGCACCCCTCGTCTCTCGAGTCTGTCGGCACGAATATAAGGAAGCCTAAGTCATTGCTATGCAAGAGCTTACGTTACCGTTCCCCCGTTCTCTCAACTCTGTGCCCTGCTCCTCCAAAGCCTCCAGAATTGTTGCTCCAGGGGGGACAACCGACTATGCTGCTAGTGCCGCATCGGGTGCTGCCGAGGGCGCTCCGCGGGGTACTGACCTCATGCAAAAACTGAAGAAACTTTGCGCCTGCTTGCTGTGCGTTCTCTTGTTGAACGCTGTCCCCTCCTTCGCCCGAGCTGGATCGAATCCTGAAGCAAGCCCTCTCGACCAAATCCGCGCCTATATTTCGACCGGCTGGGATTCGCTCACAAGATCGCTCACCGATTGCGGCACGGTGGTGGACACCAAACTCGCTTCCGCTTCCGTTCTTTATCTTCCCGCTGGTTTTGCGGAGCCGGCCTCGGTGCAGCAACTTCAGAAACAGTGCAAAGTGAATGTTCTGCATTTGCCTGCTGTGATTCACCACATCGGGGAAATGGATCCCGGGAAAATCGACCCCGCCGGGCTGCTCTTCCTCGAAAATCGCTACGTCGTGCCCGGCGGGAGATTCAACGAAATGTATGGCTGGGACAGCTATTTTATTATTCGCGGCTTGGTGCTCGACGGCAGAATCGCTCTTGCCAAAGACATGGTCGAGAATTTTTTCTTTGAAATCGAGCACTACGGCGGAGTGCTCAATGCGAATCGAACCTATTATTTGACGCGCTCGCAGCCTCCTTTCCTCACCTCCATGATTCTTTCTGTTTACGACGCGCAGAAAGCCGGCGGGCATCAGGACAACAAGTGGCTGGAAAAAGCGTATAGCTTCGCGGTCAAAGATCACGAATTGTGGACCAGCGAACCGCATCGGGCGGGGTCGACCGGACTCTCCCGCTATTTCGATTTCGGAAACGGCCCTGCGGCGGAAAGCGTGAAAGATGAAACCGGCCACTACCGGCAAGTGGCCGCCTATTTCCTCGGACAGGAAGACCTTGGCCGGAATTATCTCGCGGAATCCAGTGCAGCCAAGCCCTCGCCTCTGGGGGCAGGCCCGCTGTTTGCCCTTCAGATATGCGATCTCGCCAAAACCATGGCTCAGCCAGGTTGCGATCCCGCCGGAACAGTTGCTCTAACCGCGGACTATTACAAAGGGGATCGATCCATGCGCGAATCCGGGTTCGACATCTCCTTCCGCTTCGGCCCTTATGGTGCTTCGACGCATCATTTCGCTCCTGTGTGCCTCAATAGCCTGCTTTACAAATCCGAAAAGGACCTTGAACGAATGAGCGCAACGTTGGGACGCAAGGAGGAATCGGAAAAATGGCGGGAACGCGCGGAGCAACGCAAGGCTGATATTCAAAAATATCTGTGGGATGAGGAGCGCGGCCTCTTTTTCGATTACGACTTCGAAAAACAGACTCGATCCACATACGATTACGTGACCACGTTTTATCCGCTCTGGGCGGGCATCGCAACGCCCGAACAAGCGCGAAAAGTTGTACAGAACATCGGCATCTTCGAGCGCCCCGGCGGCCTCGTGATGAGCCCCTACGAAACCGGAGGCCAGTGGGACTATCCGTATGCGTGGGCGCCAAACCAGTTGATGGCCGATGAAGGGATGCGCCGCTATGATTTCAATAAAGAAGCGGACAAAGTTTCCTATGAATTCCTCTCCATGGTCATGGAGAATTTCCGGCGCGACGGAACCATTCGCGAAAAATATGACGCGGTGAAGCGCTCATCGGAAACGCAAGTGACCGCCGGGTATCATGTAAATATTGTGGGTTTTGGTTGGACAAACGGCGTGTTTCTCGCGCTCATGCGCGAACTGCCGCCGGGCGAAGTAACTCGGCTGTCCAAGGCGGAGGAACAAACTCCCAGCGCACATCACTAGAGCTTTGCTCTACTGTCGTTCAAACTTCTGATGAGCGAATTTCTTGGAGCCGGGCTTCGTCCCGCGATGGCGTTGCTCCCGCCTGGCTCGCCACCCACGACCCCATCCGGTTCGCCGCTTCGTTCATAGTGGCGAGGGATCCCCCTCGAACAAAGTGATAGACGAGCGCAGCCGTGAACGCATCCCCCGCACCCACCGTATCCGCCACTTGCACGCGAATGCCGGAATGCTCGTGTTTGCCATGCTCGCTCACGAGCAAGGAACCTTCGCCGCCTCGAGTGACGCAAACAAGTTTTGCCCGAAATGTGTGCAGGATCCACTGCGATGCGGACTCCTCATCCTGAAAAGGAAAACCCAGCAGTTGAACGACTCTTGGGAGTTCGTCGCGGTTCAGCTTGATGATGTCCGCCTGCTTCGCGGAATCAGCGAGAATCTCCGCGGTGTAAAAAGACTGGCGGAGATTGACGTCGAAAATGCGAGTGGTCTGTGGCCGGACAGTTTTCAGGAAAGAATGAATGGTCTGTCGCGATTTCGGCGAGCGTTGGGCAAGGGAGCCGAAACAGACCGCATCCGCTTTCTGGGCCAGCGCTTGCCACACGGTGGTCCATTCCAAGAAATCCCACGCCACAGGCTCTGCGATTTGAAAAGCAGGCTGGCCCTTCGCGTCAAGTTCTACTTGCGCGACTCCCGTGCGATAGGTTGGGTCGGTCTGGATGCAGGAGGTGCTGAGCCCGAGTCGCTCGAGCCGGCGTCTGGTTTCGAAACCGAGTTCGTCGCTGCCGACGCGGCTGGCGACGACCCCTTCATCGCCCAGCAGGCTTGTCATGTAGGCAAAGTTCGCCGGCGCACCGCCAAGCTGGCGGCCATCCGGAAGAATATCCCAGAGCAGTTCGCCAAGCCCGATCGTCGTGAACTTTCGCATGGACGAGCCGCTCAAGGCTTTGTGTTTTGGCTTTGTTCCAGTTGGCCGGCCAACTTGAGCTCGCGATCCGCCTCTTCATTTTTTCCTAAGTCGCGGTACGCCTGCCCCAACAGGTGGTGTGGAATGGGATTGTTGGGATCCATCGCAAGCGCTCGCTGCAGCGCGCGCACGGCCAACTGCGTCTCGCCTTTTTTCTCCAGCACTTTGCCGAGCAGGATGTAAGGTCCGGTGGAAGTGGGGTCAAGCCAGATCGAACGCTGCAGAAGCCGCTCCGCTTCATCGAATTTCTGCACGCGCGAATAACCGTCCGCAAGCTTGTAGTACGCCGCGGCGTAGCTAGGGTTTATCTCCAGCTCTTTTTGAAACTCAGCGATAGCCGCGTCAATTTGCGAATGATAGAGGTACAGCTCTCCAAGCAGTTCGTGCACCAGCGGAAGCTTCGGGTCGAGCGCCGCGGCCTTGTACGCGTACTCCTCCGCCACCGGGCCGAAGTCTTGCCGCAGCAGCATTCGCGCGGTAAATAGATAACTGGCGGCGGATTCGGTGGGCACATCGAACATTTTCGCGAAGGCCTTCCGCGCATTCGGATAGTCCTTGGTCTGGATATAGCAAATTCCAAGGATGTAGGATGCATCCACATTCGCGCTGGGAAACCATGTCCGTACCTTTTCCAGTTCAGGTATCGCTTCCGCAGGCCGCC
>DASSIO010000043.1:0-42377 GCA_035691825.1 Terriglobales bacterium | reverse complement strand
TTTGAGCGGCGAGCAGCACGACCCACCCAGTCATCACTGCACCATGAATATGTAGCATCGCCGACAAAGGAGGCGTACGGAAAAACGACTTTAGATAGAATGTGCGCTCGAATGTCCAGAAAACCAACGCAAGAAAAATGAGACTGGTGCCTACGTACAGACGTCGGCCTAAGCCATGTTCAGATCGAGGGATGGCATTCATCTCTTTGCTGTTCAGTCAGCGAACGACGATCCAGTTCATTCATAGAGTCCATTCCTCTCCACGAACCGTTGTCATGCTATCCCCTAACTCTGAGATGAAGCAAGACCCTGCGCTGGCGACGATGATGAGCCTTACGCGACGCTCTACATTTCTTGCTGCTCGGCTGCTCGCTCCCGCAACCCGCCCGCGCCTCGGGACGTCCCCCAATCTCACTGAACGCTCCCGCCCTCGAATCCCACGGCTTTCGGTTCTGCTATACTGCGCCCGCTGGCTGGCACCAGAGCGACCAAAATTTGGTTGATGCTATTCCGAGGAGTCCGAAATGATCGTCGTGACAGGCGCAACTGGACGCACCGGGCGACGAGTAACAGAAGTGTTGCTAGCACAAGGGGAAAAGGTTCGTGCTGTTGGGCGAGAGGCAAGAAAGCTCACACCGCTAGTGGGGCGAGGTGCGGAACCTTTTGTCGGCACAGTTGGAAACGTTTCTTTCCTGACCGCAGCTTTTTCTGGCGCGACCGCAGCCTATCTGGTTCTGCCCGAAGACTTGTCACAGCCGGACTTGCGTGCCCATCAAGAACGGGTTTCCGATTGCTATGCGGCTGCAATCGCAAACGCGCAAGTACGATTCGCGGTTAACTTGAGCAGTATCGGTGCTCAACACGCCAAAGGCACTGGTCTCATCGTGGGGTTGCATAATCAAGAACAAAAGCTGGATCGAGTCGCCGGACTCAACGTCCTCCACCTGCGGGCGGCCTATTTTATGGAGAATCTGTTCATGAGCATCGTGCCCTTGCGTGAAACTGGGACACTGCCCGGTGGAATGCGGGGCGATGTGCCGATGCCTTGGATAGCAACGAAAGACATCGGGGCTTATGCCGCAACTCGTCTCGCAGCCAGCGATTTTTCCGGCAGTTCGATACGGGAACTGCACGGGCAGCGCGATATTTCGATGAACGAGGCGGCGTCCATTGTGGGCAAGGCAATCGGCAAGCCCGATGTTACCTATGTGCAAGTGCCCAGTTCGATGCTTCAGGACTCCCTTCTGAAGATGGGCTTGCCTCAGAAAACCGCTGAATTGATCATTGAAATGTGGGAGGGCGCGAATGCGGGGCTTATCGTGCCCCAAGAAGCGCGGTCGGCAAGAAACACGACACCCACTGCGCTGGAATCGTTCATCACCGAAGCCTTCCTACCGGTATATCTGCGCACGGTCTGAAGGCGGTGTTTCATGAGCTTGGCACCGGATCAACGACGGTTGGCTGCTCAATTCCCGACCTCAACATCGTTGAATTCTTACCCACAAATTTACCCACAGAGAACGGCTCCTGCAGTCCTTTTCAGCGACTTGGCAGCCCCCGCTGAGAACGTAAGTCGCTGATAATACGTGTATGCCTAGACTGTCACGGCAGAGGTCGCGGGTTCGAGTCCCGTCGTCCCCGCCATTCTTTTCTAATCGTACGCAGGTCGTGTTTCGAGTTCAGTCGGGGCGCTCGCCTGTCTGCCCGGTCGGAGGGCCAGTTCTGGGCTGCTGGTTTTCACGTTCGCCAGGTGATTGAGTTCCGGGCCGCTCGCCTTCCGTCTGGTCGCCTGGTTCGTTGAATTGACGGGGTTCGTCGGGCTCCCGGTTTTCCTGTACGCCTGTAGAGTAGCCTGGGCGCAGAAGCACACGGCGATTTTCAAATCGGATTCCCATAACTTCCACCACCCCCTCAAAGACTTCCACGTAAGTCCGCTGTCTCTTGCTCACCTCTACAGAGAAGCGTGTTCCCCGGACAGTGATCACCGCAGTGGGAGTGCCCATGCGAAAGCTGGGATTTGATCCTAATCTCTTTTGGACCTTGGCTATGATCTTTCCCAGGAGAAGCTCGAGGTAAAAACCTTTCGCCTGGTTTGGAGCGCGAAGCACGACTCGCGTATGTCCTTTGATGAGCAACTGCGAGCCATCCTGCAGTGTCAGCAGCACGCTGCCTTTCGCGGTTTCAATCGTGCTGTCGGGAGGAAGCACAATTCCAATCTGGGCGGGCAAACTTTGAGCCTGGGGAGATTGAAACGTGACCTGACCTTTCAATTCGGATACGACGGCCGATCCGACTTGAAGCTCGGTCGGAGGTGCCGACGTCTGCTGCTCCTGCGGCGAGGAAGTCGCACTCAAAATGAACATTGCAAAAAATAGAGCCGCGCTGACAATTTTCATGACTTTCTCTCCGCAACTGCAGCGGCTGCTGCCCGTTTGGCGGGAATACGCAACTCGAAAGTGATGCGCTGGCCGTCGATTACTGCTTTTATCGATCCGCTATGCTTTTCGGCGATCCGGCGCACAAATGCCAAACCGAGCCCCCATCCGTTACTCGCACCCTGCACGTGCTCGCCGCGATAATAAGGCTCGAACAACCGTGCAATGTCGGGCTGACCGAGTGGTTCGACTTCATTACTGACAGCAATTACTACTTCTCGACCATCGGGTGAGCATTTCACCAAAATAGGGGTGTTTGGTTTTCCGTACTTAATCGCATTGCTGACCAGATTCAGTACTGCACCACTGATCAACGGCGCGTCGGCAGTTGCTGTAAGCGATCCTTCAGCTGTTTCAACCGACATCGTCATTCCGCTTGCTCTGGCAATTGGCGCCAGGATCTCCAACGCGTTTCGAATTACCTGCTCCACTTCAACATCCTGCAAGCAGAGGTCCTTTGCTCCGGCATCGAGGCGCATGACATCTAGGTAACTGTTGATCAGGGCGAGCAGACGGCGCGATTCCCTGAAAATAGTTTCGGGAGCGCTGGCCGCAGAAGAAATTCCCGGATAGCGCATCATCATTTCTGCGAACCCCTGAATGGAAGTAAGTGGGGTGCGCAGTTCGTGAGTAATGAAGCTGAGCGCCTCCGCCCGTGCCCGGTCGCGCTCTTCACGGGTACGCAAGCTGGACAGGGTTACTATCGTGCCGCCTTCGGGCGAAAGGAATGTGGGTGGGAGCGGAGTCATATTGAGTGCGAAGAGTTCGTTTTGAAGACGCACTTCCTTCTGCTGAGATTTGCCAGCCGAAAGCAGATCGTCATCGATGTTGGGGGCAAGCAAAGTGAGGAACTGGTCCAGGTCCCACTCATTCTCAGTGTCGGGGCAGGCCTCAACGAAGCGCCGGTTGCTCAACAAATGCCGTCCGTGGTGGTCAAAGATCGCGACTAAATCATGGCTGGACTCCAACAGTGCTTCGTGCAGCTCATACCATGCCCCCAATTCCGTTTGTAGCTTCTGCAAGAGCTCCAGCTTCCATGAGAGGTCACCGGCATCCTGCGTTTGGATTGCTCGAGAGTGAGAAGCCAACCACGAACGAAGCCCGCGCAATTGCCGATTGACACTTCGTTCGACATCAACGAAATCGGCCGTGTAGACAAGGAGCGGGCCGGCGACCACCGCGAGCATCATTGGGCCAAGCGCAATCATACGATTGGCGAGGACGAACGCAGCCACTCCGAAGCCATAGAGCAAGCCGGCGAGCACTCCGAGAATTCCTGCCGCGCGCCATCCACGCCAGCGGCGGCAAGTGAGTACAACAAAGCCGCACGTCAAGCACAGCACTAAAGCGAAAAACCACAGAGGCGCGCTGTTCAGCGTCCGGCCGCTGAGAATACTGTCTACGATCTGAGCATGGACTTCGATTCCAGGTGTCGGATATTCGCCGCTCAGGGGGGTCGTCAGCCGGTCCCCGATTTCAGTTGGCCCGAATCCGACCAGCACTGCGTGGCCTTTCAGAATTGACAGGTCTGCGCCTTGAAGTACCGCCGCGGCGGATATGGTTGTAAACCGGTTCCGCACATATGCGATCGGCAGCAGAACGGGTTTGGCAATACTGATTTGACTCGTGTCCTCGTCGAGATACATGCCATAAGACGCCAGGAATTTCTTTGTCACTTCCGGATTGAACTGGCGTGCCACCTCGATTGCAAAGGCCCAACGCGGTCCGTCCACCGTGAGTTCTTTGGGAGGAAAGCGGCGGCACACCGAGTCGGAATCGAGAACAGCTTGGGCATGCCCGACGGCGGCGGCCGATAAGGCAAACTCGGGCATCGGCTCGACCCACCTTGGACCATCGGGGAAGGAGCCAATCTTGCCGGCAAGCACGATCCGTCCACTCTGTTGTAAAGCCAGTTGAAGCGCGCGGTCGTTGTCCGCTGATTGCGGCTCTGATACCAGAACGTCAAGCCCAATGACGCTTGCGCCAGCTCGCGAGAGTTTGCTCGTCAGTTGCGCGAGCAAAATTCGCGCCCAGGGCCATCGCCCGTAGGCCCGCAATGCGTCGTCATCAATCAGGACAACGACGACTTGGGAAGGCTGCTTCGACCCCGATGCAACCCGGAAGAATGTGTCGCTCAGGCGCGTCTCCGAGTCGCGAATCAGGGGAATTGCGGAAAGAGCAAGTACGGTGATGAGCAGCGCAGCGCACATGCCAACGTCCCGAATCCTCGCGCGCGCAGTTTGGCGGGCACTCATTTCTTGTCCAAAGCTTGAAGATCAATTCCCAGCCGCAAGGCCTTCTTATACAGAGTCTTTCTTTCTATGCCGAGTTTGCGGGCTGCCTCTGAACGATTGCCCCCCGTCTCCTTAAGAATTCTCAGGATATGCTGACGTTCGAGTTCGACGAGCCGGTCGGGCAATATGGCCTGTTGACGGACAGGTCCGCTGATTTCTGAGGTCCGCTGAACTTCTGCATCCACGTCCGCCTGCGTGATTCGGCCAGTTGCGGCGAAAATGGCGAGACGGTTAATCGTGTTCTCAAGCTCCCGGACATTGCCGGGCCAACTCATCTGCTGTAGCCGCTGGATTGCCGCTGCCTCGATGCTGACGTTCAGATTGTTTTTGCCGTTGAATAGCTGAAGAAAATGGTTGATGAGCAACGGAATGTCTTCCCGCCGTTCCTCCAGCGCCGGGACGCTGATCTGGACCACAGCCAGACGGTAATAGAGGTCCTCGCGAAATTGGCCCTGCTTCAGCAGTTCGGATATGTCGCGGTTCGAGGCAGCCACGACACGGATGTCGACGGGAATATACTTCGTCGAACCAACTCGCCGCACCTGCTGTTCCTGAATAACCCTGAGCAGCTTGACCTGAAACGACAGGGCAGTTTCGGTAATCTCGTCCAGGAAAAGCGTACCGCCGTCGCTCGCCTCGACCAGGCCTTTGTGGACCGCATCGGCTCCGGTAAACGCGCCCTTTTCGTGGCCAAACAACTCGCTTTCCAGAATGGTCTCGGTAAACGAACCGCAATTCACGGGAGTGAAGGGCTTTTGCGCTCGTTTCGAATGCTGGTGGATAGCGCGCGCGACCAGTTCCTTGCCCGTTCCGCTCGGGCCCGTAATCAGGACATTGGCGTTGCTGGTGGCCACCCGGCCGATGGCCTTGTATACCTCCAACATCCTTGGACTGCGGCCCACAATGGTGGAACCGTCAACTGGGGCAGCGGGGATATCCGCCTGGGCTCGGCTCTGGCGCCGGTAAGCGTCGGCTCGGGTCGCGATGTCACGAATCTGATCGACGGTCAGAGGCTTACCGACATAATCGACTGCGCCTTCTGTAAGCGATCGTGCCGCCGTTTCGACGCTGACGTGCGCAGTCATGACTACCGGATACATCGCAGGTTGCAGTTCGCGCAGCCGTTGTACTAGATCGATGCCATTGGTACTCCCCAGATAGACATCGACCATGGCCAGGTCGACCCCATTCTCGGCCAGGTAGTGCTCGGCATCCGATGGCCGCAGGAATGTCTGGCATACGTGTCCTTCAGCAGAAAAGACAGCCTGCAGGAAAGAGCAGGTATTGGGTTCATCATCGACAACCATCACGCGAAGCGGCTGCATAGGTTCAATCCCGATGCGAGAGTACTCTAAACCTGGTCCATGATTCTGTGATGCACGCCCAGCGCGCACCAGGCTTGAAAATCACCAGCCACGCCGGTAGCAACTCGTCTGCCAATACAACAACCGGAGCGATCCGCCAAGCATAAAGAAGAACCTTTGATTAGGTGAATGAAACCCGGTCACTGACAAGGGCTATCGAATTGCATTAACAATGTGGACGATGCAAGCCCGCTTGATTCGGATCTGCCTATGGCTGCTATTGGGTGCCTCTTGCCAGGCGCAAATCTCGCCGGGCCCGCTCTCCCGCGCTCACCAATCGCTCGAGGGGCCGACTCAATGCACGACCTGCCACCGTTTAGGCGGCGGTCAGGCCACCTTCAAGTGCCTCGATTGCCATGCGGAGATTGCCGAACGACTGGCTACACACAAGGGCCTCCACGCTGGTTATGGGCTGGTGGTCGGATCGAGCCAGGGTTGCGCTCGCTGCCATTCCGAACACAATGGGCGCGAATTTGCCCTTATCAAATGGGACCTCAGAACCTTCGACCATAAACAAACCGGATACGTGCTCGAGGGCAAGCATGCCGGTCTCACCTGCAATCGCTGCCACACAGCCGGCCACATTACCCCCGCGGCTAAAGGCACAATCAAGATCAAAGATCTAAATCAGAGCTTTCTGGGAGTCTCTGCTGCCTGTACTACATGTCATCAGGACCGTCACGAGGGCCGTCTCGGGCAAAACTGCCTGCAATGCCACAACTACACCGATTGGAGGAGCGTTTCAACGCAGTTTGATCATTCGAAGACGCGCTACCCGCTGACCGGATTGCACACCCAGGTCGCCTGCGCCAAGTGCCACACAGCCGGAGCGGATGCCAAGCCCCGCTACTTCGGCCTTGCCTTCGGCACGTGTAGTGACTGCCACCAGGACCCGCATAGTGGTACTTTCGCGCAGCAGAGTTGTCAGTCGTGTCACAACACGAGCAATTGGAAGCGAGTTGCCACTGCAACGCTAGAACTGAAATTCGACCACTCGAAGACCAGGTATCCGTTATTGGGCAAGCATCAGGAAGTTGATTGCCTGCAGTGCCATCACAATGGCGATTTCAAAAAGCCTCTGGTTTTTGGCAAATGCATGGACTGTCACCAGGATGAGCATCGAGGACAGTTCACGAAGCGCGCTGACCAGGGAGAATGCTCCTCATGCCACAACGTCAATGGATTCAAGCCTGCGCTCTTCGGTGTGAAGGAACACGCGGCGACTGGATATCCGTTGCAGGCAAAACATGCGGCCGTGCAATGCGCGCAATGCCATGTTCCTCGAGGCAAAGATACCATCTACAAACTCAAGTTTGACCGCTGTCTGGAGTGCCACAAAGACGAGCACCAGGCCCAATTTGCCTCCGCGCCATACGTCAACCGTTGTGAGCAGTGCCATACGCTGGAAGGATTCAAGCCCTCGACCTTCGGCCTGGCGCGTCATAAGCAAGCTCGATTCATTCTCACCAACGCGCACGTGGCGATCACCTGTGGAGAATGTCACAAGCCCATGGAGTCGGCCCAGGTGAAGAACACGGCGGTGTACCGCTTTAATGATATGTCCTGCACGGCTTGTCATGAGGATCCCCATCGTGGCCAGTTCCGCGATCGGATGGCGAAGATCCTGAACGGAAGTGCTGCCGGATGCGAAGCTTGTCATACCACCAAAACCTGGAAAGATGTGTCGCGATTTGACCACGCGCAAACCTCGTTCGCGCTGCTGGGAGCGCACCGGGGGGTTGCCTGCATCGATTGCCACAAGTCCGCAAACCTGGAAACCACACTCATTCATGTGGACTTCCATGCGGCTCCGGCAAAATGCGAGCAGTGTCACGCCGAAATTCACGGTAAGCAGTTCGCCAGAAATGGCGTAACCGACTGCGCCAGTTGCCACAACAGCACGCGCTGGAAACCATCGACTTTTGATCACAACACGCGTACTGCTTTTTCCCTCGAAGGGGCACATCGCAATGTGCGTTGCAATGACTGCCACAAGCTGACAGAAATGGTGGAAGGCAAGCCAGTGCTCTTTTACAAGCCGACGCCAAAAGAGTGTTCCGCCTGCCACGGAGCGGCAGTCCCAAAAACAAAAATTGGTACGTAACTGACTGTCACAAATTCGGACCCAGGCTGGGTCCTTTTGACCCACATGAAAAGCGCCGAAAACGTCTCTATCAACAACGCTCCCCACCTTTGCAATTGAAAAAACTTCTCGCTCATGAGGAAGAACTTACCTCGCAAAAATGTAATGCGCACGATACGTACTGCGTCCTCGCTGGTTACGAATGAGCAATTCGCGCGAAAGCCTGATAGTGATGTTCCAAAGGTACATGCACCGGAATTTCTGGATTCCTAATTGCACTTCCCACGATCGAGTTATCCGGCACATTGCTGCGATCTTCTGTCTGGGTGGGGAACGTAATGGAAAGACTCCTTGCTGCATTGGCATCGGCGTTCATGCTGATGACGCTCCCCGTTGCCTACGGGCAGACCTGGGAGACATCGCGCAGTCCGCACGGCAGCTTGTCCATCCCATGCCAGAACTGCCACACGCAAACCGGATGGAAACCCATACGCGCAGTCCCGGAGTTTGATCACAACACGACCAGGTATCCGCTGCGCGGGATGCATGAAGGTGTGCAGTGTACGCAATGCCACCTCAAGCCCGTGTTCTCGAATGTCTCCACAAAATGTGCCGACTGCCATGCGGATATTCACCGCCGACAGTTTGGTGCCAGCTGTGAACAATGTCACTCCGTCAAAGGTTGGAACGTTTCTTTGCAGCAGATTAAGGCCCACCAGAACCGGTTTCCGCTGGTCGGGGCCCATTCCGCCCTCGAGTGCGATTCTTGCCACACCGGTGCCGCAACCGGTCAATTTCAGGGACTTTCCACTCAGTGCTACAGCTGTCACGCAAAGACTTACCAACAGACGACCGGGCCGAGTCACGTAGCCACGGGTTTTTCAACTTCGTGTGAGCAGTGCCACAGCATGGATTCCTGGTTAGGCGTAAAGTTCGATCACCTGAGGTTCACCGGCTTCGCGCTTACCGGAATGCACGCCACCCTCGACTGCACGGCTTGCCACGCAAATGGCAGATTCAAGGGGACTCCCGCCAGCTGCGTAGGCTGCCACCTGCCGGATTTCCAGAAGGCCAATAATCCGAATCACGTTGCCATGGGCCTGCCTCAGACTTGCAGCCAGTGCCACACGACGGCAGCCTGGCAGCCTGCGACTTTCGATCACACTTTGGTTGGTTTTCCTCTGACCGGCGCGCACGCCGCCTTGCAATGCAACCAATGTCACTCGAATGGAAATTTCAACCTGACCAGCAAAGCATGCGTTTCGTGCCACCTTAAAGATTTTCAGAACACCAACAATCCAAATCACGCACAGCAGGGGTTCCCGCAAACCTGCGAACAGTGCCACAACACCGCAGCCTGGATTCCGGCGCAGTTCAACCATGCTGCTTCAGGATTTCCTTTGACCGGCGCGCACGCCACCACGCCGTGCGCACAGTGCCACGTTAACAACAACTACCATTTAACGAGCACCGCTTGTGTATCGTGCCATCTGAAGGACTACCAGGGGACAACCGATCCCAGCCACGTGCAGGCTAACTTCCCCCAGACCTGTCAGCAGTGCCACAACACGACCTCGTGGGGAGGGGCAACCTTTAACCACGCTTCAACAGGATTTGCTCTTACCGGATCGCATACGACTCTGCAGTGCTCGCAATGCCACGTGAACGCGAACTACAGCCTGAACAGCGGCGCATGCGCAACCTGCCACATGAAGGACTACCAGGGCGCGACCAATCCCAATCACGTACAGGCGGGATTCCCGACGGATTGCACGGTCTGCCACAACACCACCGCATGGACTACAGCCACGTTCAATCACGCGACTACTGGATTTCCGCTCACGGGATTCCACACAACGTTGCAGTGCAGCCAGTGCCACGTGAACAACAATTACAAGCTGACGAACACTGCCTGCGTCAGCTGCCATCTGCAGGATTTCCAGAATACGAACAACCCCAACCACGTGCAGGTTGGATTCCCCCAGCAATGCAACGTGTGCCACAACACGAGCGCATGGATTCCGGCTTCTTTCAACCACAATAACACCAGCTTTCCGCTCACGGGATTCCATACGACGGTGCCTTGCGCCAGCTGTCATGTGAACAACAACTACACCACCCTGCCGACGAACTGCGATGGGTGCCATCATCAGGATTATCTGAGCACCACCAATCCTAATCACATGGCCGCGCAGTTCCCGACAACCTGCCAGACCTGCCACAACACGACATCCTGGCTGGGTGCGACCTTCAATCACACCTGGTTCCCCATCTACTCTGGTCCTCACGTGCCTGGAGTTTGGAATACCTGCGGTGATTGCCACACCAATCCCAATAATTTCCTCGTATTCTCCTGCACGAATTGTCATACGCACAACAAGAGCACGACCGATCAACAGCATCAGGGGGTCGGTGGCTACGTTTACAACAGCCCAAATTGTTACCAATGCCACCCGACTGGGCAGGCCGGAGGATAGAGGGCGGATGCGCTATAGAAGTCAGTTCGCATTGCTGTTTGCCCTAAGTTGCTGCGCGCTCGCGCAACAAAAGGGCCCCGGAGAGATACGGAATGTGCGGATCAGTTCAAGCGCGTCGGGCCTGCAGGTTGAAGTGATACTGTCTGCCCCAAGCCAGCCATCGGTTGAAGCCGCCCACAATCCGGAGCGATTGGTGCTGGTATTGCCCGAAATTACAAGCAATGCCAGGCAGCGAAAGATTGCGGTGCAGGGGCGTGGCATCAAGGCTGTGAGGTTCGGCCTGAACAGCGCGAATCCTCCTGTGACTCATGTCGTCGTGGAACTGGAGCGGATGGTTCCTTACGCTTTATCTGTAGATGGAAATCGTCTGGTCCTGGATTTTCAAACAAAAGAGGCCAAGCGAAGCGCCCCGCCGGGCGCAGCATCAGCTCCCTGGGCAGGGGTGTTCCGCCGCCGACCCAAGCAAGTTCCCGAGCAATCGATTCAGGTCACGGTAACTCCGGTGCCGCCGCCCCAGGAACCGCCCATCAGCTTTCCTTCAACAGTGAGTAAGGACTCGCATGCGACGGGACAGGCCAGTTCCGCGCCCTCGCCCGTACCCTCACCATCGGTGCTTCACAGCGGCGCTCCTTCGATTTCCAATCCGAACCAGTCGGACACTGCTTCGAGAACTGATGCGTCTGTATTTCCCGGCAATGTATCGCCGGAAGCACCGCGAAAGGCAAACGGTACATCCATCAATAGCGGCTGGCCATCCTCCGCTCAGGCTTCCAGTTCTCCCCCAGTCTCCGGCAATGGACTCCCCGGAGCTGCAGAACCGGTTCGGCAGACTACGACTACCTCCCCATCTCCCCTCGTGTCTGCCGAGCCGGCTGCTGCGGACGTTCCCAATCCCGCGCTTGCGGTGCGTACAACGAATCCAGATCTTCGTACCGCGTTCAAAGTTAAGTATGTCGCCGAAGACGCTGCTTACCTGGATGGCGGCCGCAGTTCCGGGCTGGCTGAGGGCATGAAGCTGGAGGTTCGCAATAACCCATCGAGGGCAAGCAATGATTCAGCCGATGCTGCCGCGCCCGTTGCTGAATTGCAAATCATTTCGGTCGCAGAGACTTCCGCGGTCGCTGAAATTCACGTTCCCCAACGGCCGGTGAAGGCAGGCGATGTTGCGTATCTGTCGTCGCAAGACGAAGAAGCATTGGTGCAGAAGAACGCGCTAAGCGCGACTCGCAAATATCCCGCAGTTGTTTCATTCACAGAAGGCGACACGCTCGATGACGAAGTGCGCCAAGAGATTCCCAAGCCGCCGCTGCCCTCCGTTAATCGCGCGCGCGGCCGAATCGGCGTTGATTACATGGCCCTGACCAGCCACGGGCCGGCATCTTCTACCAGCAGCAGTCTGGGTTTGGTGATGCGCACCGATATCACCCGAATTAACGGCTCGTACTGGAACCTGAGCGGCTACTGGCGCGGACGATTGACTTCGCAGTCCTCTACCGGCCAGACCACACTCCAAGACCTGATCAACCGCACCTACCACCTGGGCCTCACCTACGAAAATCCGCAATCCAGGTGGGTAGCGGGAGTCGGCCGCCTTTACCTGCCCTGGGCCAGCAGCCTGGACACCATTGATGGCGGATACTTCGGGGCCAGGATTCATTCCGGAGCAACACTGGGTGTCTTTGCCGGCTCGACACCCGATCCTACATCCTGGGATTACAACCCCAATCGTCACATCGGCGGTGCGTTCATCAATTTTGAGAGCGGCAGCTTTGACAGCTTTCGCTACACCTCCACCTCCGGCGTAGGAATCAGCACGTTGAAGTGGCGTGTCGACCGGCCGTTCATCTTTTTTGAAAATACCGTGACCTACAAGCGGTATTTCTCCATCTATCACTCGCTTGAGGCGGACAGTCCCCGGGGCAATGCGGCAGTTGCAGCACCAGGGCCGGGCATAGGGCGCAGTTTTTTAACGGTTCGTGTTCAGCCGCACGAGCGCCTGGAACTGGACTTCAACCACACCTACTTTCGAGATATCCCCACGTTCGATCCGGCCCTGATTGGAACCGGTTTGCTGGACAAATATCTGTTTCAGGGATTCAGCGCAGGAGCGCGCGTGGAGGTGATCAAGCACGTGTGGGCGTACACCGATCTGGGGCTCAGTAATCGCTCCGGAGATACCAATCACTCTTTGAACCAGATGTATGGATTGACCTTCGATCGCGTGCCCTGGCTCGGTCTGAGGGTGGACGGCCACTACTCGAAATTCAACAGCTCATTCGGCGCCGGCTCTTACGAAGCATTTTCCGTTTCGCGTAATCTTGGTGAAAGCTTGCGGCTCGAAGTTCTCGTGGGCCAGCAGAACTTTGTCTCTTCGATTGCCGCCAGAGATCGTGCTCGCTTCGTGACCTCCAACCTCGAGCTGCCGGTTGGGCAACACTACTTTTTTCAGGGTGGATTTACGACCAGCCGCGGCTCGGTGCTCAATTACAACCAATGGCTTGTCATGCTCGGCTACCGCTTCGATTCAAAACATAGGACAAAATGAGATTCCCACTGCAATACGTGTTCAGGCCGCGCAGGATGGCTGCAACCGTCATGCTGGCGCTGTTTACGCGCGTTCCGGCCTCGACCCAGACCTTGCCCTCACTGCTCGATCGCGCCCAGAGCCGGGTTCAAAAGCTGGTTGAACTCTTTTCGGACGTGAAGTGTACCGAGCGTGTAACCCAGGAAAAGTTGACCAAGAACGGCAAGGCAGAATTGCGCGACGAATCCACATATGACTACCTGGCAATTTTCACTGACGCCGGTGGCGAGTTGACCCTCAACGAATCCCGCCTGGCGGTTCAGCAGCCTAAACCGGCCAAGAAAAATCTATCATTGTTGGTGAGCAATGGCTTTGCGACACTGTTTTTGATTTTCCATCCCTACTACACCAGCAGCTTTGAATTCAGCGATGGCGGCTCTGACCTGCTTGCCGGCCGAGCCGTCGAAAAGATCCATTTTCAGCATATGCCGGGCACACGCTCACCACTCGCGCTGGCGGTACGGGGAAGGGAATATGCGCTGGACGTCGGCGGAGATGCCTGGATAGACCCATCAACCGGAGATATTGTGCGGATTGTTTCTTCTGTCGAGCAGGGCATCGTCGACATCGGCATGCGATCGCTTACCTCCGAGGTGGATTACTCGCCTGCGCCCTTTGCTGATACCAACCCTCCCTTCTATTTGCCCTCCCAGGCAACCGTTGAGGTTGAAAGTCCGCGCCAGCACTGGCGCAACATTCACCGCTTTACGGATTACAAGAGATTTTCCGTCAGCACGGAGGAGAAGGTGGCAGAGAACAAATGAGCGCCAACGCCGCAGTCGCAACTCGGATTGCACAAACCCGGGATCGGGAACGGGGACATCGTACTCGCCTCGCCGCTGGATACATTCTGGCGATTGTTGCCATCCTTACCCTGAGCATCTATGGATTCGATTACTACACGCTCAGCGTCGCCGATCGCCCATTCTCTCCTAAACATGTGCTGCTGAAGCCGAGTGGCGTGATCGGCATCAAGCTGGGACTGGTCGGCTTTGCCATGTTCCTGCTCATCTTTCTTTATCCCTTAAGAAAGCGTTGGGCGTGGCTGGGACGGCAGGGCAGTTCCAAACACTGGCTTGACTTCCACGTGCTTCTCGGCCTGGCGGCGCCATTCGTGATTGCGCTGCATTCTTCGTTCAAATTTTCCGGCTTTGCTGGAATCGCATTTTGGATCATGGCTGCGGTTTCGGCAAGCGGCATTGTGGGCCGCTATCTTTATGCTCAGATTCCGCGCAGCTTGAACGCAGCTGTGCTCTCGTGCAAAGAGACGCAAGAATTACAGGAGCGGCTATCGCGCCAATTAGCTGATCAAGATCTGCTGCCCGCCGACAACTTGCGGGAAGTGCTCCGCTTACCCAGGCCGGAGACGGTTCAACGCATGCCCATCGTCCTGGCCATTGCCTACATGATGCTGCTCGACGTGCTGCGTGTATTCCACATGGCTAAGCTGCGCCGGAAAGCGCTGGCCGGATCGGAGTACATCTCCACTCTCGGCGGCATGCTCCGGACCCGGCATGTCAGGCTGGAGCGGGCAATCGACGCAGCTGGTGAGGAGGCCAAGCTGGCGAAGAAAATCCTGTTTCTTTCCCGGTCAGAAAAGGTTTTCCACCTGTGGCACGTCGTGCACAGGCCATTCAGCTACACATTCGCTGTTTTGGCGCTGATTCACATCGGCGTGGTCATGATGATGGGGTATCTGTAAGCGGAGAATGCTATGGATTCGCTCCTTACACTCATAATCTCTGCCGCAGTTGCATTGTTTTTTCTGCGCGGCTATTTGAAGAGTCTCAAGCAAAGGGAGCGCAAGGCGCGGGAGGCGGCGGAGAAAGGCAAGCTGTTCTCCGAAGGACCTAAGGCTCAGCACCCGCATATTGATAACGCGCAGTGTATCGGCTGCGCGACCTGCACCACGGTGTGTCCGGAGGGGGATGTGTTGGCCATGCTTGCTGGCAAGGCCGCCATCGTGAATGGATACAAGTGTATTGGCCACAGCCTGTGCGCCGAAGCCTGCCCGGTAGGGGCCATCACCATGGTGATGGCAACTCCGAGCATGAGCGCGGACATGCCTTATCTCACTCCGGAATATGAAACCAGTATTCCGAATCTCTTCATCGCCGGCGAACTCGGCGGGCTCGCGTTGATCAAGAACGCCGTTAATCAGGGGCGGGAATGTGTGGACACGATCGTTGCCAGGATGACGTCCCAAGAAAGAATGCAAGATGACATTTATGACGTTCTGATTGTAGGTGCCGGGCCCGCGGGCATCAGCGCTTCGCTGCGTGCGATCGAATGCAAGCTCAAATACATCACGCTGGAGCAGGATGAGGTCGGCGGCACCGTAGCCAAATATCCCAGGCAAAAACTGGTGATGACCAGCCCCGTGGAATTCCCCATGTACGGCAAGTTCAACAAAACAGAGCTCTCGAAGGAAAACCTGCTTGCCTTCTGGGACATGGTCCTGAATCGTGCCGACTTTAATGTTTGCACCGGAGAGAAAGTCGAAACGATCCAGACCGGCGAGGATGGTGTCTTTACAATCAAGACCGCCAACAACGAATATCGCTCTCGCGCCGTAATTCTTGCTCTTGGTCGGACCGGCACTCCGCGCAAGTTAGGTGTAAACGGCGAAGAGCTTTCCAAGGTGATGTACCGTCTGATCGAGGCTGATCACTATGTTGATAAGAAGATTCTGGTGGTGGGTGGTGGCGATAGCGCGATCGAAGCCGCCATGGGGCTGGCGCGCCAGAATGGTAATCAGGTGACTTTGTCGTATCGCCAGGAACGCTTCGGCCGCATCAAGGAGCGCAACGCGCAGCGCATTGAGGAATTCATACGGTCAGGCAAGATCCAGGTGCTGTTCAAGTCGAATCCGGTAGAATTCAAACCCGAGTCGGTCATTCTTGACGTCGAAGGCCAGCAGCGCGAAATTGCCAATGATTTCGTTTGGATCTTTGCCGGCGGCACTCCGCCCTATGATTTCCTGAAAAAAATCGGTGTGCGCTTTGGCATGCATGATATGA
This sequence comes from Terriglobales bacterium, assembly GCA_035691825.1. Lineage (GTDB taxonomy): Bacteria > Acidobacteriota > Terriglobia > Terriglobales > Acidobacteriaceae > Gp1-AA122. The sequence goes on along the minus strand of DASSIO010000043.1, from coordinate 26,120 downwards.
CCGCAGAAGTTGGCAGGGAAGCGAGGCAAGCGCGCGAGGCAAAGCAGGTCTCCCTGGTGAGAACTGCGGCCAGCTTCAGCTCGTGAGCCTAACATCGCAAACTCAAACTAACCCACCCAATTCGAAGGACCACGCGCGGCAATACTATTTCTTCCTATCTTCTTTCTAACATTGTTATCCCAAAAGCCCGCGCTTTCACCTATGCTATTAATCTTGAAGCCGTGCGAGGACTACCATGCCGGTTCGGAAACGCAAATTGCAACAAAGCGCTGTAGTGTGGGACATCTTTCCAGCTCACGGCGATCCAATTCGCATCGTGCCGCTGAATCTTCCTCAGGAACTGATGGCAGAGAAACCGACACATGGCGCGGCTCCACAGCTTAAATACCGTAATGGTCCGCTTATAACGAATGCCGAAGTTTTTACGATCTTCTGGGGAGCGGGGTGGCAAGAAGCTCGAGTTCGCAAGTTGCCGACCAAGGTCAATGGCTTTTTCCGCTACATCCTGGCCAGCGCCATGATGGATCAATTGGCGGAATACAGCGTGCCCGGCCAGACCATCGGCCATGGCAAGCTTACCGGCACCCTCGCGATCACAAATCCGCCCCTCGGCGGGAGTGTTTCCGATGCAGCCATCCAGCACATGCTTCAGCATCTGATCGCCACGAATCATTCTGTGCCAGAGCCTTCTCCCAACACGCTCTACTTTCTGTACGTGCAGCCTGGGACCAAAGTCGTGCAAGGAGGCAGCCCCTCCTGCCGGTCGTTCTGTGGATACCACAATGACATCTCCGGGCAGATCTTTTACGCGGTCGTGCCCTATCCCGGATGCGCTGGCTGTAAAGGCAGCATGGATGTTTTCGAGTCTCTGACTTCCACCAGTGGTCACGAGTTATGTGAGGCCATCACCGATCCAATTCCTGGCCGCGGCTGGTACGATCATGCGAACGGCGAAATCGGCGACATCTGTGGCTGGAAGAATAAGAAGGTAGGCAAATACATCGTCCAGCAGGAGTGGTCGAACCAGGCGAATCGCTGCATGTGATCGCTTTCGGCCGCAGAGCCCTGTTTGTGCCCCCGGGGCACTGATCGTGCCATGCTGCCCTATGCCGCAGTGGTTTCAGCGCGCTGCGCTCCAAGGCCATGCCGTTCATCGAATCCCTTGACGATCAGCCACAGCGCCAATCCCGCGTAAGCGGGAGCCAGTGGCACGGCCAGCCATGTTTCAGGGGGATATCCCCAGAGACCGCGCAACGTGACGCCGCCGATCTGAAGCACACTCCCCACTACGCCGAACGCCGCCAGCACGCGCGGAACCAGCAGGAAGCGGTACAGCAGGCAGCAAAGCAGCAAAATCCAGCTGCCGATGACAAGGAGAAAGGAGTAATGCGACCACCTCCTTGCTGATCCGACCACGATGGCCAGGGCCTGAAACAAATCCGCTTTCGCAGCGCCTGCCTTTATGTACTCCTGGCTAAGGGACAGCATCGACAGCAGACGTGAGTTGTCGACAGCCTGCAATGAAAAGCTGGCGACGGCGAGCGCAAAGAGCCAAAGGGCCATCGCAGGGCTGTATTGACGAAAAACCGCCCAGCCAGTGCTTGCGATCCCGATTGCGATGGCACTCCCTACGAACAACAGCAAGACGGCTACTCGTAACTTATTCGGACTGCCTGCCGCCATAGTCAGAAACTCGCGATGCGCGACAACGCGATTCAGGATGATGAACGGCGCCATCAGTCCTAACACCAAATGAAAGAGCAACAGCACGCCCACGGTCCGGCCAGCGCTCTTTCCAGAAATTTCGCTTTCTGTTTTGCTCATGTCGTTTCCTCCACATGAGAACTCTCGAACCGAAGTATTCTCCACAAATCGGCAGCGATCCGTATTACTGTCGTTAGAGTGCTTGGAGCATCAGCACTGAAAGGCATTCTTTGCCCGCTGTTGCACTCGTTACGTGAGCAGTTCTAGGCTCTTCTAGTTAAAACATAGAAGACAACTGTGGCCACGACGTAAAGTGCGCTCCCGACTACGTCCACTACGAAGCCTAAACTGCCACCGGCTGAGAAGATAACGATTCCCGTAACGATCGTAAGCAGGTAATAAACGTAGGCAATTCTGGCCTTAACGTGCGGCGATTCTTCGGCAATCCGCTTCATTCTTACTGCGGTACTCATAATCTGCCTCCCCGGATGGCGAGTTCATGCATCACACCGGACCGTGCTGGCGACGTAAGCGCACTGCTGCCGCAAGAAACGCTGCGGCAAGCGCCAGGCCAACCCAAAGACCTGTGCTACTCAGGAAGGGCAGCGGGGTCATATGCGTCATTGGGTTTGTGGGAAAAACTGTGGGCGGCGTGTAGGAAACAGCGGGCGTGTCGCCGATTAAGTGGCGTCCCACTGTCATAGCAAAATACCAGGTGCGAAAAGCAATTTGTTCCAGAGCCGCGATCGCCACCAGAGGTAATGCTGCCCACAGAAATACCGCGCGGCGCGCCCATCCGGAAACCAGCAACAGCCAGCAATAGATGGGAAACGGCCAGAGCGCATGCGCGGTGAGGAGGTGGTACAGAAGCATTAGCGACATGTGGAGAAAGGAAATACGTGTCCACAGTGCCGACACACTCAGGCCGCTTGCCAGCAGCACTAGCGAACTTATTACCAGCATGATCCACTGCGTGGCGACCGCTATCACAAAACAGATCAGCGGCACCACCAATAATGGAACCATCGCCTTCGCAAATACCGCCGTGAAATCCGATACTGGCAGGGATTTCCAGAACAAGATGCTGCGATCGCTGCGTTCGCCATGCAGCGCGTCGGCACTATAGAAGAGGCTGACGAGAATAGTGGTAAGCATCATTAAGCCGGCAATGAAGTCGTATGGCACAGCGACCGCGGCATGGTACTCCAGTCCGAGCGCTGTAAGTCCTCGCACCTTCGACGGCAGATGAACCATGCTGATCAGAAAGCCCAACAAAAATATGCCTGCGACCGCCAGCGGGCCGATGTAAAGGAAGCGGTTCTCCCAAAGCTCACGTCGAATCGACCAATACAGAGGCCGCGTTCCGGAGACTGCTGCAACCGAGACGTTCTGCACGTCAATGGAATTGGATATCGCGTCCGAGTGTGTGTTCATCAAGCTGCTCCTTGCGCCTCACCGGCATGGTTGCCGAGCATTGCAACGAATAGGTCGGCGATACTTGGTTTGCGTACTTCGCCGAGCGCCGCAAGACGCTGACGGTCGACGCCTTCGAACAACAACACACTGCGGCCAAACACCCGGCGCTCGTGGATCGGCTTCAATGCCCGCGCTGCTGATGCCTGCTCGGGATTGACCGTCACTTCCACATACCGCGACTCAAATTCCTCCATGCTGCAGCTGAATACGATCCTGCCGTGATGAATGAACATTACATCGGTGAGCACGTCCTGGATCTCATCCACCTGGTGAGTCGTCACAATGATCGTGCGGCTGCGATCGTAATAGTCGGTCAGCAAAGAATCATAGAACTGCTTGCGATAAAGAATGTCGAGACCGAGGGTGGGCTCATCGAGCACCAGTAATCTGGCATCGATCGCCATCACAATGGCGAGGTGAAGCTGCGTCACCATACCTTTCGACATTTCCCGGACTTTGCTATCTAAGGCGATGCTCGTTTTGGCGAGGAACGCTTTCGCCTTCGCCGGGTCGAACCGGGGATGCACGCCGGCCACATAATCCAGCAATTGCGAGGTCCGAGCCCATCGCGGCAGCATCGCGACATCAGAGATAGAGCAGACGTCCCGCATCAATTGATCGCGCTCGGTCCAGGGATCACGCCCAAGGACAGTCAATTCTCCCTCGTAGGGAATGAGTCCAAGAATCGCATTGAGCGCTGTCGTCTTTCCGGCCCCATTGGGACCAATGAGACCCAGAATGCGCCCTTGCTCCACGTTGAGATTGATCCCGTCTAACGCGACCGTTCTGCCGAAGTTTTTTCGCAAGCCACGCGCTTCTATGCACGCCATCGTCTCAGTGCTCCTCCTGCTGATCTTTCGCCTTAGCTTTCACCTCTCCGGCAATATCCCGGGGACGCCCATTCGCCCCATTCAGCAATTCCTGTGCGTCCAAACCCAGTCGCTGAATGGTTGCTTGGATTCGCGGCCAATCTTCCGAGAGAAATTTCTGGCGCTCATCTTTCATGAGCAGATTGCGCGCTCCCAGCTTGATGAACAACCCGAGTCCACGTCGTTTTTCCACGAGTTCTTCGTTTACAAGTTCCTGATATCCCTTCAGGACCGTCAGTGGATTCAGCCGATACTCTGCCGCCACCGTGCGCACCGAGGGTAGCGGATCACCTTCCTTAAGCACTCCCTCGAGGATCATCGCTACAACGCGGTCGCGCAGTTGACGGTAAATCGGCTGATTGTCGTTCCACTCACGGTCCATCGCTTTGCCTCAAGCTACCCCTTGTTCGACATCGTCGCTGCGAGAGCGCTCTTCCATCTGCTTGGTTACGTTGTTGCCGCCGTTACGGCGGGCTGTTCCTTTGCGCCCACGATCAGCAGCCATAGCATGGCGGCCAACTCTGCCAGAAACACCGGCTGAAAGTAACGGAAGAGAGAGTCAGAGTAATTGGGCGCGAGGAACCAGGTCACGCTTAAGATGACCCAGGCGACCCCGTCGAGCAGCAGCCAGTAGCCGAGCCACCGCGGCAGGAACAACGAGCGTACGACCAGCCAACCGAACGGGAGCAGCCACAGTCCCCAGAACACCTGGTTGACGCCGATCGCCTGCCCATGGATCCCGATCAGGAGCATGCCGATGGCCTCGCGGGTGTGCGCCTCGAAGGCTGCAAATGGCGCGCCACCCCGGAACACGAGGAGCGCGGCCGCGTTGAAGACGGGTGTGACAAGTCCAAGTGCGGCCGACACCAACACCAGCGCCAACAGTTGCCGCGCGCGGTGGCGGTCGACGCCCTCGAACAGGCGGTAAAGTGCCAATGCCAAGCCGACGAAGATGACTGCCCCCGTGGTCTCGGTAAGCATTCCCCAACGGAAAAGCCTCTCGTGAGCGAGGACGCGGGCAGCGGTGGCGGCAGCGTCGTTATGGACAACGGTCCGCGAGGGAACATAGAGCAGGTAAAACGGCCCGCTTATGAACCCCAGATACCATAGGCCAGCGACGCGAGCCGTTTTCTTCAGCGATGTCACGTCAACCTCCTGCCGAGCCGGGTTTTGAGCTCTAGCTCCGCTTGCTTATTGAACAAGTTCCCGTTAATACGAGACCATTCGGCGTGCTGCAGGTCCATGTGAGCGTGCAGTTGTGTCATGGCATCATATACGTCCGGTCCGCGACGCGGTTATTGCCGTCGCGACCGTGAAGACAGGGTGTACCTGTGGTCGTAATTGCGTGACCTTATTTCCAACGGTTGCCTCTCTTCAGCACGTAATGAGTGAACACGTAACCCCACGGAATCAGCGGAATCAGCACCACCACCATGGAAACAGCCTTGATGTCTTCTGCCATTGCGGGAGTGATCTGGTGCGCGGACCACATGGGATAGGCAAACGCGAGAAGATAGATCGTCTTCCAGATCACCTCGAACAGTAGTACGGGCAGCATCCGCACTGGGTAGCGAAGACCCAGCGCGGCAATCGCTCCCAGCCCCGCGAGCAGCGCGGTCTCTGCACCGTGTGCAATCGCGAACTCGTTGCTATGACGAATCACGGAGGGCCAGACAAATGCGCCTAGTCCGCCGGCCATGATGAGATACGCGAAACGCAGCGTGTACAAACGGAACAGTGAAAGCTCGCGAGCGGTCAGCTGCAAAGGTACGTTATTTTGTGGCATCGCAACGGCGCTCATCGAAATTCCTCCGTAATTCAACATGTAAGGAGAGACTCACTTCGCCCGCGCCAAATCAAAGTGCGCACGGACGGGCTTGTCTCCAGGCATCATGTAGGTCCAGTCTTCGGTGTGATGGTTGGCATCCACCACCGTGAACAGAGCATGGTACATGTGTCCATATTGATTCCCACCTGAGAGATCGTGGAAATCGAACTCTACCGTCTTCCCGTCAGCCGAAGTCCTGGCGATCATGTGCGGACGATTGCCGGCATCGCAGTAGTGGACCAGGTTGAGCTGGTCGCCGTCGAGGTAGAACATCGTGACGGGGTGATCATAACGTTTGGCATCGAGCTGGGTTCCCGCTTCCTGCATTTCATGCACGAGCGCGTGTCCTCGCGAGGTCACACGCAACGAGACGTGCAAGGGCTTTCCGTCTGACATTTCTGGTTGCGGTGGTTCGAGGGTCACAGGACCTTCCCACTCTCCCGCCAGCGTTTTCATCGTGTCGAAGGATTTTTGCGCATCGGATGGTGCAGGCTGAGCAGCAGCCTTATGCGCTTCATGTTGGGCTACAGAGAGGGTTGAGAGCGAAATTGCGCCAGCTAACAACAGAATTGGAAGGGATCGCATGGTAATGCTCCTTGAGACTTGTTCTTGCGTTCCGCTGGGCGTGGTCAATCGCGAACACCAGCTGAACTTGTGTTGTAGTTAACTATAACACTAGAACAAATGCAAGCTCTTTTTGTGCAACTGACTTTAAAAACAGAGCAGAAGGAAGCAAGTACTTGGAAATAAACGGGATACGAGAAATGATTATGGAGTCGAGCATAACCGAGCGACGACCGATTACGGTAAGTACGGCTGTGCGTCAGTGCTCTGGACGAATTTCCGGAGACCGGCTTCAACGGCAGGTTCTGTGAACAGGCGGCAGAAGATATCAATTTCCTGGCGCAGTTCGTCGTAGGGAATGGGCTTAATGAATTTCTTCGCTGCCTGCGCGGTCTGTCGATCGAATTTCCCCAGCTGAGCGGCAGTCGCTCGCGCGACGCGCAGAGCTTCGCCCTCGGCAACCATCTGACTTACGAGCCCGGCTGATTGTGCTTTGCTTGCGTTGAAACTGCGCCCCGTCAGCAGCAAGTCACGAACAATGCCATTTCCCAGGTCGCGCTTCAACCGCGGGATACCGCCGAATCCCGGAATCAGTCCAAGGCGGAGTTCGGGAAAGCAGAAGCGGGCCATTTTGTCCGCGATGATCAGATCGCACGTGAGCGCAAGCTCGAAGCCGCCGCCAAACACCACCCCGTGCACGGCCGCAATGGTAGTGAGCGGGCAGGCGTCGATCGTGTTCATCACCCGGTGAATACGTTCCAGAAAGTCGCGAACACCTTTGACCGATTCATCTTTGGAGACCCGCTGCGTCCCTGCATACAGCTCCCGCAAGTCGGCCCCGGCGCCGAATCCCGCTTGCAACGTGCTGTGAAGGATGAGAGCGTGAGCGGAGGCAGCGACGTTGGGGAGCGCACTGGTAAACGATTCCAGTTCGCGCAATGTGAGTGACCCAATCTCGTTGGCTGGCTCCCGATGCAGCGCGAGCTCGATGACGCCATTCTCCAGCTTCCACGACAGAGTCTCGCCCGCGAAGTTTTGCATCAGGAAGCCTGCTTCGTCCGGTAAAGTTCGTCGATTTCCGCCTGCAGGCGCGCCGCAATCGTGTCGCGCTTCAATTTGCCGTTTGCAGTCAGCAGGCCATCGTCGATCGTGAACGGTTGTGGATGGATGCGAAACGCCCGCACTTGTTTGTAATGCGGCAAGCCGGCGTTCACGTTATCAATCGCCGCCTGAACCGTATCTGCTGAGACCTCCCCGGTAATGATGGCGGAGAGGTAACTTCGGCCATTCCCGACCAGCACCACTTGCTGTGCGCCTGCCATGTGCTGAAGCAAATCTTCTTCGATCGGCTCCGGGGGGACTTTGTGGCCGGAGGCAAGCACCACGAGATTTTTCACCCGTCCAATGATTCGCCAATTGCCGGACGCATTCATTTCGCCCTGGTCGCCTGTGTGAAACCAGCCGTCGCGAATTGCTTTGGCGGTCTCATCCGGGCGATTCCAGTAGCCAGAGAAAATGTTGGGGCCGCGGACAACAATCTCATCGCCTTCATCAAGCTTCATTTCAGTCCCGGGAATTGGCGGACCCACTCGGCCCGGTTCGACGTGCGCAGGATCATCCATTGTGCAGATCGCGGTCGTCTCGGTAAGCCCATAAACCTGGAGAACCGGAATGCCAAGCATAGCGAAGAATAGCTGAGTCTCGACATTGAGTGGCGCGGACCCGCAAATCAGGGCTTTCAAACTTGTGCCAACCACTCTTTTGCGGAGGGTAGGGAACAGCAGTTTGTTGGCAACTCGCAGCCTCAGGCCATCCCCAAAATGTGGTTGGCCTGATTGCCGTCGCGCCCAGGCCGCTTTGGCTTGCGTGTAGACCGTCAGTGCCACCCCACCTCTGCTCAGGAGTTGTTCGTCGATTACTCTGCGGACACGCTCCAGCAGCAATGGCACATTCACAAAGTAGTGTGGTTCCGTAGCAGGAATATCGGTGGCGATCTTGCTCAAGTCCGTATTGAGCACGAGCAAACTCCCTCGTGACAGGCACGTCAAGAGCATGATCCACGCGGCCGCAAACGCAAAAGGCGTGTAGTGGAAGACGCGCTCCTGGCCCTGGTGACCGGACATGAGCGCCTCCAGGCGTCCCGAGGTGCATCCCAGGATGTACTTCACATTTCCTGCATTGAGCATCACCCCTTTGGCATCACCAGAGGTCCCCGAGGTGTAGATGATCGTTACAGTATCGTCGTCGGTAGTATGGGAGTTGCCGGCAGCATACGCGGGCGTGGCTAAGATCTCTTCGAATAAAGGAGCATCGGGATTATCTGGCCAGATCCGATGAATGGAGTCGCGCAAGCCCGCATCACCGCAGCAGATCAGCGACGGAGAGCAATCCTTCATCATGGCAACTAATTCCGCAGGTGCTTGCCGGCTATAGAGCGGAACTACGATCAGACCCTCTGCCATCAGCGCCAGATCCATGGCGACCCACCGAATGCTGTTGTTGGCCAACAGCACGCATCGAGATCGCTTTGGCAACTCACGTTTTGAGAGAAATGCGCGAGCCCTGCCCACCATGTCCAGAAGATCGCTGCCTGTCACAGAGACCGTTCCACCCTCGGCGAGTTCCTGCAGAATGGGAGTGTCCTTAGCTTTTTCCAGTTGGGCGAAGATGTTTTCCAGGAAGCTCAAGCGCTCTTCAATCCGCTACTGCGGAAGCCGGCTCCGGCCGCGATTTGGTCTCGTAGCGTTCCAGCAAATCAAGAAGGCCAGGGCTAAGGGGCGGGAGGTAGTCCTCCCAGCTGAATTCGCCGCGGCGCGTCGGAAAATCAGGATACCTGCGTTGCACCTCTTCTTCGAAGTACACAGCCATTCGCGCCATCAGCTTCAGATTCTTGACCACGGTGCGACCTATGGCGTCGCTTATTCGGTCCCTCTGGGTAGCCAAAATATCCAGCACGGCGGGCAGCCGCGCTTCGAGATCCGGATCATCTACATTCATGAGGAGTTCCTGATGTCCTCGCTCGCGCATCAGGTTGCGAATGCGCTCGTCCATCGTGACTCCCGCTGAGGGCAGTAGACCCGGCATCGATGTCACAATCCCGTGATAGCGCGAGGACACCATCATGTGACAGGCGCGCAGAATGCTCACGAGTTGGTACATGTCGTAATCATCGGAAGTAAGCACGGGAACGCCGCCGCCAAGCTTTTCCGAGATGCGGTGACAGGCTCGGGCATCCAGGCGCTCGGTCGCGACCAACACAAGAAACACAGAACGGCGCTTCCGGAACGCGTCAACGCCACGGGCCATAGCCGTAAGGTATTTTTCGAAAGCGTGGTCTACATCTGGTCCTGATTGATGAAAATAAATGGTCCGGTAGTAACTGTCTTTATAAGCCCCGGCGACACCGTGCGCCGTGTACTTCACCAGCGATGGCGTAACTGGCCACCAGAACGGGTTGATAGGGCACACCACCAGGACAGGAAGCTTGCCATCCCAGCCCGCCTGCCGCAAAATCTTCTGCCCGTATGCCGGCGGGAGAGGCTCGAACGTCCAGGCCGTGTCCGTCCCGAGTTCGGTTGGAACTCCCAATTCCCGAAGAATGGAACGAGACTCTTCGTTGCGGGTGATAATCAACGAATCCTTGCAGTAGCGCGAACACATTTTGCGGAGCAGCGAATCCATGTGCCCCGCTTCTGATCCGTAGCCAAGCGAAAGCTTGTTCTCTGCGGCCGCAATACCCAACGAACCGATCATCATTGTGGTCAGCGCATTGGCAAATTTGCTTTTGAACGCCGAGCCCTCGCATGCGACAACTCCGTGATGCTGAGGCACCTCGTGCTGCAAGAAGGGAGGATAGACATCCGGAAGGTGGACTTGTCTAGTACTCTCGAAATAGTTTTTGGAGAAATCGAAGTTCTGGCTCATCACGCTAAAGCTGACGTTGTCAGCGCCCAGAACGTGACGGATCTGCCGAAGCATCTCTTCCACTCGCACATCCGAGCCGGTATTGCGGGTGCCGTTGTAGCCGGCGAACAACAGCTTCAGCCGCTCGCCCGGGCGCCACGGCCGCCCTTTGCCCAACATCCACCTGATTTTCGCCAGCTCGATCAGGCCGCTTACCCAGGCCTCGAGCACGAAGTCCATCATGCCGCAGACCCTCCGGCCATGGCCCCAGGCCACTCCTGGTATTGGTAGGTGAAGTTATTTTCCTGGCTGAACTTCAATAAGGGATAGCTGTATTGCGAAAATGGAACCGGAGTACGGCCAAGTTCGCTGGTGACTCGCGTGTTGTCGAAAACCGTGTTCCATACCAGGTAAGGCATGAAAACCTTCAACAATGACGCCCCGTGTCCGATCGGACCCTTGCGATCGGCCAGCGCGTTGACCGCGGCGCTAAATGGCTTTTCCGCAATCGGCACAAAAACAGGTTTCCGTTTTTGTTGCGCAGTCGCGAGGGCGTCTGTCACTACGCGGAAACTCTGTGAGGCCACTCCCGACGATAGATGATACGCGTCGTAGTTCGGCTTCTCCTTCTGGTGGAGAGCCGCGATCGCGTCGGCAACAAAGTCCACATTAACGATGTCGATCTTATCTGTGGGACGGAAGGGAAGCGCTTTAAGTCCCGCCAGAAACACGAAGGCTTTCACCATATCGAACTGCGTTGTGGGTGCGTAGCGGCTGTCGCCCAGCACGATGCTGGGCCGGAAAATTGTGATCGGCGTTTCTGGCAGCAGCTCCCGAACCATGTGTTCGCAAAACTTCTTGGTGCGCGCGTAAGGATCGTAGTCCGACCGGCTCCAATCGATGGAGCGATCTTCGGTCACAATCTCATTGCTTCGTTTGCCCGCCACCGCGACCGTGCTGACGAAGCTGAACCGCCGCAGACCGTGGTAATAATGCGAACGGCGGGCCAGTTGGATAACTTCCAGAGTGCCGCGAAGGTTGGTGTTGAGACAGCTCTTTTCCGATTTCCGGTTCAGCGACGCGGCACAGTGGATGACCGAATCGGTCGTATGAATGAGCCGATCATAGTCATCCTGCGACAAGCCAAACAACGGCGCGGTCAAGTCTCCGCGGAAAATTCGAATCCGGGTCTGCAGGTATTCATAAAAACGTCGAAATTCCATGTGCAGCTGCATGGCGTGCCAAAGGCGGACCTCGGCGTCATGCACATCTTTGCCGCGAACCAGCACATTCAGGCCGGCTTCGTGTCTCTCAAGCAGATTGGCAGCGACATGCGCGCCGATGTAGCCGGTCGAGCCGGTCAGGAAAATCGCCACGTTGCTCCGTTTGTTCCTGTGTTGATAGTCTGCCCGTTTCCCGGGGCTTCCGTTATCAACTGAAACCCGCGCGGGGGGCGCGATTCCAGCGGGCGGCCTTCGATCAGCGGATACGTCCAGCGGCGCAGCGCCGGAATATGGATATTGATCCAGTACTCGTACCAGTCGATCGAGCGGGTGTCATAAGCAAAAACGCCGCGCTCTTCCGGAATCAGCGCATATGCCAGCTCTTCGATATTTTCAGCCACGAAATCATGTTCATTGTGGAGGATGAAAGGCTCGAATAGCGCGATCAGCTTCTCCAACCTTTCGAGGCTTCGCTCGGCTTTGGCCAGGGGCGTACGTTTCAACGGCAGGGGTGCCATGATCCGCTGAATCGATTGGATAATTGCTTTCTGCGCCGGGGCCGACATCCGGTTGTAACGCTGTTTGGAGACTGGTATCGCGTCGAAACGCAGCCGCAGCCAGTATTCCAGCCCTTCCTGCGCGCGGTAGTGTTTGCGATGCGCCAGAGAAGTCAGCTCAATGGAGCGCCGCATATCGCAGGGGTTGGTCACCGACGTCGCCAGCTGGTACATGGGCCGATGGCGTCGCTCGATGACGGCAGCCGCGATCAACGTCATACCGCTGCACACCGCATCCACCGGAATGATGTCCAGGCGCTTGCGCTCGTTCGAAGGCAGTTGCCGAAAATAAGTGCCCAGCAGGTAAGACAGTGATGCCGACGTGTTGATTCCCTCATTCCACCCACGAAACGGTTTGCGAATGGAAGTCTCAACGATGGCGGGCCTTACAACGGCGATTGGAAGCCCGCGGCCATATTTTGCAATCAGTGACTCGGCGAGGCTCTTGCTCAAAGTGTAGGTATTGGGCCAGCCCAATTCCTGGGCACGTTTCAGTCCCGCTTCGGTCAAATAATTGCGCAGCCAGCGAATCCGGTTTTTTCGGACTTGGTTTTCGAGAGCGGCGCCGGCTAAATCCTTGGCAGCATGCTCTTTGCCGCGTGCCTCGCGGCGCAGTTCTTCCGTAACCTCAGCGCTTTCGGACATCTGCTCAGCGCGGGTAATCAGGTCATAAAGCGCCTGGTGTTCACGTTCCGCGTCGAAATCGGAAATGCCCGCTGGAGTGTAATTTGGACGAAGGCTCTCGTTGACGCGGCCGTCACGCGCCCCCGCGACATAACAAGTCGACAGATGAACCAGACCGGCATGGTCGGACTGGCGAATAAAGTCGACGATGTGCATGGCAGCGTCGACATTGGTGCCCAGAGCGTCGCGCAGGTCGGGATTGAAGTCAGTTAGCCCGGAACTGTTGATGACGATGTCCAGGTTCTTCAGGACCGCTTCCGTCACCTCTGGAGCCAGCCCCAACCCTGCTTGGGACGCATCGCCTTCTATGACTTCCACCCGCTCGGCGAGAAACTGGCCGAGTTTCGCGCCATACCGCTCGTGCAGCGGATCAAAAACCGGCGACTCTTCGACAATCTTCTCGAAGCGCCGCACTGCAGGATTGGATTTCTGCCGCCGAATCAGCAAATAGATCCGGCCAATCTCCGGCAGGTCCATCAGCAGGTTCACAAGCCAGACCTTGCCGATGAAACCGGTCACGCCAATCAGCATTAGCCGTTTTCCGGCGAGCGCTTTTCGCACCGATAAAGGCTTGAGTTGCCCCGTACCATCAAACTGCACAATTGGACGCGCCCGGACTGGAATCCGCCGTTCGGCGGGAAAGACTGCCGCTTCCAGAGCAGAGGTGGTTCTTAAACCCAATTCGCTAGTCAGTGCTTCCGTGGAACGTACTCCGTTGGGGTCCGCCCCGGTGATTCGGGCAAAGAAGCCACGTGGGCGGATCACAGGGTCGATCAGCCTGCCGGTTGCAATCCCGTCGCGGAACTCAAGGCGGTTGGCGACCAGCGATTTCACACCGAGATGTTGCGCCAGCGGCCGCATCACGTGGTCCAGACCCTGGCTGACCAGGACTACGTCAGCTCCGGAATCGACCAGTTCTTTGAGTCGCCGTACGCCTTCCGGTTTCAACTGCGGCTTAAGCTTGTACTGAAAGTATTCGTCCCCCAGCAGGTCCAGGCGATCCCTGCTGGTGCCGCGCAGAACCATGTGCACCACCCGCGTGGCGAATACCCGGTGCGCAGCATAGAGAAACGGCCGCAGCACTGCCATCATGAACACTGAACTGCGGCGCATCAAACGTCCAAGAAAGGTTTGGGCGTTGGTAGTGAAGAAGGCGACCGGGCGCACGGTCGACAGATTCAACAGACTGCCTTCGACCCGCCAATAAACACGAGAGGCGGCGCCGGACAGGCCGGAATTGCGGTCAGAAGTTGGCAAATTCAATGAGTCCCGAGACTTAGAATCCGAACTCCTGCCCCGAGGGGGAGGATTGAAGGCTCCATTGTAAACAATACAGGCCAAAGGGCGAAGAAAGTTGAGGCTAGCGACGATTTTAAACGAGCAGCCTGCCCGACTTGTGGGGGAAGCGGCGGTCTTCGGTCCCGTTGGTTTGCTCCTAGGCCGCGATACCCAGCAGATTGTTTAGAAAGCCGACGAGATACTTCCAGACCAGGTAGTACGCTACTAGGGCAATACAAAAACCGATCCCGAACTGGAAGTAGTAAATCTTGGTGCTGTCGAACCACACGACACCATCTCTGGTCGCTTCGGCAAAGCCCAAAAGAGTCGCAATCAGAAGCCCGCTGGGCATAAGGATGAATGGCAGCAAAGCTCCGTGAACCCCCAACGGCAGCCTGCGGCGATTGTGCAGCGCCAGGTACACCACGTTCCACAGGCCAAAAGCGTTGGGTACGAGCGCGAGCGGAAAGATGATGATTCGCTCCAATGGGAATGCCAGGTGCAGGCCGAAGCGCACCGTGCAGAAGAAAGCAAAGACAAACAGCATGAAGCAGGTCGGCACGGCGATTCCGGCCAGATACGCTCGAATGTAAGGATGATTGCTCATACGAACCTCCCTCTTCAAAGGTGATACATCAACACCGGAACAAGCCGGGGAAATGCGGCGAGTAGCGCCATGGCCAAAGCCGCCAGCACCCAGTCATACCAGGGCGTGACGGCAGGATGCTCGCTCATGCGTTCCAGGAGCGCAGGCCACAGATCCCGTTTCGGCTCGACGTCAATTGGCGCCAGAGCCTGCTTCAGAAGTCTTCGAATCGGTTGCTGATCGTGATCTGTCATAGTCAGTGACAAAGCCTTTCAATTTCTTCCGTAGAATTCGCACGGCGCGAAAAACGCGCACTTTCACCGCTGCTTCGCTGGTTCCCAGAGCCTGGGCTATTTCGCCGTACGGGAGATCCCCCACGAATGCGAGGATTGCCGTAAGCCTCAGCTTGGGCGAGAGATCGTTCAGAGCGCGGCCGATCTGGGTTTGAAGCTCCCGCTGCAGCACCGGGTCGGCGCCGGTGGGTGCTGGAATATTCTCGGGCAATTCGACTTCTCGCCGCGATCTCCGGAGATAATCCAGGGCCACATTGCTAGCAATCCGGCGCGCCCATCCGCCGAGACTGCCCTGGGGATCAAAACGCGCGCGGGCGCGGTAGATGCGCCAGAAGGTCTCGATGGTGAGGTCTTCTGCCAGGCTCGGATCGCGCACGATGCGAACGATCCAGCCGTAGACATCGCGCTGCAGTTGCCGGAAAAGCGTCTCGAAGGCGTCCAGGTTGCCGTCCGCGAACTGTCGAAGCAGATCCATTCCGCTGCTCTATGCAGGGTTACGACTCCAGAGCTGAGATGGTTACATATTTTGCGGCTACCGGAGTCTGATATCTCGGCTGTAGGTTCCGAATCGCCTCTAGGAATCCTAGCGGCGTGGGGAGGGCGTCTCGTCTGTCCTGCGGAGCAACCCCCGGCATAAAATCACGTTATGCCTCGCCCGCTACTGCTTGGACATCGCGGTTTACGCCTGTCCGGCGAGCCCGCCGAAAATACCATCGCGGCCTTCGACCGCGCTCTCGAACTGGGCTGCGACGGCTTTGAATTCGATGTCCGTCTCACAGCAGATCGCCAGCTTGTCATCTGTCATGACCCCCGGCACGCGGGATGTGAACTGGCTACAGTCCCCTATGGACAAGTCGCGCAACTGCCTTTGCTCCAAGATGTGCTTGCTCGCTTTGCGGGGCGTGCATTCCTCGACATCGAATTGAAAGTGGCGGGCATGGAGGAGAGTGTGTTGGCCGCTCTCGCCGGCCACCCACCGGAGCGCGGCTTCATGCTCTCATCTTTTTTGCCGAGTATTCTCCAAGAACTGCAGTCTCTCAATGGCCATCTTCCTCTCGGGTTCATCAGCGACCGGGAATCGGTCCTGGCGCATTGGCGCGATTTGCCCGTGGAGTGCGTGGTCCCTCATTTCTCGTTATTAACGCGCGAGCTGATGGATGAGGCTCACCAATCCGGCAGGAAACTCATGGTGTGGACGGTGAACAATACTGATGAGATGAGGCGCTTCAGCGACTGGGGAGTGGATGGCATTATTTCCGATGATCCCGGCCTGCTGGTTCATACGATTCAGCGTTGACTTAGCCGGATCTCCTCACTCCAGCGCATCCGCCGGCCTTATCAAAAATCTCTTCCTCTCGCTTTCAAACTGCTCTAACTCGGCACTAACCTGGGCTTCCGTCCAGCCCAGCGCTGTACCGATACGTGCTGCGGCGCTTCGGCTGCACTCTTCCGTCCAACACGGACCCAGGGTAACCGGGACCCGCCTCAGAAGCACATCGCCCAGGGTGCAGGCGTACTCGCCTTGAAGAGCGTACATGGCTTCGGCAACGATGTGTGCTGTGTGGGGGCACAGCTTCGCTTTCATTTCGGGGCTGGTACGAGCCAGTCGCGCCACTTCCAGGCTCTTGCTGCCGTACCACTCTGCGATCGCGTCAGCGCAATCTTCAGAAACGCCAGCGGCGCTGGCTATCTCAGCCGCGAATTCATCCAGCGTGGCCCTGCCGTCCCGGGAGATCGCAACACCAACATGCGATTCCGCCACTCCTATTCCAATCTTGCGCGCACACTGGCGGGCAAGCTCGGCAGCCGTCGTGAGCTTCCCGCCGACGATCGAGATCATGTTCTGCGCGCCGTCATCCGAATGCTCATGCAGGAAATGCCGCCGCGTGATCGCACTAGGAGTCTTCTCGCCAACAAAGGGCAACGGCCGCACTCCCGCGAAAGCATAACGAATATCCGCTGTGGTGATAGCGAGCGTTGGAAAGAGATTCCGCATTGATGTCAAGAGGTAATCAACTTCCGCACTCGACGGCATCGTATTCGTGGGATCGTCCCGATCGGGTACCTCGGTGGTGCCTACCAGAATCTGCTCATTCCACGGGATCAGAAAAAACGGGCGGCTGTCACTTGCTTCCATCAGAACCGGCTTTTCGGGAGCACCGGCAAACACAGGCAACACAATGTGGGAACCTCGCACCCCGCCGATCAATGGGCTTGATCTGCGAATCGAAGATCGCTGGCATAGCCGGTCCACCCACGGGCCACTGGCGTTGATCACCCATGACGCCTCGATTCGCTCCTCTTTGCCGCTCAGCAGGTCTCGAATCAGAGCTCCGCGCGCGCGGCCATTGCGCACATCAACAGCTAGAACCTGGGCGTGGTTGCGAACGACCGCTCCCGCGGCGGTACCCTCCAGGAGCCACTCTGCTAGCAAACGCTCAGGAAATTCACATTGGGCATCTTCGTAATCAAAAATTGACCATCGGTGACCGGAGTCGAGTAACCGCTCGAAACTGACCCCAGGCGAGACATGGTTCCCACGGGATCGGGCGGTTCCGCCCAACCGGCGATAAAGCCACAGGCCCACTCTTACCTCCAATGCGCTGCGCCGGCTGCGTTCTCCCAAGGCGATTAGGAATTGCTTCCTGCGCACCAGATGCGGACGCTCCCTCAACAGCCGTTCGCGCTCCCGCAGCGACTCCCGGACCAGGCCAATTTCGCCATGCTCAAGGTAGCGCAGTCCTCCGTGAATAATCCGTGTAGACCTGCTGGTTGTTCCGGAACAGAAATCATTTTGCTCGACCAGCAGAACACTGCGTCCGCCCCGGGCGCACTCTCGCGCGATGGCCACGCCGTTGATCCCTCCGCCGATCACCAGCACGTTGAAGCGCTTTCCCTCGAGCGGGGGACGATTTTTTGGCGGCAGGTTCATTTCACAGGTCGGCCGGTCCTCGGCCAGAGGCGGGCACCACTCCTCCCAGTCTGCCCTGAAACTCGTTTCGCGAAAAGTGACAAACGGGCAGCGCCACGGTAGTCCTCGTTGCCGGTTGCCTTACACCTCATTTAGATTAGCTGCGATGCCCGATAGCACCGGAACCCGCTTTGAACGCGCCGTTTCGATCATGGAAAAACTGCGTGCGCCGGGCGGCTGTCCGTGGGACCGAGAGCAGACGTTCGACTCCATCAAACCCTATACCTTGGAAGAAACCTACGAGGTCCTCGAGGCCATCGACAATCGCGACTGGGATGAATTAACCGGCGAACTCGGCGATCTCCTGCTCCAGGTTTTGTTTTATGCCCAGATGGCGAAAGAGCAGGGCAGCTTCGCGATTGATGATGTCCTTGATCGCCTTTCTAACAAATTGGTGGACCGTCATCCCCACGTGTTTGGCGACGTCAAGGCCGAGACTTCTTCCGACGTCCTGCGCAATTGGGAGGTGCTGAAAGCCGAAGAAAAAAAGAAACGCTTGCAAGCCGGGGATGGCAAGGCAACCAAGGCGAGCGAAAAGCCGGAGTCCATTTTATCCACAGTTTCTTCGGGAATTCCGAGTTTGCTGGAGGCGTTCAAGCTGAGTTCGCGCGCCGCTCATGTCGGATTCGATTGGCCGAACATCGAAGGCTTGTTCGATAAGCTGGGTGAGGAAACCGAAGAGCTGCGGGAGAACCTGAAAGAATTTCCCCCACCGGGTCCGCAGCCGCACGGCAGAGGAGTTGCGGGTTCTGGCAAGCCGGACATATCCGAGGATCTTCGGAGCCGTCTGGAAGACGAAGTTGGTGACCTGTTCTTTGTGCTGGTGAACATCGCACGCTATCTGTCGCTGGATCCTGAATCAGCTCTAAAGAAAAGCAACCGAAAGTTCAAGCAACGCTTTCAGTGGATCGAAGAGCAGTTGCGCGCCTCTGCCCGAACCCCGGAGCAGGCCTCCATGGAGGAACTGGAATCCTTGTGGCAGCAGTCCAAGCAACAAGAAAAGATGTCGCGGTGAATACCGGCGCCCTGGTTATCCGCAAATGCCAGAGCCTCGACGAGATGCGCGCGTGTGTCGCGCTGCAAAAAGAAGTCTGGAATTTTACCGACATTGAACTCGTGCCGTTGCGTATGTTCGTGGTCGCCTCGAAAATTGGCGGGCAGGTTCTAGGCGCATTCGATGGCACTGAGTTGGTAAGCTTCATTCTTGCGATCCCGGGTGCGAGGAACGGCCACCCTTACCTGCACTCTCACATGCTGGGGGTGCGATCGGATTACCGCAATGCCGGCCTGGGCCGCCGGATGAAGCTATTCCAACGCGAGCAGGCGCTCGCCAGTGGATTTGAGTTGATCGAGTGGACGTTTGATCCGCTCGAGATCAAGAACGCCTACCTGAACATCGTGAAGCTTGGTGCCATCGCCCGCCGCTACAACGTTAACCAATATGGGATAACGTCGTCTCCCCTACAGGGTGGATTGCCTAGCGACCGTCTCATTGCAGAGTGGTGGTTGAAATCCAAGCGAGTGCAGACCGGCCTGCAAAGCGGGGCATTTCCGGCTTTTGCCTGTAAGCGGACCATCGAGGTCCCAACCGAAGTCTATGCTTGGAAAGCGTCACCCGAACATCGTGTCCAGGCCAAGCAGGTTCAAGATCGAAATCGTGAACTGTTTCTTGAATCTTTTTCAGCCGGATTATCCGTATTGGGCTACGAACGAAATGCCAAGGGCAACGGCAAGTTTGTTCTGGGTCAGTGGGATGAAGACTGGTCGTACGGCAATCCCTAGCCAGGACTTCTCCCTACGGAGACATGGAGAAACGGAGGCTGGCGAGAGTGAATAGCCGCGTACCTGATCCTTACAATATGTACGCGCTGAGCACCTAGGAATGCTTAGGAATTACTGTAATGTACTCCAACGTCAAGGCCCGTCCAGGCGCGATTGGATCGACATTGCCAATCGAATCGCTTTGTCGAGATGACAGAGTTGAGGAACATTAAAGTAATTCTGAAAATGATCAAGTGGACGGATAACTGCTGAATATCCGGCCAAGAGTGACTCGGCTCAAGCTTTCTCCGTGTTTCCGTGACTCCGTGGTGAGAAATTGCAGTTAGAGGCCGACTTCAATTATGAAAATCGAAGCGATCACCCTGCGCGAAATTCAAATGCCGCTGGTGCATTTTTTCGAAACCAGCTTTGGGCGGGTCACCAGCCGCCGGATTCTTCTTGTCAGCGTTCATACCGAGGGGATCAACGGTTGGGCGGAGTGTGTCGCCGGAGAGAATCCCTTTTACAGCGCGGAATGGATTGAGAGCGCCTGGCCTACGATTCGGACCTATTTGGCGCCTGCTTTGATAGGCAAGAATATCGGCCAGCCGAGGGAATGTCCGGCGCTGATGGCGCAAGTTCGCGGGCACCGCATGGCCAAGGCCGCGGTGGAAAATGCTGTCTGGGACGCCTACGCCAGCCAGCAAAATCAACCCCTATGGAAGCTGTTGGGCGGCACCCGCCAGGATCTTCCTTGTGGAGTTTCCATCGGCATTCAGGACTCGCTTGAGCAGTTGCTGGGCTTGATCGAGACTGAGTTGGCGGCCGGCTATCGGCGAATCAAGCTTAAAGTGAAACCCGGATGGGATCTCAAGATTCTGGAAAAAGTCCGCTCACGTTGGCCCGACATTCTGCTCAGTTGCGACGCCAATTCCGCCTACCGGCTCAGCGACATCGAGCATCTCCGCAAGTTCGATCAATTCAACTTGCTGATGATCGAACAGCCGCTGTGGAATGACGATATCTATTTCCACTCTCGTCTTCAGAAACAGATTCGTACCAGGATTTGTCTGGACGAATCCATAGAGAATTCCCGCGACGCCGAGGCGGCGCTCGAACTTGGCGCCTGCGAGATCGTCAATATCAAGGTGGGCCGTGTTGGCGGCTTCACCGAGGCCAAGAGCGTCCACGACGTGTGCCAGTCCCATAATGTACCGGTCTGGTGCGGAGGCATGTTGGAGTCCGGCGTGGGACGGGTTCATAATATTGCCCTCTCCACGCTGCCGAATTTTCAGCTTCCCGGTGATGTTTCCGCGTCGAAACGCTACTGGCATGAAGACATCATCGACCCTGAAGTCGAGGTCTCAGAGGATGGCTTTATTGCTGTCAAGAACGAGCCCGGCACCGGATATCGAGTGAAGGAAGACCTGATCGATAAGCTTACTGTTCGCAAAGAAACTGTTCGAGCAGGGGCGGTTGCTCGGGCTTGACCTAGTGCTTATCGTTTGGTGAACCGCCACCATTGCGAGATTCTCTGGTAACGGGCTGCGCCAGCTCCTTTTTCAATAATGCAGCTCCCTGCTGGAACGACAGGTTGGATGGTACGGCTTGGAAGTCGCTGAAGCTTTCGTTGGTATGGATCAGTAAATTCTTGAACAGCAGAATCTTGCCGGTGAAATTCAGGCCCATGCGGGTCATTTCCCAGCCGCCGTCATTAACCGTGCCCTGTTCAACCTGAAAGCGCCCACCTCTGTCGAGATGGCCGAAAAAGCCCCAGCCGAAGCCCACGTCACGGTACAAGGTGCCATCGATTCGCGCAATCCTGTATTTCCGCGAGTCAATGAGCATCACACCTTCCATGCCGGTGAGCACCTGCTCGACGCGAGTCGGCGGGGAGTATCTCGGATTGGGCCGGAAATTGAGCCGTACGAGTTGGTCTCCAGGGCTGCCAATGCCCGGCTTCCCCTCTTCCGTGCCGGCGTATTCATATACAAACGCGTCGGGCATGGCCCGCATGATCCGGTTAATCCTGTCCGCGTCGTCTCTTTCTTGTTTTTGTTTTCGCCTTAACTCGACCGGATGGCTGGCCAGGAACTCCAGCCTTGCCTCTTCTGCTTGTTTCTGCTCGGCGGTGAGTGGTTGATCATTAACAGCGATTAGAACCCCGGCGGTGGCGTCCTTGGTTTGCACATACAGATGAGTCTGTGAACCGCGCCCGGTCTCCTTACGGGATCGGAAAAGGAACTTCGCGGGCTCCTCTTTGAGCTCGTTGGCTATCGTCTTCCGGACTAAGTCCCCGGCAGGTACGGCAGTTTCCTGAGCGGCGCATAAACTCACCTGCATCAGGAGCATGAACGCGACCAAGAATGCCGCGGTCGGGCGTCGGGTCCCGGGTTCAAGAACTACCATATGGCACTGACTCTAAGCCAGTCTATCAAGCCGGCAGTATCCCTACAGGCAGTCGATTTGCCTGCGACTGATCGGGGAATCCTTGCGTCGCAACGGCTGGCTTCGATATAGTGCGGCCAGTTGGTCCTGGAACGTAGCCGCCACGCTGGGTTGCGTCTGTCCGTATTCTGGCCGATGATCAAGCCAGGAACTGGATCCGATTTTTCCGTTGTAAGGAGGTTGTAACCATGGACGCTCCAAAATCCCCCGAGCTGGCGCACATTGGCAAGTCGGTCGTCATTAAAGGCGAGTTGTCGGGCAGCGAAGATTTGTTTCTGGATGGGCAGGTCGAAGGCACGATAGACCTGAAGGGAAACCGCCTCACGGTTGGACCAAATGGACGAATCAAGGCCAACGTGAACGCAAGCAGTGCGGTGATCCAGGGCAGACTGGAAGGCAATATCAACGCCAGTGATCGCGTTGACTTCAAACAAACCGCGGTCGTGTTGGGCGATGTCGCCACCCAACGGATTTCGATTGAAGAGGGCGCCTATTTCAAAGGCGGCGTGGATATTCAGCGCGAGCCTTCAAAAGCGGAAACCAAGGTGGAGAGTAAGCCGGCTCCCGCCAGCTTCGGCGCTGCTGCCGCCGTTCCCGCTGGAATGGCCGCCGCCCACACCCCTGCAGCAGAGCCGAGGAAATAATGCGCTACACTTATGCTGGACGCCACTGGAGCCCACATTAATGGCGTCCGTAGCACAAAACGTGATGAAATTCTTTCGCGGATCGACGGCCGACACGGGCCACAGTGCCAGTGCGTCTGCCCCGCAGCACAAGTTGAGCCGCCGTTCCAGCGGGATGGCGGAATTGGCGCGGAGTCTTGGAACCCAAGAAGGGCTATGCATCCTCGATTTGGGCGCGACCTCTCCCTCCAACATCCGTTATTTCACCGAACGCGGTCATAAGTCTTACAGCGAGGATCTCCTCACGGCTTCTCTGGACCCGGCCTTAGTCACACAGGACGAACAGGGAAATCGCGTGCTGGACGAACGGCGGTTTCTCTCCGAAAACCTGGCGTATCCCGCGGCTCATTTTGATGTCGTGTTTTGCTGGAACTTGGCCGATTACATGGATGAGTCGCTGGTCAAGCCCGTGGTAGCGCGCTTATGGTCAGTCCTCAAGCCGGGCGGCATGTTGCTTGCCTTCTTTCATACCCGCGACGCGGGAGCGGACGCGCCTTGTTACCGCTATCACATCCGCGATAACGAAATGCTCGAGATGCAGAACATCGTCATCCATCCGCAGATCAGGCGCGAAGTGGCAGGCAAAGCCGGCTTCCGTTTGCAGCGGGTGTTCAATAATCGTCACATCGAGAATCTTTTCCGCGACTTTGCCTCCATCAAGTTTTTTCTGGCCCGCGACAACGTGAGAGAAGTTCTCGTCGTCCGCTAGCTCCTACCGCGTCTTACTTACCAGGTATCGAGTCAGAACCGGCACCTTCTTGAGCGTAAAAAGCACACTGCTTCGCACCGGAGCAGGCATCCTCAGCATGCGCCGAATGCTCGAAGATGCGCGGAAAACCGGGGCAAGGCGCCGTTCATAAGCTTCCCGATAGCTGCCGATTGCCTGATCGAGGCTGCTCGTTCCCGTGAAGAATGCGCGCAGCGATTCCGCTGCCAGTGCACCGCTTCGCAACGCCAGAGAGATCCCATCCCCTACGAACGGATCAACGAATCCTGCGGCATCTCCCGCCAGCAAAATCCGCTTCTGAATCGGGGAAGGTTCTCGGAACGTCAGGGGAAAGGTAGTCACCGGTTCGAACACTTGTTTCCAGCCTGCGCTTCTTTTCGCCAACTCAGGATGCCAGTGCAGGACCGTCTCAAGCGATGTTGCTGTGCCGGCGCGCACCATGGCGCATACGTTGATGCGATTGGCATCCTGATTTTCAGCGCTGGTAACTGGCTGCACCCCACAGTAGCCGGCATCAAAAAAATACAGATCAACAGACTGCTCGGGCCGCACTTCATGAAAATGCACTTTCAAGCCCAGCCACTTTTCACTGATGCTGCCGTTCCCGTTGCTGCTCAAATTCGACCAGCGACCTGAGGCGTTGATGAGAGCTCTTGCAGTAAAGCTCTCTGCAGCAGTGCTGATTCGGAAAGGAGTGTCACCCTCGATGTGCTCGACAGCTTGCGCTTGCCGGGCATCCACACCAGCGTCCAAAGCTGCTTTCCACAGCGCAAAATCCATGTCGATTCGAGGTATGCTGACCGCCGCAGGCTTGACCTTGGTTTCCAATTGCATTCCATCAATGAAAATTCGTGCCCGGCTTAGCACGATGCCTTGCTGAACGAAGCCATCCGGCAGCAGAGATGAAAGCAATCCGATGGCTTCGCCGGAAATGAATTCGCCGCAAACCTTGTGGCGAGGATAGCGGCCTCGTTCCAGAAGAAGAACTTTGGCGCCATAGCGGGCCGCGGTAATCGATGCCGATGCGCCTGCAGGTCCGCCGCCGATTACTGCGAGGTCGTACATCAAGCGTCTTTCACATCGCGCGCGGCATTTTTCCACGCGATAATACCCATCCGAAAAAAATAATGGCGCGTGATCTCGAGCTGGGCCGCAGGAGTTTTCTTTAACATGCGTCGCATCTCTTCTGGCGTATATGCCTGTCGAACCGATGCCGGCGCGTCGTGGCGAGTCAAGCGGCTGCGATAGAGCGGAAACCCGGCATACACCGCTGCCAGATGCATGGGGCTTCGCACCAGGTCGTTGATAAGGACTGCCACTCTCGCCACCCGCAGCGCGTCGCTGCAAAACTCGATAACCTCGGCGGGAGCAAGATGGTGAACAAAAAGGTTGCTGGTGACGATATCAAAGCTCCCAGTATTAAATGGGAGCTTTACCGCATCGGCTACCACGGCGTTGCGCGATCCGTTAAGGTGGGAGCCGGCACGATCCAGCAACGTGATATCAACCTGAATACCACGCTCCCTCATCCGATCCCGAACCGCCAAAGGGAGATACCCCGTTCCGGCTGCTACTTCCAGCAGCGAAATTCGGGTCAATGAGAGTCTTTGGGCAACGTGCTGGAGCAAAGCCATTTGCGTGGAGATGCCGCCAAAGGCGCGGTTGAAGAACCGAAGATCAGCGAGAGAACCTTCGACCTCAGCGCGTGTACCGGCGTCGCTATCAAGAAGTTCGGTGATGGGAGTGCGTTCCATGGCCGGGCTGACCAATCTACTACGCAAACAATAGACGTAATTCCACTGCCGCGGGTTACCGAAATAATACGAGGAGAAATGTGGGAGCAGGCCAGAAACAACTCTCCCACGAAGCTAGTAGCCGCAATGGGTGAGGGCTCTGGAGCGTTAGACCTCGGCCAACTCTTCTTCCAGGAGCTGTTTGTTATAGAGCTCTGTGTAGTAACCGTTTTGGGCCAGCAGCTCGTCATGCGTGCCTAGTTCGACGATGCGCCCGCCGTGCAGCACCGCAATCTGATCTGCGTTCCGGACGGTCGAGACCCGGTGTGAGATGAAGATGGTGGTTCTTCCACGCATAATCTCGCGCAGGTGATTGAGGATCTTGTCCTCGGTGTGCGTATCCACGCTGGAAAGCGCGTCGTCCAGGATCAGAATGCGAGGATCACGAATGATAGCCCGCGCAATAGCGGTGCGCTGTTTCTGCCCGCCGGACAAAGTAATGCCACGCTCGCCGACGATGGTCGCGTACCGCTCCGGGAACGATTCGATGTCAGTTGAGATGTTGGCGCCTTCTGCGGCTTCTCGGACGTCCACATCGGTGGCATTTTCTGCGCCGAAGGCAATGTTTTCGCGAATCGTATCGCTGAAAAGAAAAGTCTCCTGGGGAACAAATCCAATACTCCGCCGCAGATTCTCCAAAGGATAGTCCTTGACCGGACGGCCATCGACTAATACTGAACCCGGCGGTGCATCGTAAATGCGGGGAATCAAGCTCACGAGCGTGGTTTTTCCCGAACCGGTAGGTCCCACAATTGCGAGGCTGCTTCCCTCG
>DASSIO010000042.1:0-30723 GCA_035691825.1 Terriglobales bacterium | reverse complement strand
AACCCAGTGCTGGTGTGCGCCGGATCGCCGTATGCCGACGACTCGATCTGGTGCTTATCGCCAAGCTTTAAGGTCAGCTTTCCCGCATAGTTATAGGTATCGCGATAAAGGGTGATCTGACTTTGGTTGTAGATGGAAGCCAAACCGGAAGCAGGAGGTGCTAACCAGTATTGTCTCTCGTAGCCCGGGCTGAAAGATCCGAAGAAGAAGATGTGGTTTCGGAAACCCGGGACGTACCCGCCCAGTTCCGCATCTGCGTCATAATTGGTCGGATGCAGCAATTTTCCTTGCGGGTTCACCCTGACATCGTCAATTTGCAGACGAGTTGCTTCGAGTTGCTGGGGTGAAATGTAGCCGCCGACAGAGCCATGAAACTCGCGGCCACCTGACTTGGTAACGATTTGCACGATACCGCCGGTCGTGTTGCCATATTGCGGCTCAAAACCCGCAGTCTTTACCTGAACTTCCTTGATGAACGACAGGTTGATGCCGGTGCCGAGCGATCCATAAAGCGCGCTGACCACGCCAATGCCACCGTAGGCTTGGTCGTTAATGGTCACGCCATCGGCAACATACAGGTTCTCCAGCGCCGAACCGCCGGAGATCGACGGGTTGTAGCTGCTCTCACCGCTGGTGGCAACGCCAGGACTAATGTAGAACAGGCTCTGAACTCCGCGGCCAACTGGAACCGCATTGTAGAACGAGTCGGTCAGGTTGGCACTCACTGCGGTGCTGGTCGTATCGACCGTAACTGCGGCCGCGCTGACTTCAATCGTTTCCGATGCGCCGCCAGGCTGCATCGTGACTTGAACCGCCGTCGTCACGCCGGTCTTTACTTCTGAGCCTTTCACCGTGACTGACTTGAACCCTCCTTTGGCCACCGTTACTGAGTAAAAACCCGGTGTCAAGAGTGGAAATGTAAAGTGGCCCTCTTTATCAGTCTGAGTCACTTTGCTGCCAAGTGGGCCGGTCACGGTAACGTTCGCATCATCGATGACCGCTCCCGTGCTGTCGACCACCGTCCCTCCAAGGTTGCCGCGGACGGTAGTTTCCTGGGCAGCCATGGGGGCAATGGCGATCAACATCGCAAGCGCGATCATTGTGATCCACAGCAACCTTCTAGCCATTGTGTCTTCCTCCTTCGTGTGATAGCTCACCGGTAATTTGCCCCACGGGGCACTGCCGGATAGCCTGATTGCACTTTTGAGCGGGAGCATCGCACGTATGCAGCCAAATAGAATCGGTTTAGTATTAACAACTTAGGGGGATTTTATGGATTGAAATACATTTTCCCGGATATATCCCAAAACCATCTATGAGAAGTAAGAGGTAGGTGCCGAAAAGAGGCGGGTTGCCCCACCCTTTTACGTCTGGATAAAGCTGGGAAATTCCTTAGGATTTCGGCGAACCGGCAGCAGCGATCTTACTCTTCTGTTCCATCTCGGCCGCTTTCTCCGAGTTCCCCGCTCGCTGATAGTAACTTGCCAGACTCAAGTATAGGGCGCTGCTCTTCTTCAGCGGAACTGCCGACTCCAGCAATTGAATGGACCGGTTCAACTGCCCAAGCTTTTCCAGACTTTCGGCCATTTGCTGAATCGTTTGTTCATCCGTCTGAGCGGTGATCCCGCCTTTCGAATATAAATCGGCGATTTCGGCATAGCTTTGCCGCGAATACAGCAGCTCTACCAGGCGGCTCCGGATCTTTTCATCCGGCCCCTTCTGGTAAGCCTTGTGAAAAGATCCAATGGCTTGCTGGGTTTTCCCAGCGCTTAAGTAGCACAGACCCCGCTCGTAATCCGTTGTCCCCTGCTGTCGGTCGGCTGTGGCGTCTGGATCGATGATGTCCCACGACGCCGGCGTCTCGGAGGAGTTGGCGACTGAAAAGCTCAGGGCAGAAAACGCCCGCTCGTGTGTAACCGGGTTGGACACCGTTACCGTGAGGCGATACATACCGGGTCCCAGGTTGGTGGTTGGTATCTTCTTGCCCGTGATCAAAGTCCCGTTGGGCGAGAATTCCTTCCGCGGCAGTTTGTCGTTGATCGTTTTCGTGTCGCGCATGCCCATCCGGCCGTATGCGTACTCCACATCCAGCGCGGCATCGCCCGAATCCCTAGGATCAGCCGGTGGAGCCGATACCTGGTAAAAGAACTTGAGGTCGTGCCCGGGAATGACGGTCAATCCCTGCTCCGCCAGCGGCACAAACCTGACATTGGCAACCGCAAACGGGCCACTCAGGAATCGTTCCGAAACCGCCTCGGAAAACGGCACCACCTCGCCGACCGACAGACCCTGCGTCAGCGCCTCCGCAATTACGACATCGCGCTCCTGGTGCCAGGCCGTGTGCTTGGTGTCATCGTTGAGCAGGAACTCAACGTGGTACTTGCCGGGCGGCAGCGGCAACACGCCCTCGTACCCGAAGACCTTCTGCTTCATGCGCAGCACTTCGCCTGAACTCAGATACCGCGACAGTTTGCGCTCCTGGCTGAAGATCGGCTTCTTGTCCGGCGTCATCACACGGGTCACCAGGCTGGCCGCTATGTAGTAGCGGTCCTCTTTTTCCTGGACAATGCTGAAATCATCGGCGTGCTTCAGCCGCAGAAGGTAATGCAGATTGGTATTTCCGTCGCTATCAACCAGGGGGGCGGTCACTACATCCAGGTAGTCACCCGGAAGAACCACCTTGTGGCTCACCAATTCGAGCAGGCGGCGCCGCTCCTGGAGCATGTCTTTGTTCATCGGATGGTTGGCCAAACCGACGATTGTGCCCACCATCATGTCGGAGCTGAGTTCGCCCTTGGCGTTATCAAAGTCCGCCGGGCCGGTCGGCAGCAGGTTCAACATGGTGCGGGCTACTTCCCGGCCCAGGTGCGAGTCGATCTCCTGCAACGAGGCCGGATTGTCATGCTCGGTACCGGACTTGGCGACCAGCTTTGCCGGACCATCGCTGAAGGGATAGTAAAGGCGAAACTCATCTCCCGGTTCGCGCTGGTAGAATACTAACGAAAAGAACGGTGGAAGTGCGGGATGGGTGCTGGAATAAAACCAGATCTCCATCGGGCGGATGGTCTGCTCTGCCAAATATTTGGCGCGCTGTTGCGGCGGTCCTAAGGTGATATAAATCCGCCCCCGAGGCGTGTCCCAGCCATCGCCCTTACCGGGATGCCCGTAAAATTGGTTTGCATACGCTATGCGCTGGTAGATCTCGTCCTTGTACGGATTGTTAGGCGCTCCCGGCGTCGGATTCCGTAACTCCCAGAACTGCTCGATAAATTTGTCCCGAGCCTCATCGGTATTGAGCTGGAGGAACGCCTGTTTTTCTTCATTGGTAATGATGTAAGAGACGTCGCGCGTCAGCCACTGCTTGTAACGCGGGGGAATGGTTGGACCGCTCGCCGACATCATCGTGCCGCTTGTCAGGAGCACGAACACTGCAGTCATTACAAAGGATTTTCTGGCGGCCCTGCGGATCAGACAACAAATACCCACAGCCACTCCTCCTGCCCTATATAGATGTGAACCGTCACCCGCCCGGCAAAGCTGCCGTAACTCAAAGACGATGCCTCGAAACATTGTACTTGAGGGAACGCCCGAGCACCACGCGGCGAAGATGAAAGCTGTAGTGGAGTACTACGGCAGCATCAACATAATTCCTTTGATCTCTCGGACCGGCAGTTATGCAAGAACGGCCGGCTCGGGCAGATGACTGGCGTCGCCGGTAAGGTCAAGGTCTCCCAGTGGCACGCCGATCTTCCGCAGGAAGTCGTTGGGTGGAGTGCCGCCGGCAAAGATGCAGACATAATCGTTGGCAATTTCCTGGCGCGCGCCGCTGACGTCGAGAACGACGGAATCCTGGCGGAATTCGACCGGAGCCGAGTTGAAAACCGTTGATCTTGCCGGAGCGGATGCATTCCACGATGCGGTTCGAATTCCGCTCCTTGATCCGGCTGAACGCGGGCTGCCGATAGGAAAGCGTCACGCGATTACGCAAGTTTGTGCAGCGAACCGGACTGCAGGACGCCGGGGCCCCATGCATCGTACCGCCGTGGCAAGCTATCGCTCGCGATGGAGTTCCGCCGGAAATGGCGGTGTTACACGGTTTTTACATCGTTGTGACATCTTCGCGTGCCGGTGAACTTACCCTTTCGTTGCGACACCTTTTTTGGCATGGGTGCAGAACAGTTTGTAACCGAATGCAGGGGTCCGGCGTCTGTCTTGATAGACCCTGGCGGTCGGCGAAGGGAATCACTTTCTCATGGAACGAATACTGGTCATAGAGGATGACCGCGCCGTACAAAGGGCCGTCACGCGTTTGTTCGAATCCGAAGGCTACACGGTCGAGCACCAGTATGACGGGCAGGCGGGCCTGGATGCATTCAAGGCAACGCCACCTTCCCTGGTGGTGCTGGACCTGCGGCTTCCCGGCGTCGCCGGCAAGGATGTGTGCCGGTCGATAAAGGAAAGCGTGCCCTCGCTTCCCGTGATCGTGCTCAGTGCGGCTTCGGACGTGTCCGACAAGGTGTTGTTGCTGGAATTGGGAGCGGACGACTACGTGACCAAGCCGTTCAGCCCGCGAGAATTGTTGGCACGGGTGCGGGCGGCCATTCGCCGCACCACGAATCACGGCGAAGCGCCGGACGTCCTTGCTTTTGACGACGTGAGCGTCGATTTCAAAAGGATGGAATTGGTGCGAGCGGGAGAAAAGCTCTCCTGCACAGCGCAGGAGTTCAAGATCCTGAAATTCTTTGCGGCGCATTCCGGGCAGGTGGTTTCCCGCGAGCAGTTACTGAACGAAGTGTGGGGCTATCAAGCCTATCCATCGACTCGAACCGTGGACAACCACATCATGAAACTTCGGCAGAAAGTCGAAAAGGACCCGTCCTCCCCGACTCACTTTCGCACCGTCCACCGTGCGGGATATAAGTTCGTACCCTGACGCGATTCGCGTTCACGACCGGCGGGCGTCGGACTGAGCGGCAATCCATGGCCAGTCTCCAATTGCGGACAAAGCTGCTGGTTTCACTCCTGCTCATTTCCTCGTCCTTGACTTGTGCAACGCTGTGGATTGTTCACGAAACAATCCGCGCCGAGGTGCGCAAGAGGATTCTTGATGACCTGAACAATTCCGTCGCCACTTTTCAAAACGTGCAGCGCCAGCGGGAAGTGATGCTGGGGCGTTCCGCCGGGCTCATCTCGGACTTGCCCAGCGTGCGGGCGCTGATGACAACCCACGACGCCGCCACCATTCAGGACGCCTCGCAGGGAATCTGGCAACTCGCAGGCAGCGACTTGTTTGTCCTGGCAGACCGCACCGGCAGGGTGGTCGCGTTGCATTCGACGGTTCCCGGGATTTCACGGGCGTCAACGGAAGAGCAGCTTGGGAAACATTTCCCGCAAGATGAAATCAGCACCTGGTGGGCGGTCGGCGGACATTTGTATGAAGTCTTCATCCAGCCAATCTATTTTGGCGCTGCGACCGAGGACCGGGTGCTTGGGTTGCTGGCCATCGGTTATGACATTGATGAACCGTTGGCTCGGGAGGTCAGCCGGATTGCCAGCAGCCAGGTCGCGATCCACTCCGGCAATACCATTCTCGTCAGCACGCTTTCGCCGTCGCAGGAAAAAGAGCTCGCTGCCCATTTCAGTTCTGCAGGAGCGACGGCCGGCACCGATGCGGTCCTTGGTGGGGAGCGCTTCTTGGCAACGACGCTGGCGCTGGATCGAAACGCCAATGGCTCGGTGCAATTGACGGTGCTGAAGTCGTATGACCAGGCTGCCGCCTACTTGTACCGGCTGAACCGGCTGTTATTGGCACTCGGCGTGGCAGCGGTATTCTGCGGGAGCCTCCTGGTCTATCTGATCTCTCGCACCTTTACTCGTCCGCTGGCGGACCTCGCGGCCGGAGTCAAAGCCCTGGAGCACGGCGACTTTGTCTTTCCCTTGCGGCCCAGCGGCCAAGACGAAGTGGCGATGGTGACCAAGGCCTTCGCGGGCATGAGGCGCAGCCTGCAACTCACCCAACAGAAATTATTGCAGTCGGAACGACTCGCCACCATCGGATTGATGGCGAGCTCGATTTCCCATGATCTCCGGCACCCGCTCACGGCCATCCTGGCCAATTCCGAGTTCCTGTCGGAAGCTCATCTGAAAGACAAGGAGCGCGAGGATCTCTACCAGGAGATTCGCGCTGCCGTTCACCGCATGAATGACCTGATTGAATCATTGCTGGAATTCAGCCGTGGCCGCGAGTCGCTGCAACTCACCGACGGCAGGATTGAAGACACGCTGATGCGGGCCGCCCATGCTATCGAAGCCCGCCCGGAATTCCAGACCGTCACTGTGAAAGTGACCGGCGAGGCAGGAGAAGCCTGCGTGGACCACAGGCGGCTGGAACGTGTCTTTTATAACCTGTTGTTGAACGCTTGTGAGGCGAGTCCCGCGAACGCGACGGTGCAGGTTCTCCTGGAAAAAAACAACCGCGAACAGCGAATCGTAATCGCGGATTCAGGACCGGGTATAGCCGACGCAATTCGCGGAAGACTGTTCGAGCCTTTTGTCAGCCACGGCAAAGAAAACGGCACCGGCCTCGGGCTCACCATCGCGGAAAAAATCGCGCAGGATCACGGCGGCAGCCTGCGGGTTGTAAGCTCTTCGTCATCAGGAACATCATTTGAGCTCCTACTTCCCTTCGTTCAACCCCAGCTCTCTAAATCCAGTGCGCACAGGCCCTCCAACTATATGGCTCCTTCATCGCGCCAGGACGATTAGAGCTCGGGGCTAGTAGACGTGCCGGGAAAATGTGAGGAGGTTCCATGCGGTTCTCGACAATGTGTCGCTCCTTGATCTCAATATCCGTTGTCGCGTTCCTGGCGCTGTGTTGTTGCGCCCAGACGACGCCCGATCAAGCGCCAGGGCATGGCACAGCAGAGATCTACCAGCAGCTTCAGAGCCAGATTCGTGAGCTTCAGGCGGTGGTCTCGGAATTGCGGGCGGAGTCCGCGCGCTATCGGGCGGAAACGGAGTTGCTGCGGCAGGAAGTGCAGACGATTCGATCCGCCCAGCCATCATCTGCCATGGCGACAACGCCACAATCCACGCCGTCAGCAGCCGGTTTGCCAGCGCAACGGCTCGCGGATCTCGAAGATGAGCAGCAGATACTGAAGGGCAAAATTGACGAACAGTATCAGACGAAGGTGGAAAGCGCCTCCAAGTATCGGGTGCGGCTATCGGGCATCGTGTTGATGAACGCGTTCAGTAACCAGGGCTCGGTAGACAGTATCGACATCCCCACGCTGGCTCTCCCCAAGGGACCTTCGGATGTCGCGGGCAATGCCGGCGGGACCGTGCGGCAATCGATTCTAGGGCTGGAGGCTTTTGGCCCGATGGTGGCCGGCGCCAGGTCCTCCGCCAACATCCAATTCGATTTGGCGGGAGGGTTTTCGAGTGTTCAAAATGGGGTTACCTCGGGACTATTGAGGATCAGGACGGGAGCGGTTCGGCTCGACTGGAAACACTTTTCCGCCGTCGCCGGCCAAGACACTTTATTCTTAGCGCCGGAAACCACGACCTCCTTCGCCTCCCTCGCCGTACCCGCACTCTCCTATTCCGGCAAGCTCTGGAGCTGGGTACCGCAACTGCGTTTTGAATACCGCATTGGCGCGTCGGAAACGTCGCAGTTTACGTTGCAGGGCGGGATACTGGATGCGCTCACCGGCGAAGCACCCACCGCGGAATACTTGCGCCGTCCGACGGCCGGCGAGAATTCTCGCAGGCCGGGATACGGAGCGCGCGTGGCCTGGTCGCACAGGACCATGGGTCGTGACCTCACAATAGGCGCGGCGGGTTATTACAGCCGCCAGGACTGGGGATTCGCTCGCACCGTGAATAGCTGGGCGGCGATGTCCGATTGGGCATTTCCCTTGAGTTCATGGCTGAAGCTGACCGGTGAGTTTTACCGCGGCCAGGCCCTCGGCGGCTTCGGTGGTGGCGTGGGTCGAAGCGTGTTGTTCAGCGGCGTACAAGCAGACCCGGCGACGGTGGTACGCGGAATCGATGACGTAGGCGGCTGGGCACAGCTGAAGTTCATGCCTGCTCCCAAGTTGGAGTTCAATACCGCGATCGGGCAGGATAATCCATTTTCAAAACAGTTGCGGGCAGCCTCCAGTTTCCTGGCTTTCAACAACCCCTTGTGGTCTCGTAACCGCAGTGGGTTTGTGAATGCCATCTATCGACCACGCTCGGACCTGTTACTCTCCGTGGAATTTCGTCGGATCCAGACGGCGCTGTTCGGCGGAGAGACTAATTCCGCCAACCAAGTCAATCTGGGTATGGGGCTCCTGTTTTGAAAACGAAGATCAAGGCGGTCATTCGGTGGCTGTTCTTGAGTGGGCTGGCAGGATGTGCGCTTGCTCAGGCGCAAAATGTTACCGCACACTTTGACGTCGTGTCGGAAAGCGGCGCCGGCAAGCACGCGGACTCATCTGAGGTCGTGATTTGGCTCTCGCCGGCGACACGTAGCGTGGTTGAGCCGAAGCCGGTTTCCCGGCCGCCGCGGTTGATTCAGAAGAACAAGATGTTCCACCCCCACATTTTGGCGGTAACCGCTGGATCGGCGGTTGAGTTTCCCAACCACGACCCCTTCTTCCACAATGTGTTTTCCTTGTTCGAAGGAAAACGCTTCGACTTGGGACTTTACGAGGCGGGCGGCTCGCGCATCGTGCACTTCGATCGCCCTGGAATTTGCTACATCTTCTGCAACATCCATCCGGAGATGAGCGCCGTCATCGTGGTCGTCGATACTCCCTATTACGGGATTTCCGACGCCGGCGGTAACGTCACGCTTCGGAACGTAGATCCTGGCGACTACGTCATGCATGTCTGGTACGAGGGCGCAACACCGGAGCAACTGAAGATGCTCACCCACCCGGTGCGGGTATCGCTCAACACAAGAGCGCTCGGAAGCATGCGCATTATGGCCGGCCCCAGTGTGCTCCTGTCGCACAAGAATAAGTATGGACGAGACTACGACCCGCCGGCGCCCGCCAGTCCCATCTATGTCCAGCCCTGATTCATGTCGCGCTTTTGGTCTTCTCATCTGCGTTGCAATGACCGGCTAAAGCGCTGCCGCCTGGGCCCGCAACTCGCTGACAACTCGTTTTAGAGATGACGGCAATTCGATTGCATTTTTGCCCCGCTCGAAGTGCTCGCTGAGCTGTTCACGAAGGTTGAACCGGGCGCGAAACAACCTGACCTTTACATTGGGAACGCTGATTGCCAACATCTCCGCTGTTTCCGCGACCGAGAACCCCTGAACGTCACGCAATAGGAAGACAACCCGGTAAGCGTGCGGCAGAAACGCAAGCCCTCGCCGCAGGATCTTTCCCAATTCCCCGCTGCTATAGAGCTGCTCTGGGTTGGGTTGCCAGTCGGGGAGCCTGTCTCGTAGAGCGCCGCCTTCATCCGCCTCTTCGTCGATGGAAATGATCGTAGCCCGTCGCGAGCTGCGAAGCTTCATCAGGGCAACGTTGACTGCGATTTTGGTTAACCAGGTTAAGAAGCGCGCGCGCTCCTCAAAGTCCTGCAAATGCTGGAATGCTTTCAGGAACGCGTCCTGGACGACCTCTTCCGCATCTTCACGAGCACTGACGATGTGCATCGCGACCCGGAAAATGGTTGCGGTGTGGCGCTTGACCAATTGTTCGAAGGCCGCCATGTCCCCCTCTTGGGCGGCATGCACCAGCGTGATGTCGTCGCCGGTATCGGTTCTGGGATGTGCCTCTTGCGTTGACATGAAAGACCCCCGACTATCTCGATCCGCTACTTGCTCCATGGTCGAAGCTCGGCTCTCGCAATTCTGTTGTCTGTCCCCGCGGTCCTTCCTTGCGGAGCCCGTCGTTGTCCAGATACACCGTCACCGCGTACACCCGCCGCGGAATAGCGCTAACGCTAATGTCATCGGTTTCTTCACGTCTGTTTCCTCACTCCCGGTTAGACCCTGCAGCGGGAAGAGCGATGTCAAAGGTTTGTCACCCAAATGTAAATTTCTTGTGACAACTCGAAGGCGCCAGGCAGTCAGATCGGCGGCGAGTTGCGCCTGTGATTAGAAGTACTTGAAACCTCGGGGGCGCGCGCCCTTCATCTGCCAATCCGGCCGCAAACCGCGCTAAAAGGGCTCGCGCGTCGGACTTCACCCATTGCTCAAGATCGAAGGGTGATGCATTTATCCTTTGCGGTTCACCGCCTCGATGTCAGTCCCAGGAAGCGCCTTCTCAGGCGGGGTCTGCAGCATAACCGTGGGCGCCCGACGACGAAGCAACAAGATCGCAGAGGCTATCGAGACGGCTCCGTACTCCAGCAGCAGGACCCAGGGTGGGACCTGCCAAGCAATTCCGAGCGACCGCAAGTGCCAGACTACATAGGTTGGCGAAATACTAATTGTCCAGACGATCAGCGGCCAGCTCGATGCCGAGCGCAGGAACGGCAGCAGCCAGAGCAGGTACCACGGATAAACGACTGGCGCACACGCGAGCGATGCAGCCAGTGGCCATGCCCACTTGTCCCCGCAACACGGTCCCGACTTACTGCGCAGCCATGCGGCTGTGATTAGCCCGACCAGCAATGCCAGGCCAGCCACGATCCGGGGACTTGCCACTTGCTCGAGCGTAGCGAACACAGGGTCGTTGAAGCGGAACCGCTGCACGTAGGTATTGAGTGATCCGACAGGAATCTGCCCTTCTTTCAGAAATGGGACGTACAGCAGTCCAAAAGCGAGCACCGCCAGCAACCCATCGCGAAGGCGCACGCGTCGCCAGTACACTGGCGCCAGCACGATGGGAAGAAATTTTACAGACACGGCCAGCGCAAATGCGATGGCAGACATCATCCGCCAGCGGCGTTCCAGCGCGGCGGCGGAAACCAACAGCAGCAGCACCCCTAAAATGTCGATGTGGCTGCTACCGGCCACGTTGGTGGCGAGCAGCGGGTGCCAGGCGTAAGCGAGAACCCAATGCTCTCCCTGGCCGCTACGACGCAAAATGTCGAGTAATAGGAATACGATTGCGAAGTCGCAGAGGACGAATGCAATCTTCAATGTGAAAATTGACTCGTGAATCGCGGTAACGGCTCGGAAGAAAAGTTGTGCACCGGCTGGATAGGGGCTCGGCACTTCTGGGTTATTGAGCCCGCGAGTTTCAGGCGTGTGTAGCGCAGCCAATGCCGGATCTGCGGGAATCGCGGTGTAAGGGTTATAGCCGAGCCGCTGCACCCGCCCATCCCATAAGTATCGGTGAATGTCGTCATCTGGGCCTGGCTGCATGATCAGGAATGGGATCCGCCACACAGCGGCCAGCACGAGGCAGGTGAAGACGACCTGACGGGGGAACCGGCGTGTCCGAAGAAGCTCGCGGAAGGCGAGGAGATAGGCGATGCCGGCCACCGCCAGAGTGACCAAGAACCATCGTGTGCCAACGTCACTGCGCGAACACGCACCCAGCGAAACAAGGATGATCGCGCCGAGTCCATAGAGGCGGCGTGACGCGGTTATCGTCACGGCGTACTCACGCTTGACTGGTGCTCGAACCCCGCTCCTCTCCGCTCCGCCAACCATGCGGCCGTTCGAGGCGCTCTGGTCGGATCAAGCCGCAGTTCTGCGGCCAGCCGAGACAGGTCCTGGGCCAGGTCAATATCGTAGAACTGATCGGTAAAACCTACCGAAAGCCTCAGGGCGCGAGCACGCGCCAGCAGCGCCTCGAAGGCAGTTGTTGTGCCCAGCCCGTGGCCATTGAAAAGCTCTGGATGGACCGCCTTCGCGCCAACCAGGTAGTAGCCGCCATCGTGCGTTGGTCCAACCACCAAATCATCAGTTGAGAGCGCCTCGAAAGCGGTCTTAAGAACGGATGCCGGCAGGTGTGGACTGTCGCTGTTGAATGCGATGACGCGCTGGTGACCATTCGCGAAGTGCGCGAACACCGATGTCAATCCTGCTGCAAGGCCTTCCCCCTTCTGCGCCACGACTCGCACAGCGTCCGTCGCCAGGTACGCCAGATGGTCGACATCCGCGGCCGGGCACACAATCGCAACCTCGGCATGGTTGAGCGAGCGTGCCAGCGCCATTGTGTCGTCCAGGAGGCAACGGTAAAGCTCGGTAATGGCCGCTACCGGGAGATTCTGGGCCAATCGAGTTTTGACCATCCCTGGTCGTGGCGCTTTGGCCATGATGACGAGGGTGCGGCCCGCGTTCGGCAATTGGCTTGTGGTCGGGCTGGCGACTTCCATAGGAATGTTTCAGACGTTCAAGCCGACCGCGGACTGTCCGCCCGTCGCCGCTGGAAATAGTAAAGCATTATACGGCTGAGGATGAACCACGCTGCTCCAAGAGTGCCTTGAACCGTACCGCTGATCTTCGATTTTCCAAGCCGCGGATAATAACTGACGGGAACCTCAACGATACGAAATCCTTCCAGCTTACTTTTGAGAATCATTTCGACCGCCCAGCCGTACGTCGTCTCTTCGAGCGCGAGCGCGCGCAGGACATCGGCCCGCGCGGCGCGGAAGGGGCCGAGATCAGTGATCCTCACGCCATACAAGAACCCGATCAGGGTGGCCGCGAGGCGGTTACCAAGTACCGCGTGCCAGGGCAGCGCGCCGGAAATGCGCCGCGCACCGAGACGTGAACCCAGCGTAATGTCTGCACGGCCGTCGAAGATCGGGCCCAGGAGAAGAGGCAACTCGGCGGGTCGATCGCTGTAGTCACCGTCGAGAAAAACGACGACATCAGGGGCGCTGGCGTTCGCGAGCCCCGTCAAACAGGCGCGACCATACCCGGCGCGGGGTTCTTGAATGACGCGGGCTCCCATCTTTCTTGCAATCTCCACAGTGCCGTCAGTTGAATTGCAATCGACGACCAGGATTTCGGACACAATGTCGGCGGGAACATCAGCCAGAACGCGGCTGATCGCCGACGCTTCGTTGCGCGTGGGGATAATGACCGACACTCGCGGTTGATTGAGTTTCAAATTACCACCACGGCGAGGAAGGCCACCGGCGCGCCAGCAACGCGTCGATGCCCCAGGCCCGCCCGGCGCGTCCCACCGAGAGGCCAAGCGAGGCGATTACCGGGACCAACAGCTCCCAGATCCATGCCGTGCCCAGCTCGGAGATCCAAAGACTGGCGAGATATCCGAACGCGACGAATGCGACAGGGCGCGTGAGCAGACCGATAACCAATAGAACTCCGAGTGCAATTTCTGTCATCGCTTGCGCGGGGGCCGCCAACGCGGCATGGGCGGCCATGAATCCCATCACCGCTTTCCATGCAGCCGGCGAGTGACTCATTCTAATCAAGTCGTTGATGAGCCCCGCGTAGCCGGCAGGGGTATAGAGGCCCTTCCCCAGATTTTCGAAGAAGACCCACACCAACATGGCGCCAATCGTCAGGCGCACTATTGCCAACCCGTTTTGCGCGGACCATTGGTTGCGCGTGTCGTTGAAAGCAGGGCTCATAAGTTTGTCTCCCTTCGCTTGACGCCGGCGTTCGATCCCGCCCGGCGGCGGATTGTTCCTGCTCCGAGCTTCAACGATCAGCCTCTGGCAATCACGACCGTCGTGCAGGAGCTGTTCAGCTTCGGCAGGTCGCGCTTGGACGCCATGGTGACCCGCAACTTTGGGCGGTCCCCGCGAATAATCGGACAATAAGAGTCAGGCTGCAGTAGCGCACCTTGCAATCTTCGCCGCCCGGCACATCCTCCATGGCACGAGTCCCGGAACTCGCAAGGCTCGCAGGCTTGTGGGAGTGTTCGCGCCTCCTCGAAGGGAGCGGAGTTCAGAATCTCGAGCCCCACGGAGAGTAAATTCGCAAGCGGCTCACCCGATCCCGGCCAGTAAACGCAAGGGTGCGTGGTGGCTCGCGGTGTAACTCGCACTGTGCTAACGCCGCATCCCGCTCTGAGCCGAGGCAGGCCGGCGATCGCACAAACCAGCGGCTCGCCAATCGCGATCACATCTGTCTCCGCAAGCAATCGCGCGAACCCATCCCAGTACTCATCGTAGGTCAACGCGTAGAGGTCGGATCGCACGGCCTGGTATACGTTCACCCGCAAGGGAGCCTCAAACTGTTTGGCCACGCGTGCTACATCCGCCAGGCGCAAGTAGTTCGACTTCATCATGACGGCGATGATGGTTACGGGCACACCCAGCCTCACGCACCGTTGCGCCTGCTGGTGGATGAGCTGCCAATTACCGGGTCCCCGCTGCGCATCCTGCTCCGCTTGCGTCGCATAATCGAGCGAGAACTCAATGTCGTGGAAAGCACGTAATTCGTCATCGTCCAAAACCGCCACGCTGTGGCCGTTCGAGGTAATGGTGAGCTTGACCGGTTGGGTTCGCAGGTAGGCCAGGATTGCCTTGAAGTCTGGATGCATGCCGTTTTCGCCGGTGCCGAGATTCACAGAGCGGACCGACAGGCTTTCCATTAGCGCCTTTACCTGATCGAGGGAAAGACGGTCCGTGCGGGCCGGATCGCGGTAGCAGAAGGCGCAAGCCAGGTTGCACTCGTTGGTGAGACCGAGCCCGAGGGCAATACCGGTATCGGACGCGTCAGCGCGAGATGGGGTGGATGAAGGTTGAAGTTTGACGTTCATACGCCATCCCTGATTCCCGGACCTGCTCGACGTGCCAGGTAGTGCATGTAACGGGCGACGGCAGCAAAGTCCGGCCGCTTGCCCAACTTCCGTTCCAACGCAAGAATCTGCTCGTAATCAGCACTGCGGGAAACCTGTGCGGGCAAATAGTCCGAAATGACTCGCACCCCACGCTCGGCAGTCACCGACAGCGACGCCTCTTTGAGCATGGCCTGTGAGCTGTCCCGGTTAAATAGGCGCACTCTGCCTCCATAGAGAGACTCCTGTCCCCAGAGAGCAGTGAGATTATCTTCCGCGGCAACCAAATCTCCCGCATGGATGGCTGCTTTCAGCACTTCGCCTGCCTGGTTGCGCACCAGAACGGACAGTGTCGCTGATGTGTCCCGCATGACACGCGACGCGCCGCGCAACACAGCACCCGGGTCAGCGACATATTCCAGGATGTTGTGGCAAATAACAACGTCGAACGATCCGTCGGCAAACAGTCTCTCCAATTGAGAGGCGTCACCGTGTTGAAGAACGATCTTCTCCGTGACCCCAGCTTCCCGTGCAGCGCCTTTCGCGATATCCAGCATCGCCTGAGAGCAATCCAGCAGCGTGACGTGGAGCCCAAGTCGCGCCAGTCGCAGACCCGTTGCCCCCGTGCCACAGCCAACATCGAGAGCACGCAGTGATTCTGCCTGCGATAGCGGCAGAAATTCCTGCAGATTGGCCAACGCGAGGTCCAGACGCAATCGGCCTTCGACGGTCTCCAGGTAGGCGGCATACTTGTCCGCGCCGCTCTGGAAGCGTTCGCTGCCGGCGTTGAATGTCATCTTCCTCACGCAACCGTAAGGCGAATTCGCTCCCGAACGAGTCGCCGGTGAAACCACTGTCTATTGCGCCTTCACCCAGGTATCTGAACCCGCCAGCTTGACTGCCACATCCGAAAGCAAGAGCCGCAGGGGCGCGCCATCGGCGGTGCCGCGGTGCTCCGTCGAGATCAGCAGAGGACCTGCTTTCTTGTATCCTGCCCAGGATGCGCTGACCAGGCTTGGCTTCACGGACCCGCCGTGATGGAACACGAGATGCTCCACGCGGTTGTCTTTGCCGACGTAAAGTTCCCAAGTGTCACCCGGCGTGTAACCGCCTTCCCCGGAATACTTGACTGCGACCAGCTCGGCCGAGCCGTTGCCCACCGGCAGTTTATGCATACCTTGATCGGTCACGGTAGCGCTGGTGTCCCAGTAAGCATGGAAGGGGAACAGAAGCCAATAATTATCGTTCACGAAAGCCGGGTCGATATCGTCCTTCACATTGGCAGGTTGGCTGTTCAGTTGAGAGCGAACGTATGTAACCTTTACGGGCTTGCCGTCCTTATCTTTTCCCTCGTATGAAACCTGTCCGGTTTTCGGCTGCCACTCCCACGAACGGGAGAGATTCAGCTTCAACGCGGGCGCCTGTAACGTGAAGGTGTAGCGGATCGCATCGATTTGCCCGAAAGAATCCAGGCCGTATGTCTTGGCAATCTTTTCGATGACTGGCGGACGCGTCTGCGCCCATGAGGTTCCGGCAAGGACCAGCGCTCCGAAAGCCAGAAGACGTAGCATTGTTACACGGCTCGAGTTGTTCATGAAGGTCCTCCTCGTTCTATTGTGAATAAGTCCCATGTTTAAGCGTCGGCTTGGCCTTGAATCCGAAACGGCGGCTTTCGGGGTCACAGCCCAGGCATAGGTTAGGCCCGCAATTCAGCGCGATTCCGCAGAACCTGCAGCAGGTGCGTACGAGAAAGGGTGCCTTCCAGGTGGCCGTCGGTCACGACTGGTAACTGATTGACGTTTTCGCGGGCCATCGTATCCAGAGCCTGAGCAACCGGGCTGTCCGGAGAAACGGTATGTAGCTGGCGTAGTGGCTTCATGGCCTCTTCCACGGTGGTCACCGGCCACCGCTCGCGCCCGATGCGACCGATGTCCGCGGTGGTAATTAATCCCGCCAGGTAACCATTCTTCTGTACCACGAAACAGCGTCTTCCTGTGGGTAGTGAATGCTCATCTACCAGCGACTGGAGCGTAAGACTCGCGTCCACTGGAGTACAGTCGCGGTCCATCACATCGCGTACCTTCACCCCACGGAGCACATGCAAAAGCTCCACCTGCGCGTAGCTGGAACGGGAAGCGTCGAGCAGGAACCAGCCGATGAACGCGATCCACAACCCAGCAAAGCCCGCCCCGTGAAAGAAGCGCCACAGGCCCACGAAGATAAAGATGAAAGCGAACCCCTGTCCCACTACCGCAGCAGTGCGTGTGGAGCGCTCCATGTTTCCGGTAATCCACCAAACCACGGCGCGGAACACGCGCCCGCCGTCCAGTGGGTAGCCCGGAATCAAGTTAAAGATAGCGAGCATGAAATTGATATAGCCCAACCACCCCAGCATGGCTGCCACTGGGTTCGACGCAGAGGACATCCCGCCCCAGCCCAACGTCCGAGCCAGTCCAAGGCAAAACACCCCGATCGCCATGCTGACCAACGGACCAGCGAAAGCCATCCAGAACTCTGTCTTGGCGTCGGGGCTCTCTTTCTCCATTTGAGATATACCGCCCAAGGCGAACAATACGATCGAAGGAACCCGAATGCCACGGCTCTGCGCAACGACCGAGTGTCCTAACTCGTGTAACACGATGGATACGAAGAACAGCACCGCAGTAAGGATCGCGGTGCCCCAGATCATGCCGCGGCTCCAGTCGCGGTGGACCGTGGCAAACTGTTCGACCAATGAGAAAGCGATGAGAATGGCGATGATCAACCAACTGTAGTGGAGGCCAATGCGGATGCCGAACAGCCGGCCGAGCTTGATCTGAGCTTGCATAGGCAGGCCCACCTGCGACTTCTGCTAAATAGAGATTCAGGATCGGGGAAACACGCCGCGAAAGATTTGTGTCGCTGATATCCCGTCTCGCACTTCGTGCCAAATTGCTTTATGCACGCTCTGCTCGAAAAGCCAGAACCGCATTGAGCCCGCCAAATGCAAAAGAATTCGAGAGCGCATAGTCCACGGTTGCCAGTTGCGGTTTGTTAACAACCAGGTTCAAATTGCATTCGGGGTCGGGCGCCGTAAAGTTGCAATTTGGGGGAATGGTTCCCCGTTGGAGCGCGAGCACTGTGGCTACGCCCTCAATGGCACCTGCCGCTCCCAATGCGTGGCCGTGCATCGATTTCGTGGAACTAACCAGCAATCGGTCCGCATGACGGCCGAAGACCTCGCGGATGGATTTGGCTTCGACGGGGTCGTTGGTCAAGGTACCGGTACCGTGCGCGTTGATGTATCCCACCGAGCCCGCCTCTATGGCCGCGTCTCCAAGGGCGTTGAGCATCGCCCGCGCGGGGCCGGAGATCGACGGTGTAGTGATATGGTAGGCGTCCGCCGACATGCCGAACCCCACCATCTCGCCGTAGATTGTTGCATTTCGCTGCACAGCACGATCGAACGGCTCCAAGAC
This sequence comes from Terriglobales bacterium, assembly GCA_035691825.1. GTDB lineage: Bacteria > Acidobacteriota > Terriglobia > Terriglobales > Acidobacteriaceae > Gp1-AA122. The sequence goes on along the minus strand of DASSIO010000042.1, from coordinate 12,614 downwards.
CATCATGGCTCCGCCCTCCCCCAGTACCAGGCCGGAGCGATCGAGGGAGAACGGGCGGCAGGTATCGGAAGTCACGACCCGCATCGCCTCCCACGCTTTCAATAACCCGAAGCTGAACGGGGCCTCGCTGCCCCCGGTGATAGCCAATTCTGCCTGACCACTCCGCACCATCCAGAAAGCCTGACCAATCGCATGGTTGGCGGAGGAACAGGCCGTACTGATGGTCATGGCAGGACCGGTAATGCCCAGCTCCAGGCAAATATGGCTGGCGCCGGCATTCATCATCGCTCGGGGGATTGTCAAAGGGTGCACGCGAGGGCGTTGGCGCAGATATAACTCCTGAAACCCCGCATCTTCGGTGGATTGACCTCCTAATGAAGCGCCTACAATGACGGCCACACGTGGCGAGAGTTCCGGGGTCAGGCAAATTTTTGCGTTCGCGATGGCCTCGCGGGCGGCGATCACTGCGAACTGCGCGAAACGATCCAAAAGCTCGACGTGCGCGCTGTCAAAATGTTGCGCCGGGCTATATCCCCTTACTTCGGCGCCAACGTGGAAACGCAATGCTGAAGTGTCGATTGCCTGAATCGGCTGGATGCCGCAATCTCCCTTGAGGACGCGGCTGCAGAATTCGCTGACGTTATTGCCAAGCGCGCAGATGATGCCGAGTCCAGTGATAGCGACGCGACGCATCACTTCGGCCTAAGCTTCCTTGCTTCTCTGCTGGACCAAGTGGAACTCGAGTCGTTCCACCATTTGTTTCACCGTCTCGATCGCACGAGCCTCGTCGTCAGGCACCTCGATGTCGAACGCATTCTCCAGCTCGAACAGCATGTTGAGCTTGTCGAGAGAATCAAATCCAAGCTCCTCGAAGGATGCGTCCAAACGTATGGTCTCAGGATCAACCCGCTTGACAGCTGCGACGATGGCGAGGATTTTGGTCGTAAATTGCGTCTCCATAGGGAGTTCACCTCGATGCTGGCGCCGCAATCCGTCCCATCATCCAGCAATGTGCCGTGGCGGAGCAACGCAGAGTTTACTCTATATTTTGTCGCCTTGGGGTCACAGAGTAGAATAGCGCGCGCGGTGGTGAGTCTTGAGGCGAGCGAGTTTTCGACAAGCTTTTCGCCAAGCGCAACTCGCTAAGCAGGCGAACGCAGGAAAACAACAGAGTTTCCGCGCGCACGTCGCACATCCGGGCCAAGCGCTCGAGTGCTGCTGCTGTGGTTGGTGGTTTCCCCTCCACTTATGGATCGACGAGTCGTCGTTACTGGAATCGGAGCCGTCAGCCCGAATGGCATTGGCCGAGAATCCTTCTGGCACGCCACTCGCACGGGTGTGAGTGGTGTCCGCAGGATCACACGCTTTAAGCCAGACGGCCTCAAGGTACAGATTGCCGGTGAGGTTGCGGGTTTTCACGAGGAGCAATATGTGGATCCCATCAACCGGCGGCATGTGTCGCGCGCAGTGCCCCTCGGCTTGGCCGCGATTGAGGAGGCTTTGATCGACGCCGGCGTCGATTACAAGGCCATGAGCATCGATGAGCTTCGCCGTGTTGGCATGATGGTTGGCTCTGGAGGGGGGAGCCAGGATTTTACCGAGGAGCAGTATCGGCTCTATTACGAGGGCAAACAGAAGCAGGCAAGCATCTACGTCATTCCCACCTCTACCATTGGCACTCTCGCCAGTGAATTCTCCATGTATTTCGGGTTCCGGGGCTTGAGCCACGTGATTTCAACCGGGTGTACGTCGTCCACGGATGCGATTGGTTATGCTTGCCATCACATTCGATCAGGTGGCTTGCACACCATCGTAGCCGGCGGGGTTGATGCGCCTATTGCCGAGCTCGTTATCCGAGGATTCATGCTCATGAGAATTCTCACCACGAGCTGGAACGCGGAACCGCAACGGGCCTCACGTCCTTTTTCGCGCGATCGCGATGGGTTTGTCCTCGGAGAGGGCGCCTGGTTTTTTGTGCTCGAAGATATGGATCGAGCCAAGGCCCGTGGTGCTCACATTTATGGTGAGATTGCGGGCTATGCTTCTACCTGCGAGGCGTACCATCGAGTCCGGCTGGAAGAATGTGGTGAAGAGCCGGCCCGCACAATCCGTATGGCGATTGAGGATGCCGGCGCTACGCCTTCGGCCATCCAGTATCTCAACTACCATGGAACGTCCACCGAGCTGAATGATCGCATTGAAACGCGAGCCATCAAGCTCGCCTTTGATCGTCACGCTTACCGAGTGCCGGGCTCCTCGGTCAAGAGTCTGATTGGGCATCCACAGGGGGCGTGCGGCGCTGCGGGAGTGGCCTGCACTCTGCTCGCGATGCGAGACGGCGTGCTCCCTCCCACCGTCAACCTGGAATCCCCCGACCCGGAGTGTGATCTCGACTATGTCCCTGATCCCGGCCGGCGCATCCAGCCCGAATGGGCGGTGTGTAACTGTATCGCCTTCGGCAGTAAGAACTCGGCCCTGGTGGTACGGAACGTGAGCTGAGGAGGTCCCTCGTAACGCGATCTACTTCAGCCCGCGCGCACCGTGGATTGCAACGGCTTGCGCTTCGCTAGAGATACCTTGATTCCATGGGCCGGACGCAGAGTGATGGCCGCCATGGGCACGACGGGATGTCCCGGTACAAGATCGAAATGAAACCGCCCTGCAATCGCCGCTAACAGCAGGATGGCCTCGGTCATGGCGAAGCTGGCGCCAATGCAGACGCGAGGACCACCACCAAAGGGAAAATAGGCAAAACGGGGCAGTTGCTTTGCCAGCCCGCCCAGCCACCGATCGGGGTCGAATCGCTCAGGGTGATGGAAATAACGCGCATCACGGTGCATGATCCATTGGCTGAACACGACGGAAGAACCGCGGCGTATGCGAAAGCCGCCAATCATGCAATCGCTGACAGCTTCTCTCACCATGAGCCAGGCGGGCGGGTAAAGGCGCATCGCCTCGTTAATAACAGCTTCGGTATAACGCAAAGCGGGAACATCATCGATCGTAGGCTTTCTTCCACCCAGGATGCCGGCGAGTTCGTTAATCAGGGTCGCTTCGGCCTCCGGATGTTGTGCCAACAGATAGCAGGCCCAGGACAAGGCCAACGCCGTGGTTTCATGCCCGCCAAGCAAGAACGTGATCACTTCATCGCGCAACTGACTCCTCGACATTGAATTTCCGTCTTCATCGCGGGCGTCAAGCAGCGTCGAGAGGAGATCTGCGTCAGTCGTGCCGCTGGCGCGGCGTTCGTCAATGATGCGATAGATGATCGCGTCCAATTGATGGACCGCGGCATTATAACGAACATTGGCTGGCGTCGGGATGGCGTCGGGCAGGTGAAACAGGCGAGTCCGTCCGGCGTTTTGCCGGGATATTTCTTCGAACGCCACCTTTACGCGCGGAGCCTCATCGGCGACGTCGGCGCCGAACAATGTCTTGGCGGTGATTTGCAGGGTCAGTCTCATCATCTCTTGAGCAACGTCGCGTACCTCGCCGTCACGCCAACCCTGCAGCATTTCTTCTGCATGCTCGACCATCACCCGGGCGTAGCCTGCGATGCGCTCGCGATGAAACGAAGGTTGAGCGAGCCGGCGCCGGCGCCGCCATGGTTCGCCTTCGCTCGTCAGCAACCCGCGGCCAAACAAGATTCGGTTCGCCCGTAGTCCTCTCCCCTTAATAAAGTTGCCGGCATTTCTGACGAGTACTTCCTCGATGTAATCGGGATGGTTGAGGAGATAGCCGCGAAAGAAGAGGAGACGGTAACCAACAATGTCGCCGTAATCGCGGGCGCAACGTGTAAGGAAGCTCAAGACATCACGGCGTACATCGCGGAAATTGCCGCCCAGCCAACTTCCGCGTGGTCCCGGTGGCATGGATCCCGGGCAGGGTATGGTCGAAATCGACTGTGTCAGAACGCCTCCAACGACTTCGTTGAAGCGGTTACCCACGTCAGAAAGCGCATTTTGTGGCCGGTGTCATTTCTTGTCAATCACAGTGGCGGCCGGCCCAGCCGCGAGGAGGAAACACTCAGCATTCACTTCTCATGTCTCTTCCAGGCGATTGCCCCGAAGCGAAAAAAGTAATATTGCGAAATTTCTACTTTCGCCGGCTGTGCCTGTTGCAGCAACGACCCCAGTTCCGCCGGTGTATACGAACGTCGCACCGATGCGACGCTGTCGTGCCGAGTGAGGCGACTGCGCCAAAGTGGACGCCCCACCCACGCCATCGCTAAATGGATCGCATTCCGTATCAAGTCATTAATTAATAATGCCTCTCTTGCAACGCGCAGCGCTTCCCTCGCAAACCGCACGATTTCCGATGGTTCCAGGTGGTGGGCAAACAAACCGCAACTGACGAGGTCGAAACTTTCCGTAGCAAATGGCAGGTGTAGCGCATCGCCGACCACCGCCGGTACTCCTGTGTCGAGGTGGGTAAAGCAACGATCGAAGCAGACAACGCGCAAATGGACATTATGCTTCCTTGCGAATTCCACGGCGGCGTTGGGCAGAACGGCCGTTCCGGAGGCGACTTCCAGCAGCGACAGTTGACGCGGGGCTGAGCGCGAAATCACTCGCTCGAGCAGCGCCAGCGTGGTTGAAGTCCCGCCGAACCAACGATTGATGCGTCTGAGATCAGCCAAGGCCGTTTGCACTTCGAATGCTGTCCCGGCATCGCTGTCCAGCAGTTCAGGAATAGAAACACGCCTCACGCATTATCCTCAGCTGGGTACTACCGATGCATTGAACATCGAGTTGTTACACGCTGCACAGCGTTAGTTCGCCGACTCATCGTGGGCTCCTGCGTATCCGGTGGTCGCTGGGGATGGTTTCACGCAACTGTGGGAACCCCCATTGTGCCTGATCACTGCGACGGCTTGACGGCGTATCCCATGTAAAGAATTCTCAGATTGTTGCTTTCGACGAGCTTAAACCTTTGGCCAAACTCCTTGTAGCCGATTTTGCCTTTGGCTCTTTTGCGCAGGAGGCTGATCATCTTGGGGATGCTTACGTCCGGCCAGGTGCCACGAAATTCTTTGAACTCGAATCCGGCCTGTGCAAGCAATTCTTTTAGTTCTTCCGGCTGGATAAACATTCTCCACTCGTGTAGCCGCGGCGGCATCAAGGCCGTGCTCTTCCATTCCTGCCAAATCTTGATGGCCACCAGCTTACTGACAAACGTGCGGTTCAGCGTGTCAAAAAAGAATACGCCGCCGGGCCTTGTCACTCGGTAGATTTCGCTGATCACTTTGGGCAAGTCGCGCACGTGCTCCAGCACGTCGCAACAGTACACAACCGGGTAAGTGTTATCGGCAAAAGGAATGGATTCCCCGGTCCCCTCCTGGTACTGGATCGACAACCCCATGGATTGCGCATGTTGTCTGGCCGTGGCCAGCGATTGTTCCGAAGGATCAATGCCAGTCACTCGAAAGCCCATGCCGGCGAACTCTTCCGCAAGGATGCCTCCGCCGCAGCCAACATCCAGCGCCGCCGCGCCGCGATAGTCGAACTTAAGTACCTGATCGAGGAGTCTTTGGAAGTAGACCACGCGGACCGGATTGACCGACGATTTGAGCAGATGCAGACATTGGTTTTCATCCCACCAGGTGTTGCCCTGCTCGTCGTACAGGGCATTGTTGATCTGCTTGTAGACCTTGTCCGGCGTGGGTTGCATCGGTTGCGGCTCTTTTCTGGCCGGGAGTTATCCTGGCAAACGATTACGAGAAACGGTCCTGTTCCGGCGTCGCCCCATCTCTGACACGTGCGCCGATGTTATTTGAGCGAGCACCAACCGACGCAGCAATCTTGGAGTGAGCACCTGGAACAAGAATTGTCTCAGCACAGTTGGCGCTAACTTGGCACATGGAGAAATTTTTACAAATTGGTGACAAGTGAAAGACATTCGACCGGCGGGCGGCCGCATCTTTCTAATTTCGTATGGACTCCGCACGACCGCATGAGCGTCCCGCACAGAAGAAGCAGTTGGACAGCGATTCGACCGGCTCTAGCGTGGAAGTCGAAAACATTCGCTGCGAGCTGAGAATCTAAAGCGCTGAAGCGAATGCCGCACGGCGCAACGGTGGCGGCCGCATCCGGCTCCCACAATACGGCCGCCATGAGAAAGAGGACGCATGAAACCGAACTTGCGGGCCGCAGTCTTAGCGACGGTCTTGACCACGTTTCCAGCGCTGCTGGCGACCCAGTCCAAGCCTATCACCGGAGCAGCGACGATCGATGTCGCGCGCTCGACACTGACTGTCCAGGTCTATCGCTCCGGAATCTTTTCATTTGCCGGCGATAATCACCAGATCCGTGCGCCGATCGCATCCGGCAGCATTGACGAAAGACGGAAGTCGGTTGAATTCTCGGTCGATCCAAACCAGATGAGGGTACTGGACCCGGGCCTCGACGCGAAAAAGCGCGCCCAGGTACAGGAAGCAATGTTGGGCCCCGAGGTGCTTGACCCACAGCGATTTCGAGAGATCCGATTTCAATCGACGAGCGTCGAACCGAGCGGCCAGAACGAGTGGGCAGTGCAGGGCAACTTGACATTGCATGGCGAGACGCGCCCGATCGCGCTGCGCGTTTCCCGCCTGCAGGGACAATATCGTGGTTCGGCCGTGCTGAAGCAGACAGATTTCGGCATCAAGCCAATCCGTGTCGGCGGTGGGACGGTCAAGGTGAAGAACGAGGTCAAGGTTGAGTTTGCCATCGTTACCGACAGTCGTTGATTACGAGTTTTCCCTCTCGTGGAAACACCAGGCAGACAAAGTGGGGGCGTGTCACAAAGTCTAGTGAACATGGACAGGAACAACGATCTGTGACGGAGCCACCGCCGCCCGCGCTGGGCGGAGGACTTCGAGGCGGAGTTCCGCCGCAGATCGGGGTTGGAATTCGAAATCGTAAGTCTCACCCACTGACACGGTCTGCCGCGCCGGACGGTCAGTCGCCTGGGGCAGGGGCAAATCAGCTCCGTCCTTGGCTATCGCGCGCCACATGACCGGGGACGAACCGGACAAGAGCGAGACGGTGAGCAGGGGATCGTGCGGCGTAATGTTGATGAAGCGGAAGCGATATCTGACGCCCTGTTTCAGTGCGATCGGACCGGGGTCGGTTTCACCATTCAGCATGATGGCGGTATTGTCGGTCGGTCCTTTGACGCTCATCAGCATGATACGGTCCTTTTCTGGATCGAGCGATTGACCGGGCTCCAAAACGACAATCGGCCCATAAAGTCCGGAGCTAAGCTGGCGGACATCGTCGAGGTGCGTGTGATAGATGAACGTGCCCGCGCGCGGAGGCGTGAATATCACGACGAAAGAAGCGCCGGGTTGAATCATCGGCGCGATATGACCCGGTGTGCCGCTCCAGCCGGCGATGCCGTCGTAGTAGCTCTCCAATTCCAGCCCGTGCCAGTGCACGGATGTAGGCTCAGGGAGTTTGTTCTCCACTGTGATCTGTACCGGCTGGCCGCGAGTGAGCACGATGGGTGGTCCGGGAATACGACCCGGCGATTCTGCCACCCCAGGTGACTCTTCCTGAGGTGCAAAGGCGAAGCCTGGACTGCTGCCGTAGCGCCCGGGCAGCGGTTGCGCCACCAGCCGAAGCTTCCGTAGCGGCATGGTTGGCTGCTTCCTGGCAGGTGCGGCACGCGACGGCAGGATATGAAGACCCAGCACCAGACCCGCCATCTCTTCCATCGCGTGATGCGATTCAGGTCCTGCGACCGAGGGTCCTTTGCCGGGCGGCCGAAGCCGAAGACCGGGAGAAATGTGCGCCAGGACGTGGCAATGGAACAGCCAATTGCCGGGCTCGTGCGGCGTCCACGTCAACAACATCGTGCCGCCCGGGCGCAGTAACTGCGTGACCACGAACCGTCGCTGGTCGGCGGTGAGCGCCGTATCGCGTTCCCCGTCGCCCATGCTTTCCACGGTGTAAAAGGAACCGTGGAGGTGCATGGGATGATTTCCCTGCCCGGCGTTGATCCACCGCCAGCGAACCAGATCGCCTACTCGGTAGGTCAGCCGCTCGGTATAAGGCCAGGCGCGACCATTGATCACAATCGCATTGCGGCCCTTCACGAATGGGTCTCCGCCCATTGCCCTCATCGCGGGATTTTCCCACCAACTTATGACGAACACCCGATCCTCTGCCCGCGCTCCCTGCGGGTCGATGATCAGAGCCCCGTTGAGTTGGCTGTCAACGCCGTAGCGCTCAACGCCGATGCGCTCGGGCAGGACCTCGGCGGTGGTTGTCGCCCAGTAGTAGTAGGTCCCCGGGGCACCTGCTCGAAAGCGAACCTCGCGTCGTTCTCCAGGAGCAAGTTGGATGGTCTCGTCGGATTTGCCTGGCCGAGTGTGTAGTCCGTGGAGCACGAGAGTTGCACCCGGGATCGCATTGCGTATCCTGACCAAAATCTCCGTGCCTTCGGGTACTCGGATGGTTGGCCCTGGAATTTCAGGGAAACGGCCGGGCTCTGCGAACGCTTGAACCTGTAGCCCGGGACCGTCGTGTTCCTCTGGGTACCAGATGCCTTCCCGCGCTTCCAGTTCGAGGCTCAACACGCCATCACGCACCTGGCCCGTTGCTGAGCGATTGTCATTGGCCACGATTTCGGGAAGCCGCTTCTCCCCAAGACCTGTGAGGGATGCGGTTGGCAGCGCTGCAGCGATCAATAAAAGGAGGATCTGGCGAGCGGGACCCATGGCAGAAACCTCAGCGCGGCAGTTGCCTCATTGTCCTAGTCTCTACCAGCCTTGTCAAAACTCCGCAATGACCCTTGGAGCGACTGATTAAGACAACCGGTCTTGTGGTCTCCCAGTTTCAAATATCTGATCGTACTCATCGGCAAGGTTGTCGTAAAAAGAGGCTTGGGCATCGCGACAACAGTCAAGTATCGTAAATTCGCGCCTTCTGTTCGCCCCGGCAGCGAATCTGCACGAGCGCAGCAAAGCCATCTCACTTGCATTGGAGCACTTCGAGTTGCCGGCGAAGGCTTTCCAGAACCAATGTACCGCTGATGTTGCGTCCGTCCTTGTCCAGACGATGATAGGACAACAACTGATCTTTCCACTCGGGGTGCCGTTGGATCAGCCTCGCGTAGCTTGTCCTCAGCCGGGTCAACTCCTGCGGATAGCTGCACCGGCATGTCTCCGGTTTCCGCCCGGCGTTGACGCAGGCGGTGACCTTCTCGCTGAGCGCGGCCAGCGCGTCATTGAGTACTTCCACCATGGCGACGTCGCCGGGAGCGGTGACTTCGATGCGGGGCACGGGCTTGACGGCTTGGGCAGCCGCGGCGCCGGAAGGCGAACCTGCGCACAAAACTGCAAGGAAGATGGTCGCGATGCGGAACATGCCTCTGACCTCGGAATATTGAATGCTGACGGCTCGGGAACTGAGGTGGAACAAGCCTGCATTATGCGCCGTGTCAACGAGTTCTATGAAAAGAGATGTACAAAAGACATTTTCCTCCCACGACTGGGAGGAGTTCTCCTGGCATCCAGCCCCTTCGGAATGGACGCAGGTTTGCCTACATGGTGGGTACAAGCACGATCTTGCCTATCACGCCTCCCTCCGCGAGCAACTCGTGCGCGTGTCTTGCCTCGGCGAGAGGAAGTCGCTGTGCGATCAGCGGCTTGATCTTTTTCTGTTGCAGGAGGTCGAGCAGCGCGATCAGATCCTGCCGAAACCACGCCGGCCGCAAACGTTTGAGCGTCTGAATGCTGTAGGGCACCATCCGCTTCCGACCCGGCAGAAGCCAGCTGCGGACAACCTGTGCGCCTAGCATGGCGGCTTCACGAAAACGGTGACGACCGCCTGCTCGGCCTGAAGCCACTCGTCGCCCGCGCAGCTTGGACGTAAAACCATAAACCACTACCTTGCCGCCGGTACGGAGCGCCTCGCGCGAACGCCAGACGTGGCTGCCCCCGATGCCGTCAAACACAACGTCTGCGCCCTCACTCGTGAGGCGGCGGATTTCTTTGACGAAATCCTGATTCCGGTAATCGATCGGGGTGCCGCCCAGGTCGGAGACGGCTGGCGCACCTCGCGATGAACACGTGCCGTACATCTCCAGCCCGACAAGGCGTCCAAGCTGCAATAATGCAGAGCCGACTCCGCCTGCCGCGCCGTGGATCAGCACGCGCTGCCCTGGCCTGACGTGAACGGAACGATGCAGCATCTGGTAGGCCGTGATGTAATTCAGCACTAAGCTGACAGCCTCGGCTGCGTCCAACCCGGGCGGCACCGGAACCAATTCACGTTGGGGGAGGCAGACGAACTCGGCATAGGCGCCGCTGATCGGCATCGCGGCAACGATCTGTCCTGATTCGATTCCGGAGACACCGTCGCCGAGCCGTTCTACCATTCCGATCAGGTCCCAGCCGGGCGTAAAGGGCACCGGTGGCGTCTCGGGATGAAAGCCCTCGCGCGCCATGAGATCAGGCAACGCAACGCCTGCGGCCAGCACTTTTACCCGCACTTCGCCACGCTTTGGCTCGGGGCAGTCCTCTTCAATGATCTGCAATGCATCGGGCCCGCCGTAGTGCGTGACAATGATTCGCGTGTGCCTCACGGAGTGGCCATTTTTGGCTGTCAATTTGGGTGGATTATAGCCAAGAGATGCCGACTGGACCCAATTTGGAACCAAGTTTTTCGACAGCGACATATTCGTTAAGACGTATATGTGTGTTAGGCTCCGGGTATGTCCAGGATCGCAATTGCAGAGATGGAGCGCCTCTTTCAGGGACTCGCGGACCGCACCCGCCTGCGCCTTCTGAACCTCATTGCCGATCAGGAGGTCTGCGTCTGCTTCTTGGTGGAAATACTGGACGCGCCGCAGCCAACGATCTCGCGACACCTGGCGTATCTGCGACGCACGGGCCTGGTTGCAGCTCGACGTGATGGGAAGTGGATGCACTATCGCATCGCTGTTCCCGGAAACCAGTTCGCCCGCAAATTGCTCATGGAAACATTGCGTTGGCTTGCAGCCGACAAGGAGATGGCACGCGAGCGTTCGCGATTAAGGCGAGCCTGCTGCGGAAAGTTTGTGAACCTTCAGGGCGCGCCGGCTCCTGCTCCAGTGATGCACGCACGGGTTGAGGAGAGGAACTGATATGAGCGAATCAACGGCTCGTCGTCTCGGATTCCTGGATCGTTACCTGACGGCGTGGATCTTCGGCGCGATGCTGCTGGGCGTTGTCGCCGGCTGGCTGATACCCGGCATCGTGTTATTCCTCAACCGGTTCAGCGTGGGCACAACTTCGATCCCGATTGCGGTGGGCCTGATCGTCATGATGTACCCGCCTTTCACCAAGGTGCGCTACGAGGAGCTGCCCGAGGTCTTCCGCAACAAGCGCGTGCTCGGACTGTCGCTGCTACAGAATTGGATCATCGGTCCGGTCCTCATGTTCGCGCTGGCCATCATCTTCCTGCGCGGCTACCCGGAATACATGGCCGGGCTCATCATGATCGGCCTGGCTCGCTGCATTGCCATGGTCATCGTGTGGAACGAGCTGGCCGACGGCAACACCGAGTACGCGGCAGGACTCGTCGCTTTCAACTCGCTGTTTCAGGTGTTCTTCTACTCGGTCTATGCCTGGATATTTATCACCGTCCTGCCGCCAATTCTCGGTCTGCACGGCATGGTGGTGCGAGTCTCGATCGCGGAGATTGCCCAGAGCGTCTTTATCTATCTCGGCATTCCGTTCCTGGCCGGGTTTCTCACGCGCGCGGTGCTGCTCCGGGCGAAAGGGCGGGAGTGGTACGACCATAACTTCGTGCCGCGCGTGAGCCCCCTGACGCTCATCGCGCTGCTGTTCACGATCGTCGTAATGTTCTCGCTCAAAGGTGAGTACATCGTTCGCTTGCCGCTCGACGTGATTCGCATCGCCGTGCCCCTGCTGATTTATTTCGTCGTCATGTTCCTGGTGTCGTTCTACCTGGGCAGGAAGCTCGGAGCGGACTACTCCAGGACCACGACTCTGGCTTTTACGGCGGCTTCCAACAACTTCGAGCTGGCGATTGCGGTCGCGGTGGCGGTGTTCGGAATCAATTCGGGCGCGGCATTCGCTGCCGTGATCGGGCCGTTGGTGGAAGTACCGGTCATGATCGCTCTGGTCAACGTCGCGTTCTACTTCCAGCGCAGGTATTTTACGAAGCCTGCAGGATTGCGCGTCGAGCCGGTGTGCACATCCGCCGTTCGCCGGTAGCCACTCGCGCCAAATTCAGGCAAAATATCTTGACAGAAATGAACAGTGTTCAGTAATGTAAACATGGTTCACCAATATGAGCGCATCGTCCCGACGCCGGAAACATAAAGAGGAACTGCGCCGATTCATTCTCGATGCCGCCCGCGAGATTTTTGTGCGCCAGGGATACGAGAGCTTCTCCATGCGTAAGCTGGCGGAAAAGATCGAGTACTCCCCGGGCAGCGTCTATCTGCATTTCAAGAGCAAGGAAGAACTGTTCGAGTGCCTGGTGGAGGAGAGTTTCGCGCGTCTGCTGAAGACGTTGGCGGCTCTGCGGAACGGAAAGGAATGGCAAGATCCGGTCGAAGAGCTCAAGAAGGGCATGCGGGCCTATGTGGAGTTCGGACTGCGCAACCCCAATGACTACCGT
>DASSIO010000041.1:0-5280 GCA_035691825.1 Terriglobales bacterium | reverse complement strand
ATCACCTGCAGCTCTAGCAGCCATTGGAGCCGCCGCGCTGCCAGCTACCGGGGCTGCCGGCGCCGATGTGAGTTGTTTGCCGCACGAACTGCAGTAGGAAGTCCCTGCCGCAAACGGTGTTCCACAGCCGTCGCAAAACATAGTTCTTCTCCTCATCAAATACTACGTCTACCATCCCAAAAAGTTCCACTCAAGAATCGGTGGTCAGCGGCACGCTCGTGATGGTGGACAGTGTATCGAGCTGAGGCAGAACGCGAGAAATTTACGTTGCTCTCGCACGACGTGTGAATAAGTTTGCAGCCAGGTTGTTATGGCGAAATGCATGCAATTTGTTTGTCAGATATGGCAGGGACGATGAAACTCTAACTCGCGACTTCTGCCGTAACATCCCAACGTTTGTAGGATAATTAGATGCAATATCATGAAGCCGATCGCCACGATTGGCTTTTTGAGGAATCTTCGTTGTCTTTTTTCACCGTCTTTTCACTTAAGATTTCCCACACAAATCCTAATGTCGATGTACTCTTCGCCTGACTGCCCACAATGGATCACGGCGCGGCGGTCCGCTGCATTGCGTCAGACAACCGGCCAAGGGGCGCATTAAGCCAAGTTGCAAGGGCCGTACTGAAGGTTTTATAGCTAATCGCCTAGCCATAGCTCGAATTCTGTCTTATACTCCCCATAACTCAGCCCAACCCAGAGCGGAGTCCGCTATGAAAGCAGCAGCGCCCCCTCTCGCCCCAGACAGCCTGAGTTTGTGTGATGTGTTAAGCGCGAGTCCTATCGGAATTGCGGTAGAAAATTTCGAGGGGCATGTCCTCTTCGTGAATCCTGCGTTTTGCTCGATGATAGGTCTGACCGAACAAGAGGTGCGCGGCAGACATTGCGCGGAGTTTTGTCCTTCTGAGGATTCGGAAAAGGATTGGGCACTTTTTCAGCAACTGCGAGCTGGTTCGATCGATCAGTACCAGCTAGAAAAGCGTTATTTTCGGCGCGACGGATCGTTAGTCTGGGGAAACTTGAGTGTCTCTTTGCTGAAAACCCGCGCGACTCCGCTGGTGCTCGCTATGGTGGAGGACATTACGGCGAAAAAGACAGCGGAAGTGTCGCTTGCGGAAGTCAGCCAAAGTTTAAGGGCGCTGGACGCAGTGCTCCAATCACAGGAGGAACTGCTGAGAATCTTCGTCAAGAGTGTGCCGGCCGGAGTGGCGATGCTCGACCGCGACATGCGGTACGTCCAAGTGAGCGACCGTTGGTGCGAGGATTATTCGATTAACAGTTCCCGTGTGCTGGGGCGTTCGCACTACGAACTTTTGCCTGACATGCCGGACGGCTGGAAAGAAATTTACCGCCACGCGCTTGAAGGAGAGACGATTCGGGCCGACGAAGACCGGTGGGATCGGGAAAGCGGCACAATGTGGTTGCGCTGGGAAGTTCGGCCCTGGCGGCGGGCCGACGGGGCGATCGGCGGTATTCTCATTTTTTCTGAAGACATTACGCGACGCAAGCGAAGCGAAGAAGCCCTCTCAGGCATGAGCCGGAAACTTATTGAGTCGCAGGAACAAGAATGCGCCCGGATTGGTAGGGAACTCCACGACGACGTTAACCAGCGATTGGCTATGTTGGTGATAGGTCTGCAACGATTGCAAGACAATCCCCTCGAACTCCCTGGCCGCCTTCAAGAGCTTCAGGAAGAGACGATGGCGATATTGGACGATGTTCAAGCACTCTCTCACGAGTTGCACGCGTCAAAGCTGGAGCACTTGGGCGTTGTCTCTGGAATGAAGAGTTGGTGTAAGGAGTTTGCAGAGCGGCAGAAAATACAGATTGAGTTCAAAAGTGATGTAGTTTGTTCTTTGCCGTTTGAAATAGGTTTGCCGCTCTTCAGGGTCCTACAGGAAGCCCTCCACAACGTTGTCAAACACAGCGGAGTAAGAAGTGCCGAAGTGCAGATAACCGAACAGACAAATGAAGTTCACCTGATAGTGAGAGATTCAGGCATGGGGTTCGAAATCGAGGCAGCAAAGCGAGGCAGGGGGTTGGGTCTCACGAGCATGAGGGAGCGACTGAAGCTGATCAACGGAGATTTACTTATTGAATCGACGCCGGGGAAGGGAACATCTGTTCGCGCCCGCGTACCGCTTCGCGCCGGGACCAAGGCAGTGAGGGCATGCGCCTAAGTATCGCGGCACTGTGTGCGTAAGAGCAGCATGCTTTGCAGTGAGTTGGGTGAGGTGCGACCGCCCGCGGCATAACGTTGTGCCCATGTTTGTCGACGCACTTTTTGCAGCTGATATGTGTGGAAGGCAGACTTATCGCAATTGAAAATTACGTAAAACGACTGTTAGTCTGCCTCGCGCCGGCGTCCGTTCTGCCCTAACGCAGAGTGGTGCCTGGTGCACCAAACGACTCAGATGGCGTGAGTTCGCAGAATCGGGAGTAAAAGTGGAAGGCGATCGCGGTCGCTCAGCTTGGGCCTTATGGAATTCGAACTCTCCCGTTCGAACCGGGGTTTTATTATGTCTAGTGGCCATGGTGTGTTATCTGGCAGCCCGCTTGGGAGGCGCGTTAATCATCACTGCGCCCCAAACGCTGTGGCCCCTTTGGCCTGGGTGCGCGGTCCTAGTCGCAATTCTGCTCCTGAATCCACGTAGGCTGTGGCCACTGCTTATTACGGCCGGGCTAACGGGATTTGTCTTATACGACGTACAAGCTGGCGTGCCGATTCTGTCCATTGGCGGGCTCATTCTAAGCGACATACTCGAAATCCTAGTGGCTTCTTGGGGCGTGAGCTACGTCTTAAACGGCGCGCATCGATTAAGCAGCCTGAATGCGCTGGTAAAGTATGTGTTCTTGACTGTCATTCTCGCGTCTCTCGTCGCTGCATCCATTGGCTGCTATAGCTTAGCCGGGGACCGTTGGATTAGCTGGAGAATAAGTCTTCTGTCGGAAGGGCTGGCATTTCTCACACTGACGCCAACCATTCTGGGTTGGTTTGACCAACGCCAGAAGTGGCGGCGCGCATCGCTCGCTTTTTACTTGGAAGCCGCGGTACTCGCCGCAGCGCTCATTTTCTTGTGTCACTTCATGTTCGTTGCTCGCGAGACAGTCCCTTTGCCTGCACTTCTCTATTCTCTCGTGCCATTTTTGTTATGGGCATCTCTACGGTTCGGCCTGACAGGGGCTAGTACTGCGGCAAGCATAGTCGCTCTCATGTCCATCTGGGGCGCAGTCCATGGGCGAGGGCCGTTCACCGAATCGGATCCGATCAATGAAGTCTTTGCGTTGCAGTTGTTCTTATTTTTTGCCGCTGCGCCCTTTTTGGTCCTCGCTGTACTTGTGGAGGAGAGGAAGAATGTAGAAGAGGCGATGCGTGAGAGTGGGGAGCGTCTTCGTCTTGCGGCTCAGGCCGGAAAAATGATGGCATACGAGTGGGACGCTTCCACGGTAATGCCGATGCGATCGACGAGCGGTCACGTTCTTGCAAAAGATGAGCCCACGCTCCCTGCCTGCGAACATTTATTTGCTAATTGTCACCCGGACGATAGAAAAAGGCTCACCGCTGCAGTCGCGAATCTGAATCCGGAGAATCCCTGCCTGGAGGTCAGCTGTCGCACATTGCGAGCTGACGGTAGCTTAATTTGGGTAGAGGGAAACGGACGCGCCTACTTCGACGAACGAGGCCGTATGTTGCGGTTAGTAGGCATGGTTGCAGATGTCACGGCACGCAAAGAAGCGGAGCAAGAGTGTTCGGAGCTGAGCGGTCGCTTGATCCACGCGCAAGAGCAAGAACGCACCCGTATTGCCCGAGAGTTACACGATGGATTGGGTCAGCGGGCGGCACTTCTTCAGGTAAAACTCGAGCGACTAAAGCAAGAAGAGACGGAGCTGTCGCTAAAGGCAGCGGAGGAACTTCAGAACATCATAGAACTAGCCGAAGAATTCTCATCCGAACTGCATAATATGTCTCGTCAGCTTCACCCAACAAGGTTGGACACGCTTGGTCTTGCCGCTGCGCTGGAGGGCCTTTGCAGAGAATTCACAGCTCAACATAATCTTCGAGTGCGATTCGTCCACGAGCGTGCTCAAGGGCCGGTTACCAAGGACATCAGTCTCTGTCTATTTCGAATCACGCAAGAAGCTCTTATGAACGTCGTGAGGCACAGCGGGGCCTCGCAGGCAGCTGTGGACCTGACCTATAGCGGCGATCAAATCAAGCTAAACATCACAGATGAAGGGGTAGGCTTCGACCCTGCATTTGTGGCAGGGGATAAGGGTCTTGGCCTGATCAGCATGCGCGAGCGCCTACGGCTGGTTGGCGGCCAACTCTCGATCGACTCGAAAGTGTCGCATGGCACGAGAATCCAAGTGCGAATCCCGCTGTCCAGTGTCGCCGAACCGGAGCCGACTGAGGCTAAGCAGCGGAGTGCTACTGCATAAGGCTACTGTCGGCCAAATTCCCCTTAGAATGTCTTGGAGCTTCCTGGCTCGTAGAGTCTGTGGATTGCTGTCTGGAACGTGTTCCCGGGTGCGCTCTCACTCCGTGTAAGGATTCAAGAACTGACAATCTACATAGCTAGGCAATGAGGCCCGAGTCGTGAGGCACTGAAAGTCTGTTAGTCCGTGTGTAGGTTTAGTATCGTTTCCCACTACCAGTCTTGATCAACGCCATCGTGAATCATGCCTGAGTTGG
This sequence comes from Terriglobales bacterium, assembly GCA_035691825.1. GTDB lineage: Bacteria > Acidobacteriota > Terriglobia > Terriglobales > Acidobacteriaceae > Gp1-AA122. Next base: position 587 of record DASSIO010000041.1, on the reverse strand, counting down.
AGTGGCGCGGGGCGATTCGTTTTTCTGCTCCAGAACCTCCAGTCACATCTATTGCAGCGATAGGGCTGGACGAAGCAAAACCGCTCTAAAAAATTCTCGAAGAGGGATTTTTTGCGAGACCGCCGTACATGGGCGCTACCACAGCATGGACATTTGTGCGAGCCGGCCAGTCTTTCTCTTGCCCTCGCCCATAACGTAGACCGCGGTAAAGTTGGAGTCGTTTGCTTCATCATCGGCACCGCCTCACATCACTTACCTGTGAACGTCCGAAGTACACAGAGACCTGCTCAGAGTGATTCACAATCGACGAGTCTGGGGCCGCCAATTTAGTGGTTCCCCCCTCAAAACACATGGAAATCTCAGGATGACTGTAGACATAAGCTCTTCCAAACCATGAAGCCAAGCCCGATCAGCTATAGAGAAATGTGGGCCCGGATTTCCTGACGCGGCGAGCCTCCTCTATGGCCAGCACCGTCGTTTTAGGAATTTCAACATCGCAACCGATTTCGGGCGTCACCAGCAATGTCTCACCGCGATCTTTCAGCAACTTCCCTCGCACGCTCAACTTGACTCGTCCCAAAACCATT
>DASSIO010000040.1:0-3456 GCA_035691825.1 Terriglobales bacterium | reverse complement strand
TCGGAAAACCCATTATTTTTTATGATATTCATAGCAAAGGGGCAGAGGGCTATACGCAACTTGCCCAGGAGGTAATTGCCAATGCCGAGAAACGCACTGGGACGGGGGCTCGGAGCGCTCATTCGGGAGCCTGAGCCGCAGGCAACATCAGCGCCAGCGCAACCCCATTCCACCAATGCAGGCGCCGCAGCGGCGGCTCCGGCACGAGAAGGGACTGCGCAAGGGCCGTTGCAAATCGACATCGATTTGATTGAACCGAGTCCATTTCAGCCACGTACGCGATTCCGCGAAGAAGCATTGGAAGAATTGGCTCGATCTATCAAGTCCAGCGGAATCATTCAGCCTTTGGTGGTTCGGCCGATCGGGAATCGATTTCAGCTGATCGCCGGCGAACGGCGATGGAGGGCGGCGCAGCGGGCAGGCCTGACAAAGGTTCCCGCGATCGTACGACAGGTTCCCGACGAACTCGCTCTGGAAATGACGCTGGTGGAGAATATTCAGCGCGAGGACCTAAACGCGATTGAGGCCGCGCGCGCATTCGAACGCCTGATGGATGAATTCCAACTCACGCAGGAAGCCGTAGCCGAACGAACGGGGAAAGACCGCGCTACGGTCGCAAACTCCATTCGGCTTCTAAAGCTGGAGACCAAGATTCAAGACTGGATAGAAGAAGGCAAGCTGACCGCAGGCCATGGACGGGCGCTTTTGGCTGTGGCGGACTTGCCATTGAGAATGCGCTTTGCTCAGCGTGCTTCGCGGGGCGGATTGACGGTCCGGCAAATTGAGAGATTAGCCGCGCGTCGCTCCCGTGGAACCAACCCTTCGGTGCAAGTCCACATGGACGCAAACATCAAAGCGGCGATCGAAGAGTTACAACGGCACCTTGGAACCAAAATCCTTCTGCGCCAAAAAACGAAAATGCGTCCCGGCCAGCTGGTCCTCGAGTTTTACGACGACTCCCAATTGATGGGAATTTACGATCGCTTGATGAAATAGCCCTGGATTCCTTTCAGAAAATCCTGCCTGTCCACATGTTCCACGTATCATTTGGACAACTCCACTCATTCGTTGCGTTGACATACCCTCTCCAGTCGCTAAAGTAGGAGAGTTGCTATAGGAGAAATGTGATGGCATGGAAGTGGCCCGGAGCCTCGAAGGATGGGGTAAGCGAAGAGTGGACAGGGTTCATCGATCAGGGCGTCACCCTCGAGGGAACGCTGCAACTTACCGGGACGTTTCGAATCGACGGAAACGTGAAAGGAAATATCATTTCCGAACAGACCGTCGTTCTGGGCGAACGCGCTAAGGTCGAAGGGCAGATCGAAGGCAACCGGGTAGTAATTTCCGGCCGTTTCGATGGAGTGATCTTCGCGAAAGGCAGAGTGGAGATTCAGGCGAAGGGGGTAGTTACCGGCGAAGTACATTCTCCTTGCATGGTGATCGATCCCGGCGGCATTTTTGATGGACGCTGCCATATGTTGGCATCTTCAGACGCGGCCACCGGAGTAACAATTCCGATACGAGCAGTCGGGCAAGCCTAACAAGCGATTCCGTAAGCTTGCAAACTCCACAGAAGCGTCCGGAAGAAGAGCTTAAGCGTAAGCATAGACTGTTTTCATTTATATTAACTAATAGAATTATATTTAGTATTTAGTACATCATTCTCTGCTCTTGCCTTCTCCGCTGGCATTGCAGGCGACGACAATGCGGCCGTAGCTTCTTTGATGCCCGCCTGAATATTGGACTCCCAATCGAGGTGTGGGACGGAGGAAGCCGAGGCCGTCCGGTAGAAATGGATAGCCTCCGCAGGTCGGCCTAGTTTCTTCAGAGATAGCCGACCAGCGGCCATGAGGGCGAGCAGCGACTGCCTCTCGGTGGGATAAGCGGCAGAGAGCTTGTCATACTCTGTGACAGCACGGTCAAAGTTTTGCTGCCCCTCGAGAAAGCGGCAAAGATCGAGCCAAGTGGCGGCAGGAAGTTTTTGGCCACCTGTGTTTTGGAACTCCTCATAATCGCGCCAGGCGGCTTCTCCGTCGTGACTCTTCAGGTGGAGCTGGCAGAGTTTAATGGTGGCGTCCTGATGCCCGGCGGAATCTCCCTTGCGCCAATGTAGCTGCTGCAGAAGTACGAAGGCGTCGGCAGAGTCGGGCTTCGCATTGACATGCTCCTTGAGAATTCGGATAGCTTCATCAACATTGCCATGATCCATAGCCTCAGTCGCCTGGACGATTGCGGGATCTGCTGTCCAACCCACCTTATCCTCGATGGCGGCGCTCACTTTGTGCTCAAGCCCGGAGCGGGAAAGAACGAGTGCACCTAACATACCGAAAGCAAAGCCGCCGACGTGTGCCCAGTGGGCGACACCGGAGGATTGGCCAAATAGGGAGCCGTAGAAGAGCTCCATGAGTCCCCAGAGAGGAAGCAGCCAATAGGCAGGAGCCTTGAAACGACCGCGTACATAAAAAAAGGCCCAGAACATCTCAATCTTCAGTCTTGGGAAACGGACGAGGAAAGCGCCCATCAATGCCGCGACAGCTCCGGACGCACCTAGACAAGGGACAAGGCTATTTGGGTACATCCAACCATGAAATTGGAGCGCCACGGCGCCCGCTACAAGGTAAAAGATCGAGTAGATAGCTCGGCCCCAGTTATCTTCGAGAATGAATCCTGCGAGCCAGAGAAACCACATGTTGCCAATGAGGTGAAGCCAACCACCGTGAAGAAAATTAGCGGTTAGGTAGGAGATGGCGGCCGGGTGTGCGGGGACAAAACCAAAACGTCCCAGAAGAGTGTTTCGCTCCATGTCTTCAAATTGCTGGGAGAGCGTGTCCATTTCAGACTGGAGTTCAGTGGGGTCATCGATTTCGCGAATCCTGTAGTCCCATTGGTCTACCGGGTTCCGGTCGCGGGATCCAAGCTGCTTCCAGTCGGCCGGATATTTGGCCGCAAGTGGCTCGACGAATCTCTTCGCGTCCTCACCCATTTTCAGTTCCGGATGCATGGCAGCAAGCATCAGCAGATGTTTGGGGACATCGGACTTCTGGGAGAGCTGGGCGCTTTGGTCCAAGATCGTCCAATGAGTGGCAAGAAAAGCGAAAACGTTCAGTGCGATCAGCGCAAAGGTGACGACGGGCCAGCGACGTCCCTGCATGTTCTCGTGGCGGAGGGGAATGAGCAACATACTTGTTCCTTTCGCATCGGGAGGCTCGAGGATGGCCCCGGTTCTATTCAGTCTAGTTGCTGTCTACCAGGAGGGGTGGAAAACAGTGATGCACTACACGAATCAGTAAAGATTGCGGCTTACGCTACATAAAAGTGATGTGTAGTTTTTTGCTGAAAAGCCCCGGCTTGGCGTATCGACGGGGCCTGGTGGCGAGTTGACACGCTTTAGCCGTGCGACTATCGTTCGAAGTGAATTTTTCAAGAGGCTCTTCGAATGAAGATTCTAGTAGTTGG
>DASSIO010000039.1:0-2398 GCA_035691825.1 Terriglobales bacterium | reverse complement strand
TTGCACCGGAGCTGCAGTTTCAGACGCATTAGGGTTCGGAAGTTCTATGCGCAGGTTTTGCTGCACACGGGACATCGGCGATCTGGCGCGCAGCAGCGGCCGGCTACGGCGTTCCGCAACGCGGTTTGCGGCGTATTCCCTTTTGCACTCTTCCGCCAGTTCCTGAACGCGTGCCCGAATTTTTTCGAAAACCCACTGATATTCCTCGGGGCCGCGCTCGAAAGGATCCTCAATCTCCCAGTCCACAACCTTGGAATGCTCGCGGAAGGCCTCTTCTACAGGCCGGCCAGTCATGTTGATGACGACGTCGGCTCGCTTCCAAGCGGCGGAGGAGATACCTTTGGATTCCAAGCCTTCCGCCCAATACCCGTTTTTCATCAGCGTTTGCTTCGTGAGTTCCGGCACGAAGCCAATGGGCATGAAGCCGGCGCTGAAGGCGTCGATTGCATCGGGGGCCTCCAGACGGGCAATGGCTTCGGCCATGAGGCTGCGGCAGGCATTCCCCAAGCAAACAAACAACACCTTTTTGCGGCCGTCTCTTTTATTCATCAGGACGTTCTCTCGATAACCCATGCCGCAACCTTTTGCCACCTTTCCGAGCCGAGGCTTCGACGCGCACGGCGCATCCTCGTGACGGTGAGATGCGCCGTTTGGGCAGACGTGTCACCTCATCATTGCCAGCATAGGTCTCTGCTGTAGCCGGTCAATCGGGGAAAGACCTGCAAGCCCCCAAGAGAAAAACAGCGACTCCATTTCCGTGGGAAGAGGAACGCGGTTATTCCTTTGGCGCGGTTATGGAGGCCGGGCGCTGAGTTGGTAGAGTATGAACGGGATTGGCGGGAGACGTAGGCGGTTACCGATCAGGGGAAGGTTCTGGTCATTTCCTCGCTAGCTTGTTAATAGCCAAACTTTCCTGCTTAGGTATAGGAAGGAACTCGTCCGGTTAGAAAACGAACCGGGATTTGACCAGGGACGAACCATCGCAGAGCGGTGAACAAACTGAATGCGTGGCTAGCAAATCCCAGGCCCGAAGAAACAGGAGCTACTTTGCCCTGGCTTGTAACGCCTGACGCGTGGCCACCAAAGTGTTGGTCAGCGACTCCTTCGGAAGTTTGTTGATGATTGGATTGATAGCCCATCCCAGGCCGAGTGGCACGTCGCGTGTCAGCGAAATCGCTCGACACTCAAGGTACACACCAGCGTCACGCTCTTGGAATCGCCAGTAGGAATACAGGCGCCACAGAAATCCGTAACCAGTATCGGGAGGCAGTACTTTCTCTTTCGGCTTTCCCGCCTCCTGCACCTCAGCGATTCGTGTCGTGCGCGAGCGGCAAGTCCAGCGCTGCTGACTTAAAGACTGATAGTGCACCTCATGATCGGTGTCGAGGACGACCGTTATGATTTTCTTCTTCAGAAGTCGTAGATAAATCTGGAAATCGTTGCCGTGATGGCTTACGAGCTTTGAGGCAATCACCTCAGGCGCGTAGATATTCTTGTGGTTGTCGTAATCCTGAATGAGTGCCAACGTATGTTCGACACTGGTTCCGGGAATGAAGGCAGCACCGATCCAGTCATGGATCAAACCGTTCGGCACTTCGACAGGAGCGCGGCCCGTCCAGAATTGTGCAACGACCTTTCCTTCCTGGAGCTGATGAGTTCTCTCGGCATCTAGGTCAGACCACAAGAATGGTCCATGCAGAGTCTCGTCCATGGCGGCTTCGGCGTTGCGAATGTATATAGTAAAAGCCTCCAGAGTTTGAGGCATCAACAGAATTGGCTTCGCCGCTAGCGCCATCGCGCCCAACCTTTCCCGAATCGTGGTTTGTCGCTATTGTCTTGTCCGGCTGTGGTCATAGACAGCGCGGGTGGACCTATTCTGAACAGGAGAATTGGTAAACGGGGTTACCGGTAAAGTTGGCATCAGTACGAACTTTGCCGCCTCGCTTGGATGCTCTTTGCCCCGAGGGTTATTTCAGCGGTTGTCCCCTTGGTACGGTTCAGCCCTTGGACGCGAACGAGCACACCGTCGGCTTCGCCAGCCGCGCAAAATCCGCGTAGCGCAGGCGAATTGCGTCGTGGTGCGTCCCGGCGTTGAAGACAATCTCCTCATCGGCAGCCAGCGACTTATCGACGTAGATCGGCAAACCATAGAGTTCACCGAAAGGCGGCATAGCCCCTAGCTCGCAATCGGGGAAGAGTTCGCCGAACTCCTGCTCGGTTGCCAGCCGCACCGGCTTTCCCAAAACGTTGCCCAGTTTTTCCAGGCTCGCGTGATGCGCCGCAGGCAGAACCGCGAGAACGGTAAAGTCGCCCGCCCGCACAACGACCGTCTTCGCCAACTCCTTTCCTGAGATTTTCATCGTGGCAGCCGCGCCTTGCGACGTGAACGCGGTGGTAT
>DASSIO010000038.1:0-78414 GCA_035691825.1 Terriglobales bacterium | reverse complement strand
AAGCCTGCTCGAAGCAGGCTGTTCGGGGGAGGGCCACACAGACGAAAGGCGCAATGCTGAGAGGCCCGGAGGAGTGATTCCAGAGGACTGAAATAAGAGTCCCGAGGTGATGTTGAGCCTGTTCGTCTCAGCCAGTAGCTTGCTTTAGACCCTCGCTGACCTGCTGCTCGGGCTTCCTTGCGGTTGCCTTAGCGCGATCAGTGCTCGGGCTCCGGGCTTACCGCCAACTGGATAAACTTGCTCAACGCCTCGGGACTCTATCTTGCCTTCGACGTTTTTTCCTGTTCTCCTCGACCAGCGCTTTGCTATAGACCCTCACTGACCCTCCCTTCATTCCTTGCGGACTGAAAGGGTGATCTCGCTTGAGCCCCGGACGCTGCACCAACCGGGAAAACTTTAGAAAATGTCAAAGAACGATTGTCTTTTTACTCCTCTCATTTTCAGAGTCAATAAAAATAGCGGCGTTGTATCTGCTTCAAATTCAATAAGGTGCAGCTCGTCCACAAGCGTATGACCAGATTTGGTGCAGGTGCCGCTCGCTTTTCCTTGTGTGAGCCGCGTCAGGCACGGTTTTTCGCGTTGTAAACGAGAGAAGAACCTCGTGGCCAGGCTTCATCAGCTCCGGGCAGGTTGTGGAAATTTCGGCAGAACTCAGCAGTGGTGCCCGTTTTGGGAAACTTGGAAATATCGTATGCCGCTATTTCGGCGGCAAAACGACTCGATGACGCCGCTCCAGATCGTAGAACTTCCGGGGCCCGTGATCGGAATGTGCGCCGGGCACTGAACGCTCTCCAGCCGAGCTGAAGCGCCGGGCTTCTGCTCCCGCAAAAGCATTGGTGGTTGTGTAGATAGCTTCATCAAAAACGTTTCCTGTGGACGGCGGATTCGCGAGTGCAAAAATCGGCCGCGCCTTGCCGCCGGCAAATACGGTCGAAATGTAATCGCCCACCATTAGTCCGGCAAAGGTGTTGGGCAAGGAGCTGAGCGACATGGGGATGGTGAGCGTGGTCGGTGCGCTCCAGGTGGTGCCGCCATCCTGCGAAGCAATGAATCCCGCCTCTAGCTGGCATGCGGGCAAAGGGCTGGCCCCGCAGTTAGCTACTGGATAGAAGTAATAGGTAAGTCCCAGGTGGGCGGTGCTGCCCGAGGTGGCCGGATCGATGCCCAAACCCGGAATGAAGTGATCTACTGTGCTGGTGATTGCGTCAATCGGGATTCGCGCCGGGGGAGTCCACGTGGTGCCGTCGCTTGACGTGCTGAGGACCAGATCGTTCGACGTACAGTTCGCACGGAAGCGGCAATCCTGCCACACGACGTACACCGTACCGGCCGCGTCAATATTCGCGGAAGGCAGAGGTTCTGTGCGCAAGTCTCCGGCGACCAGATGGTCGGTGATCGGAGAGATCTTCACCGTGGCGCTCCAGGTGTTTCCGCCGTCAGTCGAAGAATAGGCCAACATGGAGGGCGCACATGCGTTACAGACCTGCTCGATGGGCACGATAACATTGCCGTTGTTAGGCTGCACAACCGGGATGCCACCCAAGCCTGTTGCCTTGTCCAGGGTGTTGCGGCCGGGGTTCTGCCAAGTCTGGCCGCCATCGCTCGATTTACTCATCCAGATTAAGTCGGAATTTCCTGGGTCATCCCACTCAACATAACAATTGCCAACATTCGGGCTCTTCGAACTGTTGTCGCAGGTAATCCAGTTCTTGTCGGCGTCGGCGGTATGGCTGACCTGCACAATGTTAGAGCTCCAGGTGATCCCATCCTGTGATGAGCTTACGGCGACAATATTCTGGGGAGCCTGCGTTCTTCCCAACGGCAACGAGGCGATCAGCCATCGGGCGTTCGTCGCGTCGTAAGCAACGGCGGGATCGCTCACTGCGGTGAACGCTCCTCCTCCCTGGAACAGCGTGATTCCCGGCAAGAACCCGTTCTTCCAGGTGGCGCCGCCGTCCGTGGAGGTAGCGAAACCAATATCCGCGCCCCCTCCTCCAAAAATGCGCCCCACCTGGAATGCGGTCACGATCGTTGACCCAAACGCGAACGCCCCAGGTTCAACTTCCGTCGCGTGCTGGCTCGTCGTATTCGTAAAAGTGTCGGTGCTGAGCTTGATCAGCGGAACTGGCGGAAGTGGCGCGGGAGCCTGTTGAGACGGCATCGGGTGGCTGCTCGAGCCGCAGCCCGGCAGAAGCAGAGCCAGGGCAATCACCAGACTCAGCGCTGGCCAGCGGAGCGAATTCGCGAAGCTTGGGCCTGTGAGCATGAATGCTGAGCGAGGTGGACCGCGACCGACGCCCGCAAAAACGGAGTCTGCCTGACCGTACACCGGACTTGCGGCCAGCGTCAAACCCAAAGCCGCAGCAGACGTGTGTAGGCGGATTCCTGCGAAATCACTTACTGAATCCGCCCGGTGACCCTACAATCAGCCCACGGAGGAACGGTTTATGCCAATGTACGGTGAAGGTCGCAGAGTAGTTGAAGTGGGCGGGGGAACACTTTCCCGGCTCATTGCCCTCGGTATCGGCGGTCTGATCATTCTGATCCTGGTCTTTAACTCTATCGTCAAGGTGCCGACGGGAGCGGTAGGCGTGCTCACGATATTTGGCAAGGTCACGAGCGAAGTCCTGCCCGAAGGCATTCACATGATCAATCCGCTGAAGGCGAGCAACGAGCTTTCCATCCGGACGCAGGAGATCAAAGAGTCCGCCAGCGTGCCGTCCAGCGAAGGCCTGGTCATGAATCTTGACACCTCGCTCATTTACCACCTGAATCCCGAGAAGGCGTCGGAGGTCTATCGCACCGTGGGTCCTAACTACGTAGACGTGCTGGTCGAGCCCAACCTGCGCGCCGCCATCCGCGAGGCGACGGCGTCTCACTCGGCGAATGCGCTCTACACCGGCGAGCGGGAAATGGTAGCCAAGCAGGTGTATGAACAATTGACCACGCATCTCGGGGAGCGAGGTATCACGGTGGAGAACGTGCTCTTGCGCGACATCCAGCTGCCGCAGACGCTGAAAGCTTCGATCGAGGCCAAGCAGCAGGCTGAGCAGGAAGCCCTAGCCATGAATTTCCGCCTGCAGAAAGAGACGCAGGAAGCGCAACGCAAGCGGATTGAGGCAGCCGGAATTCGCGACTTCCAGCAGATCGTGGCGCAAGGGATCAGCCCCGCGCTGCTGGAGTGGAAGGGCATCGAGGCAACCGAAACCCTGGCCAAGAGCAGCAACTCCAAGGTGGTGGTGATCGGGAATAACAAGAACGGATTGCCGCTGATCTTGGGGCAGTAATGGATGGCTGTGCGTGCAGCGTTTGCCGCGATCTGGCGCGCCTCGTTCGCCCGCCCAGGGCCTCGTCCCTCCGAGCCCAGCACGAGAAATCCCTATCGCTGGCATGCAAGGATAGGGATGCTTCGCTGCGCTCAGCATGACAACATTATCAGTTCTGAGTGATGCAGGCGGCTCATACTGTAGATCCGCAGCGCAGATTGTCATTCCGAGCGGAGCGAGGAATCCCTATGGCGAAGAAGAGTATCCGTTGGTATTGTCGGCCTAAATCGCGGCCGAGATCGCGCCAGCCAGGGTTCAGAGACTCAATCAGCTCGACCTTCTTCGACCTTTTCCAACCTTTGATTTCCTTTTCCCGCGAAATCGCGTTAATGATGTAGCGGAAGCTCTCGTAGTACACAAGCCTGTTTACCCGGTAACGGGAAGTGAAAGCGGAACCCTCGCCTCGCTTGTGTTGCTGGACGCGACGTCCAATACTATTCGTCACACCTACATATAAAGTCCCCGAGAGGCTTGCCATGATGTACACGTAGTAATATCGTTCGCGATCATTCATCGCAGCCGTAGGAATGCTTCACTGCGCTCAGCATGACAAGCGTATCGCGTTTGATCTGCTTAGGTCTGTGATTGCGGATCTTAATTTCAGGAGCATCCCTGGTCATTCCGAGCGGAGCGAGGCATCTCTATATGTGGCAGATGATGCGATAGGGATGCTTCGCTGCGCTCAGCATGACAAAATCACAGCAATCGCAGAATTACCGTGCTCCTCTGCTCGACATCCGGCACCTCACGGTCGAATTTCCTGCAGCCCCGGCGCGAGTGCGTTCGCAGGCAAATGATCCTCCGCATTCCGTGGTCGCCGCGGTTCGCGGCCTTAGCTTGTCGATTGCGCCCGGTGAGGTGCTTGGGCTTGTCGGAGAATCCGGCTCCGGCAAATCGGTTACTTCGTTGGCGATTATGCGCTTGCTGCCACCGCAAGCGCGCATGTCGGGAGAAATTCTTTTCGGCGAAGAGGGCAATCTGCTCACGAAGCCCGAAGACCAGATCCGCCGTCTGCGCGGATCGGAAATTGCGATGATCTTTCAGGAGCCGATGACGGCGCTGAATCCTGTCATGCGGGTGGGGGATCAGGTCGCGGAAGCGATTCTTGCGCACGCGCATCGGCGGAACGGTGGCGTGAACAAGGATGCGGCATGGAAGCGAGCAGTAGAAGCCCTGAATGATGTCGCTATACCGGATTCCGAGCGCCGGGCCCGCGACTATCCTCATCAACTTTCTGGAGGCATGCGGCAGCGCGTCATGATTGCGATGGCCATCGTCAACCGGCCCAAGTTGCTGATTGCGGACGAGCCCACGACCGCGCTCGATGTAACCATTCAGGCACAAATTTTGGAATTGCTCGGCGCCTTGCGCGCAAGATTCGGCTTGGCAATTTTGTTCATCTCGCATGATCTTGCTGTCGTGTCTGGCCTGGCCGATCGGGTCGCGGTGATGTATGGGGGAGCTTTGGTCGAAATGGGCTCCAAGCGGGACATCTTCGCTGCGCCCGCCCATCCCTACACGCGCGGGCTGCTGCAAGCCGTACCCACGCTTCGTACTAGCCGCGAGGCGCCTCTACGCACGATTGAAGGGATTGTCCCATCCGCGGCCTCGCTATTGCCGGGATGTCCGTTTGAGCCTCGATGCGAATTTCGTGAACAGGAGTGTGCAGCGACGATGCCGCCGCTCGTCGAGGTGGGACCCCAACATCTTGCCCGCTGTCCCATTGTGAACCGCATCCATGCGCCACTGCCCTCGCAACACTAAAGACTTGTGTGCCCCGCATCGTAGGAGCCAACGGTCTATAATCGCGTAGCTTCGGTGACACGTGCGCATTCTCGTTCTCAGCGACATTCACAGCAACCTGCAAGCGCTCGAAGCGTGCCTCGCGCACGCGCCCGCTCACGATGTTGTCGTCAACCTCGGAGATATTGTCGGTTATGGAGCCAATCCCAATGAAGTCATCGAGCGCGCCCGCGGCTTGGGCACGTACTTTGTCCGGGGTAACCACGATAAGGCTGCGGCCGGGCTCATGGACCTGAACGACTTCAATCCCATCGCGGGAATGGCGGCCTTATGGACGCGCGAGCACCTTACGCCTGCGAATCTTCAGTGGTTGACACAGTTGCCGCAGGGTCCAATTCAGGTGAAGGAGTTTGCGCAGGCCCAGTTCGTGCATGGCTCGCCGATTGACGAGGATGAATATCTGGTCACGCCGGAAGACGCCCTGGAATCGTTGCTGGCCTCCGAGCGCCCGCTCACTTTTTTTGGGCATTCACATCTGCAGTGTGCTTTCACCACGGACCGTCAACATGACGGGCCTTTACGGCCCGCCTACAAGACGGTTGGGCAGGCAGAGTCAGCCGAATGGCAACTGAAGAAGGACATGCATTACCTCATCAACCCAGGGTCAGTTGGGCAGCCAAGAGACGGAGACTGGCGAGCTGGATTTGCACTTTTCGATAGCGATACGTACACGCTCAACTATTACCGTGTACCTTACGACTTGAAGGCCGCACAGCAGCGCATCATGGCCGCAAAGCTCCCACCACGTTTAGCGACCCGGCTGGCAACCGGGAGGTAGTTTCCCGGCAGAATGCAGGATGCCCTTCTCGTTGTACACTTCCTCGGTGACTTACGGATCCCCTTCAGGCACAGGCAGATTGTTCACGGGTGGCGCTGATACGCCCGAGCGGTTTCTGGTGGCCAATATCGATGGTGGCGCGCGGGGTAACCCTGGCCCCGCCGGTTACGGCGTCCACCTTAAAGATCAGTCGGGGAAAAAGGTAGCGGAGCTGAGCCGCTATCTTGGGCACCAGACCAACAACTACGCTGAGTACAGCGGCTTGATCGCCGCACTCGAATACGCGATCCAGCATGGACCCAAGGCGCTGAAAGTGATCAGCGACTCAGAATTGCTGGTGAAACAGATTAAGGGCGAATACAAGGTCAAGAGTCCGAGCCTCCAGGAGCTGTATGCGCGGGCTCGACAGCTCATCCGGCAGCTGGACTGGTTTTCCATTCAACACGTATTGCGTTCACAAAATCGCGAAGCCGACGGCTTGGCGAATGCCGCGATGGATCAAGCCGGTGGCCGGATGAATACCGCAGGTGCGAGGAGTGCTTCCGCCACGGCGAAGCCAACCCAAGCTTATCCTGCAGGCGAGGAGTTCGAGGGTATCGTGCGGGATGGCAGGATCGAACTACTGAATGGCGAATTGGTGGACGGCACAAGAGTGCAGGTTCGCATAAAGAAATAAAGAACCGTAGTGCGGACATTCTCGTCTGTGAGTCGTGATTGGTCAGCTCAGAAAGTGGAGAGATCGTGCATGAGAATCCGTAACCAACTTGTCTTAAGTTGCAGCTTCGTGCTCCTCTGCCTTGGTGTCGCTCTCAGCCAGGCCAAGCCATCGCTGGATTCGGCGATTGATTCCCTGTATAGCGTTCGCGGTTTTGAGCAAGTCGCGATCTCCCCGGATGCTTCGCGCGTGGCCTGGGTAGAACACCTGTCAGGTGCGGAGGGAAACGGAATTTTTGTTGTCGACCGCCGCCAACCCTCGGCCAAGCCTCAACGGGTTACAGCCTCGCCTTCCGGCCATGACGAAGGCCACATTGCCTGGTCCCCAGACGGCAAACATCTGGCCTTCCTCTCCGATTCCGGGAGCGAGGGCCAATTACAACTTTACGTTTCCAATGTGGATGGCAAGGCTGCGCGAAAGCTTACCTCTTTAACCGGATTTCTCGATCTCCCAGCGTGGTCTCCCGACGGCAAGTCAATCGCAATTCTGTTCACAGAAGACGCGCCGCGCGCGGCGGGCCCGCTGATGCCAATGACGCCAGAAACGGGGGTCATTGCCGATAAGGTTTACGAACAGCGCCTCGCGACGGTTAGCGTGGATAAGGGGAATGTGCAGCAAATCTCGCCAGCTGATATGTACGTTTACGAGTACGACTGGTCACCGGATAGCAAGAGCCTTGTTATGACCGCGGCCCACGGTTCCGGGGATGCCAACTGGTACGTCGCGCAGCTCTACACTCTGCCGGCATCCGGCGGGGACATGAAGGCGATTTACAAGCCGCCACTGCAAATAGCCGGCCCACGATGGTCGCCTGACGGCGCAAACATTGCTTTCATTGCTGGAATCATGAGCGATGAAGGGTCGGTTGGCGGCGACGTTTTCCTGATCTCTGCCGCGGGTGGGGTTGCACGTAACCTCACGCCCAACGCCAAAGCGAGTCCAAGTTCAGTTCACTGGCTTGCTCCCAATCGGCTTCTGGTCGGCGAAATTGTCGATGGCGAAATAGGTTTTGCAACGCTCGACACTACTACCCAAGAGATGATTACCCTCTATCACGCTCCCGAGGTAGCCTCGACCGGGGATTGGGGCATGTATTCCATTTCGCTTGCGTCCGACGGCAAGACTTCCGCCGTGATTCGGCAGTCATATGCGCATCCGCCGGAAATTTGGGCGGGGCCCCTCGGCAATTGGCAGCAAATCACGCATAACAACGATCAAGCAAAACCGGCCTGGGGCGAGCTGCGCAGCCTTCATTGGGTAAGTGATCACATGCAAGTGCAGGGCTGGCTGCTTTACCCGGAAAACTACGATCCCAAGCAGCACTACCCGATGGTGGTCTGTGTTCACGGCGGACCGGCGGTAGGCGAGATGCCGTACTGGCCCGAGCCATTCTTCAACACGGCGCTACTCTCTGCACAGGGTTATTTCGTTTTCTACCCGAATCCGCGCGGCAGCTATGGGCAGGGAGAGGCTTTCACTCGCGGCAACGTCAAGGATTTCGGCTACGGCGACTTTCGCGACATCCTTGCCGGCGTCGATAAGATCGTGAGCGAACTGCCGGTGGACAATAACCGGGTCGGCATTACTGGCTGGAGCTACGGCGGATACATGACGATGTGGGCGGTAACTCAAACGAACCGCTTTCGCGCTGCGGTGGCCGGCGCGGGCATCGCCAATTACCAGAGCTATTATGGCGAAAACGATATCGACGAGTGGATGATTCCCTATTTTGGCAAATCGGTGTATCAGGATCCCGGGGTTTATGCCAAAAGTTCTCCAATTACCTTCATTACCCAGACGAAAACGCCCACACTGGTGCTGGTCGGCGATCGTGACGGCGAGTGCCCGCCGCCACAATCCCGCGAATTCTGGCACGCGCTGAAGGCGCTGGGCGTAGACACGCAGTTGGTTATCTACAAAGACGAAGGGCACTTCATCGGTCAACCCGAGCATCAGCGCGACATCGTGCGGCGAACAATTGCCTGGTTCGACGAGCACATGAAGTAATCTGTGCTGATTCCTCAATTCACGAATCAGGAACTTTCCGCGGGCTGGCAACAAAGGCCGCGTTCAACTATGCTTTTGAGCTATGAAGTGGTCGTGGATCAAAGCCCACCGGCTGTTCATGCTCGCCGCCGTCCTGGTGCTGACCGGGACGATTCTGCTTTCGTCATTGTGGCACGGAAATTTGACGGTGAGCGGCGCGTTTCCTTTCAGCTCCAGTGCCGTGCAACTGACCGGATCGGCCGGCGGAGGTTTGGCTCTGCTCGGCTTCTTCTGCACGATACTCGGGTTGATTCTGCTCGCGGCTTCGCTGATCGTAACTATCATCGAGAGCGTTGGCAGGTTCGGTAAATCCCGTTCCTCAAGCTAGAAAGGTCCCTCGCGTAAATGCGCTAGCCGGCAGTCTAGAGATTCAGAAACAACTGCATGTGGTGTAATGCTTCCTCAAGCGCCCGCTGAAAGGTTCTACCGCGCGGCCGCGGGCCAGCAAAACCCAGTTCATGCTGCAGCCGGCCGTCGACTACTTTCAGATTGGCCCAGCCCAGCATTTGGTCGCCCCACAACATCGGCATCGCGTAATGGCCCATGCGGCGCTTGTGAGCCGGCACATAGGCCTCCAGCTTGTACTCCCAAGCCCAAAACAACTGGAAGCGGCGGCGATCCCAGACTACGGGGTCGAACGGCGCGAGGAAGCGTAACGTGGCGTCGACTGAATGTCGAGCGGCAATGGGGTTCTCGCCATGCGGCCAGAGCCACAACTGGCCATCGATCTGTGCGTGCGCATAGCGGGATTTGGAGTTCTGCTGCAGCTGCCGCACCTCAGCAGCCAGGCTCGATACTCCATAACGCAGCAGTGCGCAGAGATAACCCAGGCTTGTCAGGGGTAGTGGCGCGTAGAGCTTTATCACAACATCCAGAAGCTGACCGGCGCGTGCCAGGCGAGCATCGGGACTGTCGTCCTGAGCCGGGTACTGGACTGCCTCATAGACCCGGGTGCCGGCCTCGCGGCGCGCCACGCGCAACAGTCCGCGATAATGCAAGCCCTCCAGCAGATGGTTGCTGATATTTAGATCTGAGCCCCAGCGTCTGATGCGGCCATGGTTGAAGTGCGCCTGCACGTCCTTGGGGTAAGTAGGGCCATGCTGGCGGACGAAAGCCAGAACCTCGTGGGCATGAGCCTGCATCTTTGCGTCCCAAGCGTCCCAGTTACGCGGTGCCCCACGCGGATGCAGCAGAACCAGAGTCTGGCGAGGCAGAAAACCGTAATTAAAGAAGAAAGCTTCTTCAATCTCCAATTTCGGGTAGCGGCGCTCCAACTCTCCGGCGCGATAATCCTTAACGCGATGCAAGAGGATCAGGTCTTGGGCGCGAGCGGGCGCGCGCATGGGATCGGCCTGCACGAAGCCCAGGCGCACCAGCGCACGCATCAAGGTGGTTGGCTTGAAAAGACTCCTTGAGATCGCATAGCGCCGAAGCTGCTGGAGATCGGGGGTCTTAGAAGAGCTCACAGTTTGCGCCCCAAAGCGGCATTGCTGAACTACTAAGAGCCTGGATCGAATCCAACTCCGGTACCGGTTCGATTACTGGAAGCCGGAATTATATCCACGGGCAGGAGACTTATGACGGGGGTTACAATCGCAGGCATCAACACCGCTACAGCGCTCGCAACAGAACGTGCACTCCAAAGCCCAGGACCGCACTGGAAACGATCAGCAGCACGATGCCCCAGGTCCTGGCTGTCCTAAGCAGGTGTACCGACTGCGCGATCAAGGAAACAGACAGAAAGATGCCTGCCGCGACCGACCACCGGACGCTGGCGCGTATATCTGCTTGCCGCTGTGATAGCCACTGCAGCGCGATGGCAGCGGCTAGAGGAACGAAGATTGTCAGCTTCCATCCGAGCGACGCCGCGGCACGGGATGGGGCGTTTCCCATGCGATCTTATATCGCAATTACCGTCCGGCTGCCAAGGAAACCGCATACGGTTCCGCAAAAAGCTGCACAGACTAGAACGTGGTCGCCACGGTAAAGCGGAAGGTCTTGCGCGGCTCGCGCAAGAGATATCGGGGGCCGTAAAGGCCGAGGGCCTGCTCGAAGGTGAAATCTCCCGCTGCTCCCGCCGGGAACATGGTGCGGTTGATCGGAGTCGGCGTAGTGGCAATGGTGTCGAGGCGCAGCGGATTATACGCGTAGTAAATCCGGAAAGGAGCGTTGATGATTGGGAGAAACACCTGCAATTCCAGACCGGTTGACATGCGGGGCGTCCAGTTAGTGCCTGGGATGGGCTTCAGTTCTGCCGGAAAAGTCAGCCGGTTCCCGCCCACGCAGTTGAAGCCGGCATCCATACTCGGGCAACCAAAGAAGACACTGTTGATGTCCTGCAACTGCCCGGTGTTGATACGTAACTGCGAGTTGCGCACGATAGAGTTCGTGCCCAAATCAACAAAGGGCGCAATCGCCACCGGGCCCACGATCGAAATCCTGTACTCGGCATTGCCCACCAGGCTCAAGTCGCCACCGGGCTCGACAATCTGCTGGAAAGGAAGCGGGATCGTATAGGCGCCGCGGCGCGGATTGGTCGGATCCTTGGGCACGACGGTGCCGTCCGGATTCGTCAGGTTAATGCTGACGTTCGTCGGCAGATACGCGTAGGGAGAAACACTGCGGATATCAAAGCCACGCAGATCGTTCTCACCACCGGTGTAGAACCGATCGAAGGGCGGCGCCACCAGACCACCATAGCCGGACAGGAAGGAAGCCTGTAGGTTATAGCCGAAGGTGTTGCGCCCGCGTGCCTCATGTTTTCTCTGCATGGGGATGAACTGCTTCCACTGCAGAATCGGCCGCACGTACTGCACCGTGCCCCCCAGTCCGGCGATCTCGCCACCGAGGAACAGGCTCTTGCCCGTATGCGGGCTGATGGAACTATCGAGTGTGCTAAACGAGAAGCTGGGAATCACTTTGCTGGTGTTTACCCCGCTGAGGGAGTTCGGCCCCGCAAAACCGCGAAAGGCCAATGCCTGAAACAGGGATTTTGACGCAGTGCTGAAGACTTCCGTGGATGAGTTGTCGAACGAGTAAGTGATTCCGACTCGCTTGAACGAACGGTGAATCGGGTAGCTGGCAGACACCGTGAATCCAGTATCCGCTTGCGTGAAATTCTGTAATGCGTTCAGCACGTTTTGCGAGAAGTTGATCTTTTGTCCGGTGAAAATCTGATACTGAGTAGCTTGATTGAAGTTGTACTTTTGCGTGAAGACGGTGAAGCCGAATTGAAGGGGCCGATCAAACATGTAGGGTTCGGTGAAACCGAAGGTCGCGGCGCGCTGCAGGTTGCCGATGCTGGCACTCACTGACAACGTTTCGCCCAAGCCAAACAGGTTATTGGTCGAGTAATTGACGCCGATGAATGCGCCTGAAAGCCCGCTGACGCCGCCCGTCAACCCGACGCTGTTCTTGCCCTTTTCCTTGACTTTGAGCGTCAGGTCGACGGTGCCGTCCTTTTCATTAAGTTTGCGATCGGTCACGCTGGGATCGTCGGGCTTAAGCTGGTCGAAGTATCCCAGCTGATTCAGGCGCAACAGGCTGAGCTCCCACAGCCGTGAGTTGTAAACCTGGCCCTCTTCGATCGCCAGTTCTCGCCGGATCACTTTGTCACGGGTGGTGGTATTGCCCTGGAACTCGATGCGCCGCACATAGAACTGCTTGCCCTCATCAAGATCAACTTCCAGGTTGACCAGCTTCTTCTCTTCATCAAAGCTCGTGTTAGGCACTGAGGTGAAGTTGATGTACCCGTACTCGCCGTAGGCCTTGCGCAAAGCTTCCAAGCCTTTGGCGATCTTCTCGCGGCTGAAGATGTCGCCATCCTTGATGGGGAACAGCGACCGCAAGGCTTTCGTGTTTTGAATGGCCTTATTCCCGCTGAAAGTAATCGATCCCAGGCGATAGCGGTCGCCTTCCTCGATGGGCATGGTGATGTCGACGGCCTTGCCCCGCTTGCGAATCAAGGGAATGGTTAAGCCGCCGCCGGTATCGTGCATCTGTGTTTTGGGCTGCTCAACCAGCACCTTGAAGTAGCCGCGGTTCTGGTATTCGTTGCGGACGCGCTCCGTGTCTTCGTCGAGTTTGCTGGCGTCGTATGTCCGCGAGAAGATGTTTTCCAGAAAGATGGAATGAGGGACGCCGATGGGCTTAAGGTTCTTCATTGCCGCACGAAGAGTGCGGCTCTTCACGTGCTTATTGCCTTCAAAGCGAATTTTGCCGACTTTGACCTTGGGCCCTTCCTTGACCACAAACGTGACACCCACGGCCGCCGGAGGCACCGGACGCACTTCGGTTCGCACGATCGCGAACTGCCGCCCGTGCTCAGCCAATAGCTCTTTAATAGCTACCTCGGCTTTCTTCACCTTAGTGGGGTCATATTGGCTCTCGACGGATAAACCGATCTTTCGCTCTTTGAAGCGGTCAAGAACGTCGCTGGTGGAAACTGAACTTAACCCCGTGTAGTTGATCTCGCGAATCGTGGGGCGTTCCTTCACATAAATATGAATGACCCAGCCTTTGGGAGTCTGCTCGCGTTCCATGCGAATGTCTTCGAAGTAGCCGGTATTCCACAGGGAATTAAAGTCGCGCTCCAACGCGGCCTGATCGTAGACGTCCCCCGGCTTGGTGAAAATACGAGACTTGATGGTCTCGACCGGAATGCGCCGGTTACCATGAACCCGAACATCGACAACCAGGTTTTCCTGGCTGAAGACCCAGACTGAGCACAAGAGCAATGTCAATGTCAGGCAAATTAAGGACCGGAAAGGAAAGTTCTTGCGACACCCGTCACCCGCCTCAGGAGGCGTTTGTAGACAGAGCCTAGCCGCCGCGCCACGCGAGTTTTGCAGGCCAGCCTCTTCGGACGCAGGATTATCCTGTTGAAGACGGAGAATCGCAACTACCTCAGAAATATGGAAGTATGGAAAACGGCCATTATACGGTACCGCCTCGCAGAGCGTCCAAGCTGGGCCCCATATCTGCGCTGGTTTTAGTGCTGTTAATGCGCTGCGCCGCCGCTCGCCTCCGGCGGAGACCTGCGGTCCTGTTTAGTTGGATGCGTACTCTGGAGGAAAAAGCAAATTTGCGGGCATTGATTGTCATTACGCTGCTGGTGAGTAGGAACGAGGTGAGAAACCGCTCAGGCTGGCAGACGATGCAACCGTGACGATGTTTCGCTGCCCGCCACATGACAGGTCCATCATATTGTGCCGCAACCGTCAGCATCGCCCTTACCTACGTAGGGGCAGGTGTCCTCACTTGCCCGGTGGAGCCAAGCTCGCAATTGCTGGAGGCGCACATGGGCGGTGCGGTAAAAAAGTTGCCGAGCTGGGCTCGGACGCCGCAGACGAGGACGTCTAAGCCTACGTTCCGTGATCAGGCTTCGTTACTCAACATGCAGGGCGAAATGCGCGCTGGTTCAGCGGCTTGCGGGAATCCGTTCTGCTTGAACCAGGGCAGAATAGAACGTCGCGGCATTACCCATGTCGGTAAGTTTTTCCGAAGTCAGCACGTTGATGTTCTTGCCGCCTTCGGTCAGTTTGGCCCAATTTAATTTCGCAGACACGACTCCAGGCTGAACGCGACCGTCGACTCGTGCGGTCAGGAAGATTTCACCCCGGCTATTGAACACGCGCACGGAATCTCCGTCAGCAATTCCCCGGGTGGCCGCATCCTTCTTCGAGATTTCCAGGACTCCGGCTTCGTCTTCAAGCTTCTGCACGGCCGGGAGATTACTGAAGGTTGAGTTGAGAAAATTGTCATACTTACGGGCCAGCATCTCGAGGGGATATTGGCGGGCGGTTTCACTGTGACGTGATTCCAGTGGCGGAACAAAGGAGGCTACTGGGTCAAGCCCCTGGGATTTGAGCCCTTCACTGTAAAGCTCGGCCCTCCCACTGGGAGTGGGAAACTTCCCTTTAGCGAACGGCAAAAATGGTTTTTCATCGGTAGCTCCCGGTTCAAACTTCAAGCGGATGTGCCCATGTGTCTCGAGCCCATTCCGTTTAATCCCTTTGAGCCAGGCATTAGGCGAATCAAGTGCCGCATCGATCATGTCGTCGACAGAATCCCGGAAGCAGTTATCCTCATATCCCATGCGCTCTGCAAGAGCGCGGAAGACGTCCACGTTCGAGCGGCATTCCCCTAACGGCTCGATGGCCTGATCGGACACCTGGAGATAGTAGTGCCCATAGGCTGTCTGTAAATCCTTGTGTTCAAAGAAGGTGGTTGCCGGCAGCACGACATCGGCATAGTCGGTGGTATCCGTGAAGAACTGCTCATGGACCACGGTGAAGAGATCACGGCGCAGCAACCCGCGCACCACTTCATTGTGATTGGGGCAAACTGCCGCCGGGTTCGAGTTGTAAACGAACAGCGCCTTGACCGGAGGATTGTCCAGTTCATTCAGCGCCTTGCCGAGCTGCACCATGTTTACGACGCGCGCTGGACGACCCAGGGCTTTCTGCATCAGCTCCGGTATCTGTAATGCCTGCTTGTTGAGCCCGAACGAGCCGCTGGTTGAGAGTTGAAGTCCTCCCCCCACTTCCTTCCATGAACCAGTGATGCACGGAAGCATGGCCACGGTGCGCGTCGACATGCCTCCGCCCTCGGAGCGCTGAATTCCGTAGTTCAGACGAATCGCCGCTGGCCGAGTTGTCGCGTACTCGCGCGCAAGTTTGCTAACGTCCTCGGCTGTAATCCCAGTCCACTTGGCCACCCGCTCTGGCGGATAATCCTTTACGCTTTCGGCGAGCTGGTCGAATCCCAACGTGTACCGCGCGACGTAATCGGCGTCATAAAGGTGTTCACGGATGATTACGTGCATCATGCCAAGCGCCAGGGCGGCATCGGTGCCGGGATTAATAGGCAGGTACCAGTCGGCGCACGCCGCCGTACGCGTGCGATAGGGATCGATGACCACCAGCTTCGCGCCCGCGCGGCGCGCCTCTTCGATAAACGGCCAAAGATGAATATTGTTGCCGTGAATGTTCGCGGCCCAGGCAATGATGTAACGCGAATGCGCGAACTGCTCAGGCTCGGTACCGAGTTTGACCCCAATAACCGAGAGCAAACCGGCTTCGCCGGCGGCTGAGCAGATGGTGCGGTCTAGTTGCGACGCGCCCAGGCGATGAAAAAAACGGCGATCCATGGTGCTGCCGTTCAAGACGCCCAGTGTCCCGCCATAGGAATAAGGAAGAATCGCTTCCGGCCCGAATTCTGCGGCAATCTCTTTGAAGCGGCGCGCGATCTCATCCAGCGCCTCGTCCCAGCTAATGCGCTGAAACGAATGGGTGGGGACAGCTTTGCCTGCGGAACTCGGACCTTTGGGAGCGACTCGGCGCAAAGGATAGAACACACGGTCTGGCGAGTAGACGCGGTCCAGGTACTTGGCAACCTTCCCGCACAGAAACCCGCGCGTCACCGGATGGGCGGGATCACCCTGAATCCGGGTGGCGCGGCCATTCTCTACTGTGATCAGCACTCCGCAAGCATCAGGACAGTCGTGCGGACACGCCGCGTGCACCACCCTCTTCATGGTGTTCAATTATAAGCCGGTGTGGCCACGGACGTCCGCGACCGTGGTAACCAGGATTCACCACAGAGGGCACAAAAGATCACAAAGGATAAAAGAACATTTAGCAGCGATTTCCCGACGATAGATTGCCGAGGACCGACGACTGACGACTGCTATTTGATCTCCATTACTTCTTTTTCTTTGCCCTTGCTCATCTCTTCCATCTTCTTAATCTCATCGTCGGTGAGCTTCTGGATTTCGTCCAGCGCACGCTTTTCTTCATCTTCGGTGATTTTCTTATCCTTCAGGGCCTTCTTGATAGCGTCATTGCCGTCACGGCGAATGTTGCGGACGGCGGTGCGGTGCTCTTCCAGAACCTTGTGCAGATGCTTGACCATGTCACGACGGCGTTCCTCGGTCAAAGGCGGCACGGGAACGCGGATGATTTTCCCGTCGTTCATGGGATTCAGCCCAAGTTCAGCGGAGCGAATTGCCTTTTCGATGTTGGCCAGCGACGAAGGATCGAACGGCTGAACCGTGATCAGTTGCGGCTCGGGAGCATGCACCTGAGCGATCTGGTTCAGCGGCATTTGTGAGCCGTAGTAATCGATGTGAACATTGTCCAGCATGTGCACGTTAGCCCGGCCGGTGCGCGTCGCGGCCATCTCGCGGCGGAAGTCTTCCACCGCCTTCTCCATGCGTGAGCGTAACTGGGAATAGATTTCTTTAAGACCTGCTACTGCTGCCATCGTGGGCTGAGCCATTGTTTAGCTCCGAAAGACCAAGGATAAACGGAAAATTATAAACCCTTGATATGGGACTCCGCTGCTTAGCGCATCAGCGACAACTCTCAGTCGTGGTCGTGATCGTGGTGCTCCGCTCCTGCGGGCGGTTCTGGCGAGACCCCAAATGACTGTTGCCAGTATTGCTTCGCGCCGGGAGGAAGTTTATCGAGATGCGACAAGAATGCCGTCACCTTCCAAATTTCATCCTCGCTGAGCACGCGATTCCAGGCCGGCATGCCGGTGTAACGAACTCCGGTGCGGATAGCATAGAAAATGTGCCACTCGGGATCGTCCAGCGGATCAAGAACGAGTTGCGGAGGCGGAGGATAGAACGAGGACCGCAGCACGCTGGGTTTCTTGTCGAGGGCACCGTGACAGATAGCGCAATTCATGGTGTAGACCTTCATGCCCTCGATGATATTGGTGTCGGTGGCGGGCACCGGATTGTTCACGTGGGGTGCGCGTTTCTCCATGGCCGTGTCCAGCGCGCCGGAAGCGATCCATGACTCGACCCGGCCGGGCCTGGCATCGGCATTAGTGGGTGCATACCCGAGTAACAGAAACGCCAATCCGCCCACCGCAATCACCAGAATAGTGACAATCACGCCCAGAATGAACTTGCGCATCATCTCCTCCTGCCTGCCAGTCAACACCCAGAATGACAGAGTAACTCAGAATGTCGGTTACAAACCGGTACCGACACGATCAGTAAGCCTTCAACCAGCGCGCCTTCTTAACCACGTCGCTGACCTTGGGTAAAAAGTATTCCTCCTGCGGCGGCGAGAAAGGCACAGGCGTGTCGAGCGCCGTGATGCGGACGATCGGGCCATCGAGATCGTCGAAAGCTTCCTCGTTGATGATCGCGCTAATCTCGCCGGCTACGCCGCCAGTTTTTACGTCTTCATGAAGCAGGATGACCTTGTTCGTCTTGCGAACCGTGGCAGTAATAGTTTCGCGGTCGAGCGGGGAGAGCGTGCGCAGGTCCACGACCTCCAAGTCGATACCCTCTTTAGCCAGAATGTCAGCCGCTTCGAGCGCCACGTGCACCATGGCGGCATAGGTGATCACGCTGAGATCACGTCCTGCACGCGCAATCCGCGCCTTTCCCAGTGGCACAACGTAATCTTCTGCCGGAATCTCTTCCTTAATCCTGCGGTAAAGATATTTGTGCTCGAAGAAGATTACGGGATTGTTATCGCGAATAGCGGCTTTGATCAGGCCCTTGGCGTCGTAAGCGCTTGCCGGGCAGACGACCTTCAACCCGGGCGCGTGCGCGAACCACATTTCAGGATTTTGGGAATGGAACGGGCCGCCATGCACGTTGCCGCCGCTCGGCCCCCGAATGACCAGTGGAGCGGGCGCGCCCCAGCGGTAGTGCGCTTTGGCAACCATGTTGACAATCTGGTTGAAGGCGCACCCGATGAAATCCATGAACTGGAATTCGGCGACCGGCCGCAAGCCGGTGAGAGAGGCGCCGAAGGCCGCGCCGACAATGGCTGACTCGGCAATCGGGGTGTCAATGACGCGTTCCGGCCCAAAATGGTCGATGAAGCCGTCGGTCACCTTGAACGCTCCGCCGTAAATGCCAATGTCCTCACCCAGGCAGAAGACGGCGGGATCGCGCTCCATCTCCTCCCATATCCCCTGGCGAATGGCTTCAAGATAGGTCAGTTGAGGCATGGCTTGACCAAAGTACCAAATGGCAGTATGATACGATTTGTACAATTTGTGAGGAACACATGGCTGCGAGACTAAGCATAAGCGACGCCCGCGAGAACCTGTCCGACATTATGAACCGCGTTCGATACCGCGGGGAAAGAGTCATCCTCCGCCGCCACAATCGCGATGTGGCCGCCGTCGTTCCCATCGAAGATCTTGAAGCACTGCAGCGCATGGAAGATGAAGCCGACGTCAAGGATGCCTTGAAGGCCCTGAAAGAACCGGGCGCGATTCCGTGGGAACGAGTGAAGAAGAAGGCCCGCTTGTAGCGTAAGCGGACTCCGTGGCGTACACAATTCAATTTAAGCCAGCGGCGGCGCGACAGTTCGAACGACTTCCGCGGGATGCGCAGCAGCGGATTGCGACCAAAATTGACGGTCTGCGGGACCAGCCGTTTCCCGCCGGAGTGAAGAAGCTCACGGGCCTGTCCGACGCCTGGCGCATACGGGTCGGCGACTATCGAATTGTCTATCAGGTACATCGAAAGATGCTTTTAGTGCTGGTGTTGGTGATCGGGCATCGCCGCGAAGTTTACCGCTAGCTATTCCGACATCCTCACTTCAAATGCACTGCTGGCTCTCCCTCTTTTCGAGTGGCGGCGGCAGCTTTGGTTACACGAACTTTCGGCATGGCGTATCTTGGCTGGAGCTCGTGACAGCCCTCACAGTAAGTTCCGCCCGCCGCGCTCTCCGGCGTCGGCATGGGCGATGCCACGGCGACCTCCCGGTCGGCATCCAGTTCGCGTTCAACATCGGCAATTAATTCCTGGTTCTGCTGTGGTGTGAGCCACTTTCTTGCCAACAGATATTTCTCCAGCCGGGCAATTGGATCCCGCTTGCGCCAGTACTCGAACAGCGGCTTGGGAACGTATTCGGCAGCGTCGTGGATGGCGTGACCTTTCATGCGCATCATCTTGGCTTCGATGAGGGTTGGACCTTCGCCGCGCCGCGCTCTCTCGCATGCTTCATGGGCCGCGTCATACACCTGGCAGGCATCAGTGCCATCGACAATCACGCCCGGAATTCCGTACGCGATCGCCCGTTCGGCGAGATCCTTCACTCGAAACTGCATGTCGGCGGGCGTCGAATATCCCCAGAGATTGTTTTCCACGAAAAGCACCAGGCCGAGATCCTGCACTGCAGCGAAATTCAGGCCTTCATACGTGACGCCCGTCGATTGCCCGCCATCCCCGATGTAGGTCATTACGGCGATATTGCGGCCCTGCAGTCGTGCCCCGAGCGCCACTCCCGCGAGAACCGGAATCAGGTCCCCCAGCGTGGAGATCGGCGCAACTACATTTCGTTTCTGGTGATCGCCGAAATGAGAAGAGGCGTCTCGGCCCTTGGTCGGCGAGCCTGCTTTCGCCATGTACTGCATCATGATGTCGCGCGGAGAAAACCCGCGAACCAGCAGTGAGCCCTGGTTGCGGATCATCGGCCCCATCCAGTCTTCCGGGCGCAGGGCATACGCCGAGGCACAGGAACAGGCTTCCTGGCCCAGACCAAAGTAAACACCTCCGACAACCTTGCCTTGCTTGTACAGATTCTCCAGCGCCGTTTCCATGCGGCGATTCAGCAGCATCCAGCGGTAGATTTCGACCAGTTGTTCCTTTTCGAGATACTCGGAGTCACGCAAGGGCGGCACAGGCGCACCCAGGTCGCCCTCGACCTCGTAACGGACTTCTTGTCCGACCCGCACCTGCCGGAGGGTAAACGATGGTTTCTCGAGACGATAATCGGCAATGGTGTAGCACCGCTGGTTCGACGCCGCGGGCTGCGGCACGTGAGCGCCGCGCCCATCGGAGCCGTTTGGCTTCACTGGACCCGAAGGAGTTTTCTTCTTCATTGCCATTAATGAATTACGCCCAGAAGACTTCTTCTTCCCCAAGTATCCGGCGCAGTTCGGCGGGAGGTTTCATCGGCGTATCTGCCGGAGCCGCCATCAGGGCGTCCAGACTGTCGACCCGCTGAATTTCCGTTTCGAACACCTCGGCAAACTTGCGCGATACAGCGTCGCGAACAACCGACATACTTACCTGCCGTCCCAATTCCTTTTCCATCGACGTAACGGGTTTGGAAGTGATGCCGCACGGCACAATCACGTTGAATTGGCCCAGCTCAGTATTCACATTCAGAGCGAAACCGTGCGAAGTGACGCCGCGCGAAATATGGACGCCGATGGCAGCAATCTTGCCTTGGACGCAGCCTTCCTTCGCGGAAGTCCATACCCCGGTCAAGCCGGGCACGCGCTCGGTGGCAATCCCAAATTGGCCACAGGTTCGAATCAGGACTTCTTCAAGGCGCCGGACAAATTCCACGGCTCCGAGGGTGGCGCGCCTTCCCTCTTTCGATCGGAATCCGCGGAGATCGAAAATAGGATAGCCGACCAACTGGCCAGGACCGTGAAATGTGACATCCCCGCCGCGATCGCACTCGAATAACTCCACGCCGCGTTTGGCCAACTCCGAGGCTGATACCAGCACGTTGTGCGCCTTCGCATTCCGTCCCAGGGTGATGACTGGCGAGTGTTCCAGCAACAGCAACACATCCCCGATCTGCCCCTCTTTGCGCAGTGCGACGAGCCGCTCCTGCAGGCGCAGGCCGGTTGCGTAATCGATCAGTCCGAGTTGAACTATAGAAATCACGCGGCCTTTCGGATTTTACGACAGGTGTGCGGAAAAGACAGCCACGGATCCACCCGGATAACGCGGATCTCGGAATTTCGAAGCCCATTCAGTTCAAGGTCAGTGCCGATGGGAACTGCGAGATAGTACGCCGAAGAATCCGCGAGCATTTGCGTTAAATCCGTGGCTGCTTACACCAGAAGCCGGGCGGCGTCCTTCGCGAAATAGGTGAGAATGATCTGCGCGCCGGCGCGGCGGATCGAAGTAAGCGACTCCATCATTACCCGTTCGCGATCAATCCAGTTGTTGCGGGCAGCAGCTTCGATCATCGCGTACTCGCCGGAGACCTGGTAAGCAGCCAGTGGCACATCAAATCGCTGGCGAGCCGCGGCAATCACGTCCAAATACGGCAACGCCGGCTTGACCATGATCATGTCTGCGCCTTCTTCGAGGTCGAGCTCAATCTCGCGCATCGCTTCGCGAATGTTTGCGGGATCCATCTGATAGGAACGCCGGTCCCCGAATTGCGGAGTCGAATCGGCCGCCTCTCGGAAAGGCCCGTAGAATCCCGACGCAAACTTTGCCGCATAAGAGAGAATTGGAGTGTTCACGAAGCCGGCGTCGTCGAGCGCTTTGCGGATCGCGGCGACGCGGCCATCCATCATGTCGGAGGGCGCTATGACGTCGATACCGGCGCGAACTTGCGAAACCGCCGTGCGGGCGAGCAGCTCCAGCGTTGCGTCGTTGACGATCTCGTACTCCGGCTGCGCAGCGCGAGCCACCGCGGAGGCGAACTTTTCGATCGCCGCTGCTTTTTCCTGCTGATTTCGGACGATGGTTGTCTTCACAGCCGCCGCCCCCAGGAATCTCGGCTGCTCGGTCGAGCGCACAATTCCACAATGCCCGTGCGACATGTACTCGCAAAGGCATACGTCACCGATGATGACCAGATCGGGCAACTCCGCCTTGATAGCGCGCGAGGCTTGTTGAACGATGCCGTCGCCGGCCCAGGCGCCGGTCGCAACCTCATCTTTGCTTTCTGGCAGGCCAAAAAGAATGATGGACGGTACGCCCAAAGAGTGAGCCTCCCGTGCCTCTTTTACTGCCTCGTCGACGGAGAGGTTGAAAACTCCCGGCATCGACCGGACCTCTTTGCGGACCCCTTCACCGGGACACACGAACATCGGATAAACGAGAGCGTCGGGGGTGAGCCGGGTTTCCCGCACCATGGAGCGGAGAGCTTCGGTGCGGCGGAGGCGGCGCAGGCGAGTAACAGGGAATGCCATGGTGCACCCGTCAGAATGCGAGGAAGCCGCATCCATTATGGCGATTCTAGCAGAGCAGATGCCGCCAGAATCGTGAATTCGGGTCACACGGCGCTGTGATCTGGATCACCGGGCGCGGGACTTCCGCGGCGCGCACACAGCTTCTTCTGCTGAGCTGCGCTCGGCCGCCCAGACGAGACGTCTGGGCCTACGTGATCTTTTGCATGCAGCGGAAGGCTTCTGGCGCGCGCTCTCGCTGTAAGATGAATTTCGATGTTCGCCCAGCCGCTAAAACATTCCAGCGCCCGCGTGCTCGAGTTCGAGTCGCTGCGGGACCTGCTCCGCGGGTATGCTTCTTCGCCGCTCGGGCAGTGCCGTATTGCTGCCATCATGCCGTCCGCCGACTGCGACTGGATTCAAAACCAGCAACAACTTACCGATGAAATTCGCGAGTACCGCCGCGTCGGTGGACGCTTCGACTTCTCTGGTCTGCTCGAAATTGGCAAGTTCGTGGACAAGGCACGGATTGAGGGTTCCGCTCTGGAAACGGCCGAGATTCGCGATGTCGTGCTTCTGGTCGATCGCGCCGCCGAATGGCGCGAAATTGCGCTTCATCCGCCGGCAGTTATGAAAAGCGAGTGGAAGGCGGTTGGAGAATTCTCGGCTCGAATTATCGACTTCACAAGCTTCCTGCGTTCGTTTCGCAACAAGATTCTCCCCGACGGCACGCTCGATGACCGCGCCTCACCTGAACTGGCGCGCATTCGCCGCGATGTAGATAAGCAGAAGCGGCTGATCCAGGAATCGCTTCGCAGCTATTTACGCCGGCTGGCCGAGGGCGGCACCGTACAGGACGAGCTGGTCACGATTCGCGGCGAGCGCTTCGTCATTCCCGTCAAGGTCGAACAGAAGCGCCGGGTACGAGGCGTGGTGCATGGCGCGAGTTCCAGCGGGCAAACCGTTTTTGTCGAGCCCCTGGAGACCATCGAGCAAAACAACGAACTCGTGCGCCTGCTGGATGAAGAGCAGGCCGAGATTCACCGCATTCTGCTGGAGATGACACGCCGGATCGGTGAACAAGCGGAGGCCATCCTCGCGGCCAGCGATGTTCTTGCCGAATTGGAGTTACAGTTTGCCAAAGCGCGGTTCGCGGAAGACTACGGCTGTGTCGCGGCGATCATTGCTGATGATGACGAAGCAGAGCAGGACGGGCGAGGGCGCCCCTTACCCAATGAGCACAGGTTGATTTTGTACAACGCCCGGCATCCATTACTGGAGCGGAATCTGAAAGCCAAAGGCGGGCGCGTGGTGCCCATCAGCATTGACTTGGAAGGCGAGCGCCGGGAACTGATCATCACGGGACCGAATACCGGCGGAAAGACAGTTGCTCTGAAAACCACAGGCCTGCTGGCGCTGATGGCGCAATCCGGCATGCCGGTCCCGGCAGACCGGGCGGAACTTCCGCTTTTCGACGCCGTGCTCGCCGACATCGGGGACTACCAATCAATCGAGCAGAATCTTTCGACTTTTTCCGCGCATGTCACCAACATTGACTTTATTTCCAGGACAGCAACGAAGAGCTCTCTTGTGCTGCTCGACGAATTGGGTTCTGCCACTGACCCTGAAGAAGGGGCAGCGCTGGCGGTGGCCATCGCCGAGCATTTCCGCGCCATTGGCTGTATGACCGTCATCTCCACGCACCACACTTCGCTGAAAGTTTATGGCGCGAATACGCCTTCGGTCGTCAACGCAGCAGTCGGGTTCGACGAGAAGACACTTCAGCCCACTTACGAGCTGAAGACCGGAGTGCCGGGCGCATCCGCCGGAATCAATATTGCCCAGCGGCTTGGGCTGAATCCGGAGATCATACGATCGGCCCGAAGCCGGCTGAGCACGCAGGCGCTGGATGTCGGCAAGTTTCTCGATAAGCTGCACTCTGACTTGCAGCAAGCCGAGCGTGAGCGCCAACGTCTTCAGGAACGCGAGCGCGAACTCGAGCGGGAGAAATCCCGTCTGGCCGCGGAAGGCGCGCGCGAGCAGCGCGAAAAAGTGCGGGACATGGAAAAGAAGCTGGACTCGGTGTTCAAGGATTTTGAATACCACGCGCGCGAGACAGTCAACGCGATTCAGGACCGCGCGGCCGCGCAGAAGCTTTCCAAAGATGCCGAGCGGCGTATAGCCAAGCTCCGCCGTGAATTCCGCGAACAGTTCGATGCCACGGTGGTGGCGCATTCCACCGGAGCCGATCGCGGCGACCCCAACGCGCAGCCGCAGCTCGTAAAGCATGTTTCCGAGGGTGACTCCGTAAAGCTGAAATCGGTAGGCCGTCCGGCTGTGGTGAAGCGCCGGCTCGATGACGATCACTTTGAAGTTGAAATCGGCGCCATGAAGATGAAGATCCCCCGCGACGACATTGCCGAGGTGCTGGTGCGCGCTTCCGACTCGCCGGTGAAAGCCGCGCGCGCGCGCGGGATCAATGTCTCTTTGCAAAGCGAAGCCAGCGATTTGAACACGCCGTCAGAGATCAACGTCATTGGCCAGACGGTCGACGACGCTACGCGGGAAGTCGAGAAATTTGTGGATCGTGCCTTCCTGGCCGGATTGTCTCGAGTGCGGGTCGTACATGGCAGCGGAATGGGGATTCTGCGCAAGGCGCTCCGGCAATACCTGCAGAAACATCCTCACGTGGTCTCGGTAACGGAACCTCCTCAAAATGAAGGCGGAGCCGGGGCAACGATCGTCGATCTGCGGCTCTGAATTCATGTCCGGGCCCCGTGAGTTGCTGAAACGGGCGCTCGGATATACTCATCTAACGTCGCAAATGAGCCGCCTGTACGCCTATCGCGCGCTGCTTGCTGTGGTGCTGGTCATTCCTACGACTGGCTGCCTCTTCCGATCGCATAAAGTCGAGCGGCAACCCTCGTTCGCCAACTTGAAGACCGCCACGCAACAGCAGCTGATCGATTACATCAACAACCAGGCGGCGAGGATTAAAACCCTGCAGGCGACGGTCGATATCGATACCAGCGTGGGAGGAACCAAGAAAGGTAAAGTCACCGAGTACCAGGAAATACGCGGTTACGTCCTGGCTCGCCAGCCGGATACGTTGCGCATGATTGGATTAATGCCGATCGTGCGCACGAAAGCGTTCGACATGGTCAGCGATGGCGACCAGTTCAAGTTGTGGATCCCGCCGAAGAACAAATTCGTAATCGGGCACAACGAAGTAACGCATGTGTCGGCGAGCGCTCTGGAGAATGTTAGGCCGCAGCATATTCACGACGCGCTGCTGATCAGGCCGATTGGGCCAAACCGGGAAATCGCCGTCATGGAAAACGATTTTGAGGAAGTCAGTGTAGGCAAGAATGCCCGGGTCATGCAGCCCATATACGTGATCGACGTCATCGAAAAGGGACAAGCTGGATGGTTTCTGGGGCGAAAAATCAGCTTCAGCCGCGCAGATTTGCTCCCGCATCGGCAGCTTATTTACGATCAGCACGGAAATTTGGCCACCGACGCGCGCTACGAAAACTTCAAGGACTATGACGGAATCAACTTTCCCAGCCAGATCACCATCTGGCGTCCGCTGGAAGAGTATACGATCGTGCTGAAGATGGTGAAGCTGCAGCTGAATCAGCCGCTGACCGATGAACAGTTCGCCCTGAGCCGTCCACCGGGGTCGCAATTGATGAATCTGGATGAGCCGCAAAACACCGCTTCGGATGGCCAAAAGAATTCGCGGTCAAATGAAATCAAAAGGTAAGCGAGGCCCGGCGCTTTTTGATGCTTGTGGCAAAAGGATTCCTCGCTGCGCTCGTAATGAGAACCCATTGAATGTTTTCGCCAGGCTAGAGATTGTGAGAAAGCACAACGCATGATGAACCGGATGATTGTCGCCAACCTGCTGCATCGCCCCGTCAGAACGTTGATCGGAGTGATCGCGGTGGCGCTGGAGGTCACGCTTATTTTGCTGATCGTCGGCCTTTCATTAGGCATATTGAACGACTCCAAACAGCGGCAGGCGGGAATCGGTGCCGACGTGATCGTCATGCCGCCTGGATCATCCTTTATTGTGGGCCTGACGGGTGCGCCGATGTCGATCAAAGTCGGCGCCGTGCTGCGAAAACTGCCGCACGTGGAGGTCGTGGCACCGGTGATCACACAGATCTCCACCGCGGGTGCGCTCGAAGTAATCGCCGGCGTTGATTTGAGAAGCTACGAAGCGCTGTCTGGTCCGTTCCGGTATCTGAAAGGAGGCCCATTTCAGGGACCAAACGATGTGTTGGTCGATCAGCTTTTCGCCGAATCCAAGCACACCAAGATAGGTGACAAAATCGAGATTCTTAGCAACGAGTTCCGAGTAGTTGGAATCGTCGCTCCCGGCAAGGGCGCGCGCAAGTTTGTTCAACTCAGCACACTTCAGGATCTGATGGGAGCGCAGGGGAAGGCGTCCATCTTCTACCTAAAATTGGACAGTCCTGCTAATGCCGATCAGGTCGTAGACGAGATCAAGCATGTGCCGGGCATGGGAAAGTATGTGGCCACATCAATGGCCTATTACCTTTCGATGATGACCCCAACGAATTATCCGGGACTATCTAGCTTTATCACCGTTGTAATCGCGATTTCTGTAATCATTGGCTTCATCGTGATTTTCCAGGCCATGTACGCGGCGGTCATGGAGCGCACGCGGGAAATCGGTATTTTGAAATCGATGGGAGCCTCAAGGTTCTACATCGTGAACGTGATTCTGCGAGAGACGGTGCTGCTGGCCATCGCGGGAATCCTCGTGGGGATCGGCTTCAGTCTGCTCGCCAGGATGGGGATCAACATCAAACTCCCGCTACTGACAGTGATGCTGACAGGCGGTTGGATCGTGCGTGCCACGATCATCGCCATACTCGGGGCATTGGCAGGCGCGCTCTATCCCGCCTACAAGGCTGCGCAGAAAGATCCCATCGAGGCGCTGGCCTATGAGTAGCCCGGGTGCATTCACACCTGACTGCCTTACTTCTTCTCTGCGAAATAACCTTTACGGCACCGCACCCTCAAACCTGACTTAACCGGGATAATGTCGACAGAGTGAAAGGTCCCATCGGCAGTGAAGTCCGAGGGTGTGTAGCCGAGCGCATACTGGTTGCGCAGGATTTTCTCCAATTGTGTAAAGGCCTTCTTCAAATGAGCCTCTTCGCGCGCCGGCAGAATGTAGCCTCCGGTAGGACCGCTGACAAGTTCCAGCACCGCTTCTCCGCGCGGGTACTCGACGTGAAGGTCATTGGTGCTTAGACAGAAAACCACGGCGTCGGCGCGCACTGCCGCTTCCTGCACATCATGCATGATCGCCTTGCTCTTCGTATCCACGCCATCAGAAATCAGGATAATGACCCGGCGCGTGACGGTGGACTCATCGCTTTTGTGAAGCTTTTTCGCGGCATAGATTAAGGCGTCATACAAACTCGTATTGCCTCCCGGTCGCATGCGGGAAATTGAGGTTTGCAATGCGGGAACGTCGCTGCTGAAATCGTGCATCAGGTGCACGTCGTCGTCAAAGGCCACGACAAAGGCCTGATCGATGCCGGGCCGCAGCATGCGCTTAAGAAACTCACCAGCCGCTTTTTTCTCGTACTTAAAGCGTTCCGTAATGGAACTGCTGTTGTCGATGAGAAGGCCCACCCGCAGGGGCAATTCGCTTTGATGCTGGAAATAACGCAGGGCCGCCGGCGCATGATGATTGTCGAGCAGACGAAAATCCGAAGCTCCCAGAGCGGGGCTGAGGCGATTTTTTGTGTCCGTCACCGTAAATATCAGGTTCACTTCATTGACGGTCTTGGCGATCGTGAAACCAGGCAGATCTCCAGATGGCACGAAATTCAAGGCGGTCATAGGACCGGCAGCAGTCTGTGCCAGTGCGCAAGCGGTGATTAGAACGAGAGAGAAGATACGGCAGGTCATCGGGAGCATACCCTTTCCTCCCATTAGCCGGTATTCAGGTGGCAGACAGCACGAGCCCCACAATCTTGGCCGCGAATTGTAGTCCAAATCCTGAGCTGAGCCAAGCATTTCCGCGACCGACTTACCTATCCAAGTTCAGCAGTTCGTTGACAATGGCAGCAGGGCTACGTTATCTTTAAACCTTTGGAAGTCCTGCGGTTGCCCGCCTGAATACCCTGCGCTTTCAGCGCGAAATGGGTCGCTCAGCGGTCTTCTTTGCGTTTTTTTATTTTCTGGGAGATTTCCGATGTCAACCTATTTCCCCAAACAGGGGGAAATTGCGCGCAAGTGGTACGTCGTCGATGCTTCGGGACAGGCTCTGGGACGCCTGGCTTCGCGGGTAGCCCGCATTCTCATGGGCAAAGAAAATCCGAAATACACGCCGTTCCTCGATACCGGTGATCACGTCATCGTGGTCAATGCGGAAAAGGTGAAGCTGACCGGCATGAAAGCCGAAGCTAAGGTCTATCAGCACTACACCGGATACCCCGGGGGATTGCGGACGGAAGAATACCGCAAGCGATTTGTCCGCAAACCGGAATTGGTGATCGAAGAAGCTGTAAAACGCATGCTGCCTAAGACCAAACTCGGCCGGCAGATGATCAGCAAGATGAAGGTTTATCGCGGAGAAAAGCATCCGCACGAGGCGCAGAAGCCGGAAGGTTTGGCGCTGGCGAAGTAAGAGTCGAGTTCAGGTTTCGAGTTTCCAGTGGACGGCGCGTCCGTTGCACGAATAGCAAGGCCGGAATCTATTGAAAGGTTAAATAGCTGAGCTCCAGCGTGCTAGAAGCCAGGAGCTAACAGCTAGAAGCTAAGAGCGAATGGCTGATCTGGTTCAGTATTACGGTACGGGAAGACGCAAATCGAGCGTGGCACGGGTGTTTCTACGCCCGGGTAGCGGCGATTTCAAGGTTAACGGACGTCCTTTCGAGCAATACTTCGTCACTGCGGCGCAGCGCAATGCGGCGAAGCAACCGCTGATCTCAGCCGAAGCGGCTGGCAACTTCAACGTGGTTGCCAACGTTTCCGGCGGTGGCGTCAACGGGCAGGCTGGCGCTTTGAAGTTGGGCATTGCTCGTGCGCTGATGGAGTTCAATATCGAACTCCGCAAGAAACTGAAGGCGGAGGGTTTGATTTCCCGCGACTCGCGCAAGAAAGAGCGCAAGAAGTACGGTCAGAAAGGCGCCAGGAAGCGCTTCCAATACTCGAAGCGGTAAAAGAGTTTCCAGTTTTGGTTTCCAGTTTCGGGCAAGTCCTGCTGAAGTTGCGGCGAAACTAGAAACTCGAAACTGGTGTAGTTGAGGAGTAAAATTCTTCCCGTCACCTCATGGGAGACGGGGCGGACGGGAATGGAAATCCGAGAGAAGTTGAAAGCTTCGGGTTTCCAGTTTCGGGCAGGACGCCGAACTCGCAGCGTCACTCGAAACTAGAAACTTGAAACTGGAAACTGGGTTTCGGATGCAATCCAAATAGGAGGTTGTTTGGCTAATATCACCATGAAGGAGTTGCTCGAAGCAGGAGTTCACTTCGGGCATCAGACCAAGCGCTGGAATCCCAAGATGAAGGAATACATCTTCGGCGAGCGCAATGGGATCTACATTATCGATCTGCAGAAGACGCTGAAGATGTTCAAAGAGGCGTCGAAGTTCGTGACCGACCTGGCCACCGGCGGAAAAACGGTTTTGTTTGTCGGCACCAAACGCCAGGCGCAGGATGCGATCGCAGAGGAAGCACAGCGCTGCGGGATGTTCTACATCAACCAGCGCTGGCTGGGCGGGCTCCTGACCAACTGGGTCACAGTACAAAAATCGGTGAAGCGGCTGAAAGAGCTTGATGACATGGCCACCGATGGCCGTTACGAGCTGCTTCCCAAGAAAGAAGTCATCAAGCTGGAGCGGGAACGCAAGCACCTGCAGGCCAATCTTGCTGGAATCAAAGAACTGACCCGGTTGCCCGACGCGATTTTCGTGATCGATTCCAATAAAGAGCAGATTGCGGTGCGCGAGGCGCGCAAGCTCGGTATCCCGGTGGTTGCCGTGGTGGACACGAATTGTGACCCCAGCGAAGTGGATTACGTAATTCCAGGCAACGATGATGCGCTGCGGGCGATCCGCTTGTTCGCATCCAAGATTGCGGATTCGGTGGCGGAAGGAACTCAGCTGGCGAAGGATACGCAAGGGGCTGAAATCATGGCCGCAGCCGCCGCTGAAAGCCAGGCTCAAGCAGCGTCGACCGAGCCCCCTGTCGAAGCAGGCGAACTCGCGCCCTCTAGCGAAGGCGGCGAAGGCGAAGAAATCAGTATGGAAGAAGTGCTGGGCCCGGGCACGCGCAAGCAGCCGGTAAAAGAAGACGCCGAAGAGCGCGAAGTCAGTCACGCGGAGAGCCAGTTTTAAGATGCTTTCAGCTCTCAGCCTTCAGTTCTCAGCCAGAGCGTACCAATAGCGAGACGCGTCGGCGACTCAGGCGAAGTGGAAGAGCGGCCCTTTAGGGCCGCGTAGAGATACAAAATCGAGGGGCTGTTAGCCCCTGTAGAATCGGGACCCGCGCGGGGCGTGTGGCGCGGGTTGAATTTTGTAGGAAGCAGTTTCGAGTTTCTAGTTTCCCAGTGCCAGGCTCCTCCAGCATCCTGAGCCGCCAGCGGAGAACCTGAAACCCGAAACTTGAAACTGGAAACTGATTTATATGAGCACAACGACAGTGAACATTTCCGCTGCACAAGTAAAAGACCTCCGGGAGAAGACCGGGGCCCCGATGATGGATTGCAAGCAGGCTCTCACCGAAGCCAAGGGCGACATGGAGCAGGCTATCGTTATCCTGCGCAAGCGCGGCGCGGCCGTGGCACAGAAGAAGGCGACACGCGTGACCAGCGAGGGCTCGGTTGCAAGCTACATTCACGCAGGCGGCAAAATCGGCGTGCTCGTGGAAGTGAACTGCGAGAGTGATTTCGTGGCCCGCACTCAAGACTTTAAAGAACTGGTGCACGATATCGCTATGCATATCGCGGCGTCCGATCCGAAGTTTATCCGCAAGGAGGATGTCACGCCCGAGGATTTCGCGCGAGAGAAGGAGATCTACCTGGCCCAGGCCATGGCAAGCGGCAAGCCTGCCAACATTGCCGAAAAGATCGTGATCGGCAAGATGGAAAAGTTTTATGAAGAGGTCTGCCTCTATGAGCAGCCATTCATCAAGGACCAGACGATCTCGATCTCACAGCTAATTGCCAGCAAGATCGGGAAGCTGGGCGAGAACATCAGCGTTCGGCGCTTCGCCCGTTTTAAGGTGGGCGATGTCGGCGAAACCATTGCGCTCAGCAAGCCTGAGCAAAAGGCTGAATGAACTAAGGGCGCTGCGGCGCCCTTTTTTAATTGGTATGAAAGACCGCACCGAGTGGCTGCCACTTTGACCTCATCTGACTACTGAAGAAACGAGGAACAGGGCGAAGCATTCGACCGGGAATGAGAATTTCGCTCGCCGCCATTCGCCTCCCTATGCGCGCGTGAGTTGCGGCAGAGCGTCGAAATGAACGTCGCGGTCGTAGAGTGTCAGTGAATGCTGCAGCACGAGGGCCGCAATCCACATATCGTTGGTTGGAATTGGCGTGCCCTGCTTCCGCAGTTGCCGAAACACAATGGCGTAATGGTGAGTAGTCTGCTCGTCCGCGTAGAGCACGCGCACGCCTGGCTTCAACAGAAAACGGCGCAGGACAGCTTCGTTGTGCGGTCCTTGGCTACCCAGGGCAAATCCGGCGCGCAATTCTCCCAACACGATGAATGGCAGCCAGACCTCATCGGCCAGTTCGACCGTTTCGACGACGGAAGCATCGCCTCGGCAGAGATCCGTGTAGCGGTTGGTATCGAGCGCTAGTTTCAAGGCAGAACCCCCGGCCAGTTATCGCCATAACTCGGGATCAATCCTGTCCTGTTGTTTCAGGGCGCGATCGAACGCCGGATCCTTTCGCCAACTTCCCGCAATTTCTCCGAGATCCCGCTGGCGGCAGCGCTTCTCTCCAAGGCCGGCGCCCCGAGCTAAGGCTTCAATGGTTACTTCGTTAAGGCTCTTGCCCTGCTCGCGGGCGGAGCGACGAAGGACTGTATCCAAAACCTCGGGAACGTTGCGGATTGTGTACTGCATACATATATTGTAGGCAATGCAGGCATATTTTGCAAGCACACTTGCTTCTTGTTTGCTCTCCAGCGATTTGTCCCGAACCGGCCCCGCTTCCAGTTAAACATCACCAAAATCAACCACCTCGAAGTGACCGGCGTCAGCGCAGGCTCATTCCCATCAACCCTAAATTTCCGCCCCTGCTTCAGTGCTAGACTTGGGAAAGATGACACTCACGCCGATCTTCACCCGCGTCCTTCTCAAACTCTCCGGCGAAGCGCTGGCGGCAACCCAGGGCTTTGGCGTGGATTCTGCCCGCATTCATGAGATTGCTGCTGAATTGGCGGATGTACACTCGCTGGGAATTCAGATCGCCATCGTGGTGGGCGGCGGGAATTTCTTCCGCGGTGTGGCCGAACAGGCGCGCGATATGGACCGTGTCTCAGCCGATCACATGGGCATGCTGGCTACGGTGATTAATGCCCTTGCCTTGCAAGATGCACTGGAGAAAAAAGGCGTCTTCACCCGGGTGCAGTCGGCAATCGAAATGAATCAGGTGGCTGAGCCATTCATTCGCAGACGCGCGATTCGACACCTGGAGAAGGGCCGCGTCGTGATTTTCGCCGGCGGGACGGGAAATCCATATTTCTCGACTGACACGGCGGCGTCTTTACGCGCCATGGAAATCAAAGCGGACGCGATCCTGAAAGCTACCAAGGTAGATGGCATCTATGATGCCGATCCGATGCTGGTGAAGGACGCGAAGAAATTTACTGAAATCACCTACATGGACGTGCTCAAACTCGGCCTGAAGGTGATGGATTCCACTGCCATCTCCCTCTGCAAGGATAACAACCTTCCTATCATCGTCTTCAATCTGAACCAGCGCGGAAATATCCGGAAAGTGATCACCGGGGAGAAGATCGGGTCCCTGGTGAGCGCGGGGATCTGACTACTTCGCCGCGGCAGGGTCAGCCGCATGAGTCTTAGCATCTAACGGCTAGCGCCTTTGCGCGATCCGGTTCGACGCCGCAACACTCTATATAATGTAGGTTTGTGCTGTGGGGAAAATTCTCGGTAGAGCG
This sequence comes from Terriglobales bacterium, assembly GCA_035691825.1. Lineage (GTDB taxonomy): Bacteria > Acidobacteriota > Terriglobia > Terriglobales > Acidobacteriaceae > Gp1-AA122. The sequence goes on along the minus strand of DASSIO010000038.1, from coordinate 44,658 downwards.
GAAGGGAACGTATGCCGACTGACGTGATCATGCCCCAGATGGGGGAATCGATTGTTGAAGGCACCATTACCAAATGGCTGAAGAAGCCTGGTGACAAAGTGCAGCGCGATGAGCCGCTGTTTGAAATTTCAACCGACAAGGTTGACGCGGAGATTCCCGCTCCGGCATCGGGCGTGCTGCAGGACATCAAGGTAACCGAGGGCACGACGGTCCAGGTAAACACAGTGGTCGCCAGCATAGCAGCGGATGGCGAAGCGGCGGCGGCGGCGCCAGCGCCTTCCAAGCCTCCTGCTGCGGAAAAATCAGCTCCGGCTCCCGCCACCCCAGTTCAAACCAGGACGGAAGTTCCACAACCGCAACCGCAGGGAGCGGTCGCACAGCAAAAAGATGTCATTGAATTTCCCCACGGGGAGGAAGAGGAGCACGTGCGCTCGTCTCCCCTGGTCCGGCGTCTGGCACGCGACAACAATGTGGATCTGGCGCAAGTCCAGGGAACGGGCATGGGCGGCCGCGTCACCAAGCAGGACATTCTTTCATTTCTCGAGCAACGGAGTGCGGCTCCGGCGCGTCCAGCAGCGCCTGCGGCGGCTTCTGCATCGGCCATGCCTGCGCCTGCCGCGATTCCCGGAGAACTCGTTCCCATGACGCAGATGCGCAAAATCATTGCGCAGCGCATGGTCGAGTCGCGCCGCACCAGCGCGCACGTCTATAACCTGTTTGAAGTCGACATCACGCGGGTCGTAAATCTGCGCAACAAACTGAAGGGCAGCTTTGAGCAGAAGTATGGCGCACGCCTCACGTTCATGCCGTTTTTTGTTCGAGCAACCATCATCGGGCTACAGCAGTTTCCCATCATCAATTGCTCGGTGGAGGGGGACAACATCCACTACCACCGCAATATCAATATGGGCATTGCAGTGGCGCTGGATTGGGGCTTGATTGTTCCTGTGCTCAAGAATGCCGAGGAAAAGAATTTCCTGGGGCTGCAGCGCGGGATCACCGATCTCGGGGAGCGCGCCCGCTCCAAGAAGTTGGTGCCGGATGAAGTGCAGGGGTCGACATTCACCGTGACGAATCCAGGCAGCTTCGGAGCAGTCTTCGGCCTGCCGATCATCAATCAGCCAAACGTCGCCATCATGGGAGTTGGCGGGATCAGCAAAGCGCCGGTTGTGATCACGGATAAAGACGGGAGTGACTCGATTGCAATTCGCTCCCTGGTGCACCTGACGCTGGGTTATGACCACCGGATCATTGATGGCGCAGTAGCGGATCAGTTCATGGCAGTGGTGAAGAAGACCCTGGAGAACTGGACCGAGGATATCGGGTAACCGCCGTTCGTCTTGCTGGTTCGGGCTATACACGGCTCCGCTGTGACTGCTACTTGAACAAGGCTAAATCCACTGCGTCTGCCATAGCTTGGTAACCCGCGTCGTTGGGATGAAGATGGTCTTCAGATGCAAATCTTGGCAATATCCTGCGGGGCTGAGCGGGGTTGCGTAATACTGCGTCGAAGTCGATTACCCCGTCGAAAGCGCCGCTGGTTCTGATCCAAGTATTCACGGCTTGACGCGTGGCCTCTTTCTTCTCCGAATAGTAGCCAGGGACGTCCACGCCTTCAAAAGGTGTGATGGTGGCGCCGATCAACTTAATGCCGCGAGCGTGCGCACGAGCGATCAGTTGACGGTAGGCTTGCATCAAATCCTCGGGACTGCGGAGATCAGCGGCATCGGCAAGAAGCGCTCCATCGATGTTCGCTCCCGGGAAACCTACATCGTTGATTCCTTCGAGCAGCACAATGTGGGTGACTCCGGGGATAGCTAGCGCGTCTCGCTCGAACCGGGCTAGCGCGTTTACCCCAAAGCAGCCCACCTTGGGCAGAAAGCAATCACTCAACAGGCGGTTGCCTATGATGCCCTCGTTGACCACTGCTGTGTTCGAAGCTTCAGGGGTTTTTGCCAGGCGGTGAATCAGATCGCTGGGCCAAGTGTGGTCGGCGTCGCTCGCCCCATCTCCATCTGTGATCGAGTCGCCGAAGGCAACGACAAGCCGCTGACGCGGCTTGGCGGGTACCAGAACAGCACTGACAAAAACAGAGGACTTCGTTGTAGCGTCGCCTTGGATTTTCTCGACACGAGTGAAGTCGCCAGGTTGCGAAATTACCGCACGCTGGAGCGCATGTCCATGAAACGTCGGACTAGCGAGGCGGTCAGGAAAATAAATGCTAATGCTGATCTCATCTCCGGAAGTGACTGGAAATGGAATCGGATCGCTGATGACCGGAGCTCCCGGTGGAATCGTGATGGAATTATGTCCGCCGAACGTAACCGCTTTGATGGAGCCAGTCCTGACGCTCGATTCCTCGCGAGGCTTTGCAACTGTTAGGGAGCCGATCAGAAGCGGTGCGGGACCGTATTCGTTAGACAAGCGAAGACAAATTTGAGGTCCCCCCACGGATACGCGCACGCGCTCTCGTACGGTCTGATCATGGATATTCAGCAGCGGCTTGATTGCATCGGGAACTGACGGCTGAGGGCTGGTTGCCCAAGCCGCTACCCAGACGCTGCGTTGTGCCCATCCCAACTGCGCGAAAAGCAGACACGCGCACATGGCAGCACAAGGAAGAAAAATTTGCAGCCGATAGAGGCATCTTCGATGACCGGTTCTCATATGTTTCCCGCAAACCGCCGAATACTGAAGGAGATTGGCAGCCCGACCACGATCATATGAACAACCAGGCCCAGAATCAGATCTTGCAATCGGTAAGGGCCTCTGGCGTGAAGCGCGGAGAGTGGCAGTACTACCAAATTCATTACTTCTTCGACGGCGGCGCCGAAAAACAAGCCGCATACCAGGGGGTGCTGCACCATGAAGCGAAGCCGGCGGCTTGCTGCGTAGAAAACCGTTGTCGCTGAGAAAGCAATAAAGAAATGCAGGAGGACTCCCAATACGTAGGTACCTGCGCCTCCATCAAAAGCTTGCTTGCCGAGCAGGCCGGCTGCAATGACCAATGGAATCTTCCAGCCGAACAGAATGCAAGCTTGAGTAAGGTCCAAAGTTCCGGCAATCAGACCACCCACAGCGATTGCCAGGACGGCGTTGCCCTTGGGCGCCGGAGACGGCGCGGAAGCTGAGATCATGTGATTCTCCCTTCTTAACTGGACAAGTGAATGGATTTACCACTGCAGGGCTGCAACCACGAACTCACCATATATAAGGGAATGCCGCGAAGTCCTGAATCTGGTCTGAAGTGCTCTGAATACTTCTGAAAACTCCGCCCGATGGGCGCGCCCATTCGTAGAGATGTAACAAGACGCACGGCTCCAGCTATGTGCTGCCTACAGGAGTTTCGGCATGAGAGCCTGATGCCAGCTCCAAGCCTCATAACGACGAGGCTTTGCCATCGTGTTGCTATACTTATCGACCACCGCGCACGGCCACTCCGCGGCGCACTGGAATGGAATTATCATGGAGCGCTCTATTCCGACCATGCTCCGCATCGGCGATTGGTGCGTAAACCCGGCATCAGGGCAGATCTCGCGAAACGGGGAGACGACCCGCCTAGAGGCACGCACCATGCGGCTGCTGCTGCGTCTTGCCGAGCACCCGGGTGAGGTCGTCAGCATCGATGACCTGCTCAACCATGTCTGGTCAGGGGTGACCGTCACTCCAGACTCCGTCTACCAGGCTGTCGCGTCGCTCAGGCGCTTGCTCGGTGATGACCCGAAGCAGCCTATGTACATTGCTACCGTGCCCAGACTAGGCTATCGGATGGTGTCATCGGTCGGCCCGTGGCTTGATGGCAGCGAAAAGCAATCGGTCGTTGCGCAGGTCAGCGCTGCCGGAATTCCGCAAAGCCAAATTTCTACATCCTCGCGCATAGCGAATCCGAAAGGGCGGCTCCGATTTCGTGCCGTGCTGATGGTTGGACTCGGCGTTTGTTTGGTGCTGTCGGTTGGCTACTTTTTGTATTCCAGGGCCGGGCAGACAAGACAATCGTTCTTACCAGCGGGAGTGTCGCAGCCGCAGAAATCGATCGCCGTATTGCCGTTCCTGGACCTGACCGAAGGCATGCACGAGGAGACCTTCGCGGACGGTATGACCGAGGAACTGATCGACAGGCTCAGCAAGATTCCAGGCCTTCGGGTGCCGGCTCCAACGTCCTCGTTTTATTTCAGAGGAAAGCAGGTTCCGGTATCCGAGATTGCTCAAGTACTCGGGGTGGCCTACGTCCTCGATGGCAGTGTGCGCGAGTCTGGCACCAGGGTAAGAGTTGCCGCGCGATTGATTCGCCCGTCGAACGGCTATGTGGTGTGGTCTGAGACGTACGACCGGCCCCTGGGCGACGTTCTCTGGATTCAAGACGACATCGCTGAGAATGCGACTAAAGCTCTCAGGGCGACCATCGAGGGCGGGCCGGAGCCCGTAGAAAAACAGTGAGCCCATCATGCATCCGCGTCCCGGCTCCGGGGACGGGCTGAACTTCGGCCAGCCAATCCTACTTCCAGCTGTACATGTCCAGTCGGTGATGTCGAGGGTAATGTTTCTGTGCACAGGTAACCTTGCCGCGCTGATGCTGGAACCCTACACTGAAACCCACCATGGCGTATTCCAAGGTCCAGATCGGAATCGCGGCAGGAGTGGCACTCGTCCTCCTGCTTGGCTTTTTCGGCTACCTGATGTGGCTGAACAATCAGGGTCCGGTGCTGGCGCGCTCCGAAGACCGGGACCCGCTTTCCGGAATTCCTAACTCCATCCGGCTTAACCCGCTACGCGACCGCACGTCCGAACGGGCGGCCAACAAGTTCATTCGCGCCATTGCTGAAGGTCACTGCAGCGACGAACTGGCCAGCTGGGAGAAGGATTACCGCCGGAAATATGCCAAGTTCATCTGCGAGTCCGAAGCGCAGCATCCGCTGATCTCTTGGGAAGTCGTGGAATGGGAGGATACGCCGCCCCTGCGCATCCTGCACTACCGCGGCAAGCGTCATAACGCTCCCGACCAGAAAACCACCTACAAGGAACTCTTCTCAGTAACCCTCGAAAACAAGGACGGCCAGTGGGAAGTCACGAAGTATGACGCTATGTATTGAGAGCGTCTTGAGCCTTCAATCGCCTGCCCGCAGTTCGATAACCAAAAACCTATAGCCAAGAACGAAACTAGGAACCAGGAACTGTCTTATTCCTGTATCGCAATGCGACAAAAATCGCGAACTGCATGCAGAGGGCCGCGGTGCTGTCCAGGATGACATCGCGAAATGTTCCCGTTCGCGAAGGAATAAAGCTCTGATGGAATTCGTCGAGAGTAGCCACGGCGGCGGTCATCCAGAATGCCAGTCGCGCCCAAGGCAGTGACCACAGGCGCGGGCCAAGCGATGGCAGCGTTGCCCGCCAGGCGCGGAACAAAAGCCAACTCAGCGTGGCGTAGCCGACGATGTGCCCGAGTTTGCGCAGGTAGTGATGCCAGTGAGCAAACTGCTCGAAGTCAATCGATCCGAAGAAGCGAGTGAGCAGCGCGTAAAGAAGGCTGCCGGTGTGTTCGGCGGAAAGCAGATCGGTAGACTCGACACAGATAATGGCAATCCAGATGAGCGCCGGAATCCATTGCTTCCAGTCGCGCTGCGGGAAGGCTCTCTCGATGGACGGCTCAATGGTGGCAGGTTCCGGCAAGGGGCCCTTAGCTATTCCAGCACATAATTCGGCGCTTCGCGCGTGATAATCACGTCGTGTACGTGACTTTCCTTCAAGCCAGCCACGCTGATGCGAACGAAGCGGGCCTTTTGTTGCAAATCGGGGATCGTCGCGCAGCCGCAGTAGCCCATTCCGGATCTAAGGCCGCCAACCATTTGGCGAACAATCATGGACACTGACCCCCGGTAAGGGACGCGGCCCTCAATACCTTCAGGCACGAGCTTTGCCAGGCGGTTCGAGTCGGCCTCTTCCAATACGGGAGTGCCAGCGGCGGACGAGTCTCCCGACGCGTTCTGGAAGTAGCGTTCGCTTGACCCTGCCGCCATCGCTCCCAGAGAGCCCATTCCGCGATAAGACTTGAACGAGCGTCCCTGATACAAGATGGTTTCGCCGGGGCTTTCGTCGGTGCCGGCGAACAAGGAACCAATCATGACGACGTTTGCCCCCGCTGCCAGGGCCTTCGTGATGTCGCCGGAATATTTGATGCCTCCGTCGGCGATGATAGGAATACCAGAGTCTTTGGTGGCGCGATAGGCCTCGGCAATTGCTGTAATCTGCGGCACGCCTGCGCCGGTGACCACGCGCGTGGTGCAAATGGAGCCGGGCCCGATCCCAATTTTGATTCCGTCGGCGCCGGTCCGCGCCAGCTCGCAGGCGCCGTCAAAAGTCGCGACATTGCCGGCCAGCAGGTCTACGTCGGGCAGCTTCGACTTCACTTTGTGGACCGCTTCCAGCACCATGGTTTGATGTCCGTGGGCGCTGTCGATGGCGAGCAGATCCACTTTGGCTTTAACTAATTCCTGGGCGCGTTCGAGGAAATCCCCTGTCGCGCCAATCGCAGCCGCTACCCTCAACCGGCCATGAGAATCCTTGGCCGCATTGGGATACTTCAGTTTCTTCTGAATGTCTTTTACCGTGATCAAGCCCTTGAGGTTGTACTCTTCGTCGACTACGAGTAGTTTTTCGACCCGATGCTGGTGAAGTATTTTCTCGGCCTCTGCCAAGGTTGTGCCTACTGGAACAGTGATCAGGTGCTCCTTGGTCATCACCTTGGCGATCGGAATGTCGAAGCGAGTTTCAAAACGCAGATCGCGGTTGGTCAGGATCCCGACCAGTTTCCGGTTCTTGGTCACAGGGACGCCGGAAATTTTGTATTTGCGCATGACCTCGAGCGCGTCGGAAACCTTGTCGTCCGGAGACATGGTGACTGGGTCAACGATCATGCCACTCTCGGAGCGCTTCACTTTGTCGACTTCGTTGGCTTGCTGTTCAATGGACAGGTTGCGATGAATGACGCCTAGACCGCCCTGCTGGGCGAGCGCTATAGCCATGTGGGACTCGGTAACGGTGTCCATGGCCGCGCTGATGATGGGAATATTGAGGCGGATGTTGCGCGTGAGCTGAGTTTGAGTATTGGCGGTCGCGGGAATCACGTCCGAGCGGGCGGGAAGCAGCAACACGTCATCGAAGGTAAGCGCCTCAGGGACGGGAAAATGAATCATATTTCGGTCTCTGCCACGGTCGACTAAACCCCTAATTCTAGCAGGATCAATCGGACGGCTGTGGCCAGCGGCGCGCGCCATGCAGAACTGCGAGGATTTCGATTTCGCCAGCTTGCCTCCGCAGTCGATAAGGGAGCACGAAAGGCGTGCCTGAGACGACAAGTTCACGCGTTCCGGGGACACGGCCTTTACGGCCAATATATGGCTGTATCTGAAGCATCTCAATGGCGGACATAATGCGTTCGAGCACGCGGTCGGCTGCAGCAGGATTGTCAGCGGCGGTAAGTTCCCAAGCTGACCTCAGATGGTCGCTAGCGAGATGCGTCCAGCGAAGCGTCAACGATTACGCCACTCTTGAACCATATTCTTCACGGCCCGATGGTCCTTCACTTGCCCAGCGTCCGCCTGGCGAATGCCCTGACTGTAGATTTCGCCCTCCGCGTCCTGTGGTCCGTTTGTTTTTTGCCCTCCGACGGCGTATATTATGTCTTTGGAAACTGTTGTGTAGTACCAGCAATTGGCGAAGCACACCAGTGGGCGCAAGCCCACTTTTTAGTTTCTGCCTGGTTGCTGATGGCGCAAACTGTTACAAACATGGCACTTGAGCTTGAGCGAGTGCGTGAGATCGCGGAGCGGGTAGCCGCTTCCGATGGCTTGGAAGTCGTGGAAATCGACTTTCGCGGCGGCGGTAACGCCCGGATGCTTCGGGTGACGATTGATAAGCCGGCCGGGGTGACGCACGAAGATTGCGCAAACTTCAGCCGCGAGGTTGGAACCATTCTCGATGTTGAGGATGTGGTTCCTGGCGGTTCGTATATGTTGGAAGTCTCGTCGCCGGGTTTAGATCGCAAGTTGTTTCGGCCTGTCGATTTCCAGCGTTTTACTGGCAGTGTGGTGAAGCTGACGACGCGCGAGCCGGTAAACGGAAACCGGCATTTTGAGGGCCGTCTGGAAAGTTTTCAGGATGGGCGCATCACCCTGGACCTGGCAGGTCGCAAGCAAAAGGCCAAGCCGAAGCAGCAATCAGCAACATTGGCACCGCTGCTCATGGAAATTGAGCTGGCTAATGTTGAGAAGGCGAACCTGGTACCAGAAATCTAGCAATTAGGAGTCACTAGCTGGCCGTCAGCGTTGGTTGTTTGCTGACTGCGGGCTACTGGCTCCTGACTACTGAGTCTCATATCGGAATGATTTATGGCAAGTGAGCTCTACAACACAATCGATGCCCTAAGTCGTGAGAAGGGCATCGACCCGCAGATCGTGGTCAGCGCGGTGGAAGACGCAATCGTGGTCGCTACCCGCAAGTACTACAAGTCGCAGGAAAACCTCCGCGCCGAATTGGACAAGGACACGGGGAAAATCCGGGCGTTTGCCGTCAAAGCAGTAGTCGAGAATCCGGAGCAGGTGGAAGATCCCAACCTGCAAGTCACGATCGATGACGCCCGGAAGCTCGACCCCAATGTGGAAGTCGGCGGAGAGTTGCACATTCCCAAAGCGACGGAAGGCATCCTTGGACGCATCGCGGCACAGTTGGCCAAGCAGGTCATCTTTCAGAAGGTCCGGGAAGCTGAGCGGGATACTGTCTACAACGAATACATCGGGCGCGTAGGCGAGATTGTAAACGCCACGGTGAAACGCATCGAAGGACCGGACGTGATTTTTGACATCGGAAAAGCCGAAGCCCGCATGTCGCGCAAGGAGCAGTCACGCCTGGAGTCGTTTGCCATGGGTGAACGCGTCCGGGTGGTAATCTCGCGCGTCGAAAAAGCGTCCAAGGGGCCGCAGGTGGTCGTTTCGCGTGCCGCGCCTGAATTGGTGCAGCATCTCTTCCAGACCGAAGTGCCCGAGATTTACGACGGCACGGTTGTCATTCGCGCTATCGCGCGGGAGGCGGGCGAGCGCACGAAGATCGCGGTCATGTCGAAGGATAAGGATGTGGACGCGGTTGGCGCCTGTGTCGGCATGAAGGGCATGCGCGTACAGTCGATTATCCGTGAACTGCGCGGCGAAAAGATCGACATCATCGAGTACCACGAGGATCCAGTCACCTTTGCGGAAAAGGCTTTGCAGCCCGCGAAAGTGAGCCGTGTCACCGTAATTGACCCCGCTGAGAAGCATCTCGAAGTGGTGGTAGACGATAGCCAGCTCTCCCTGGCAATCGGGAAGAAGGGGCAGAATGTTCGCCTGGCCGCCAAGCTTCTCGGCTGGAAGATCGATATCAAGAGCGAGGAAGAGAAGCGCCAGGAAGTTGAACAACAAATGTCGCAACTGGTTAGCGCCTCCGCGACTCCCCTGGAGAACGTGCCCGGACTCGGCGAAGCTCTGGTCGAAAAACTGAGTGGGGCGGGTATCACGACAGTGGAAGCCCTGGCGGATATGACCCCGGAGCAACTCGAAGCGATCGAGGGCATCGGCCCCAAGACAGTGGAGAAAATCAGTATCGCAGTCAATAATTACTTCTCAAGTCTTGAGGGTGGCGAGGCAGCAGCGCCGGCAGAGGGCGAATCTGCAGCAGCAGAGGGTGCAGGCGAAGAGGTGCAGGGAGAATTGGCGGAAGGCGAACTGGCACCTCAAGAGGGCGAAGCCGAACCGGAACTCACCGCCGAGCCCCAGGAAATCGCCGCCAGCGCGGACGCTGCTGAAACAAAAGAACCGCAGGAAGCGGTGGCCGGAGAAGAAGAAGAAGCTCCTGCAGAACATGCAGAGCATCACGAGTAAATTCACTGAGCACGCCGGGTTGGCGAGCGAATCAAAACTGACGCCGTGAGGTTGCTATGAAGGCTTAGCGGGCAGGGCGGAGGAAACGAAGGAGCGGATGGGTAAGATTCGAATCAACGATCTAGCCAGGGAACTGGAAGTCAAGAGCAAAGCCATTCTGGACGTGCTGCAATTGGTTGGAGTCACTGAGAAGAAGACTCACTCCAGTTCCATAGAAGAGGATGAAGCGGAGAGAGTCCGCGCGCATTTTCACGCGGCTGCGGAAAGCCAGGCAGCTGCGAAGCCGGGTAGGGTGTCACGTACCGAGTCAGATGAGATCAAGACCAAGATCGATCTGTCGCACATCTCGAAGCCTGGCGACGTACTTAAGCTGATCCACCAACAGCAGGCAGCACCCGCACCTCCAGCCGCTGCGCCACGGCCGACAACAGCCGCCCCCGTTGAAAAGAAAGCCGCGCCGCCTGCGACAGAGGTTCCAGCTCCACCGAAACCGACACCGCCTCCTCCGCCTGCACCAAGATTGATTGTTCCGCAACCGCGGCCTCCCGCTCCGGTACAGCCGCCCAAGGCAGCGGCTCCGAGCGCCCCCGCTGCACCGCCGGTCGCTACACTGCCAGCTCAGAAACCCGTATCTCCGGTCGCAGAGACGACAGCACCTGCCGCTCCCCCCGCGACATCAGCCGCGCCTACTTCCGCGCCGCAGCGGCCTGCTACGCCAGCAGCACCGAGCGCGCCGGCACCCCCGCCACGGCGGGTTATTGTGCCGCAAACCGGACCGCGACCTGTGTACCAGGCGCCGCCGCAGGCGGCGCGACCATCACCTCAGCCGGGGGCTCCTCCGCGACCGGCGCCAGGAAGACCAGTACCCGGGCAGCCTATCTTTCAGCGCCCACGGCCGAGCGCGCCGATTGGAACGCGGCCTCCGTTGCGCCCTGGCGAGCGTCGTCCGATGCACCCCACTCGGCAGTCGCCATCAGGAGCGCGTCCGCTCGGGGTAGGACCGGGTCCAGGCATGTTGCCGCCAACGCCGGCTCGTCCGGGTAGCCGTCCCGGAGGTCCGTCACGTCGTCCCGGTCAGCGTTACATCCCGCGAGGTGTCAAGGAAGGCCCGATGAAGGGCTACGTTCCCCCACCGCGGGTTACGGTCTCCAATGAACCGCAGCCGATCACGCGCAGTATCACCATCACCGAAGGCATCAGCGTGAAGGACTTGGCGGAAAAGTTGGGGATCCGCGCAAAAGATCTGATCGCTCGCTTACTGGTTCGGGGAGTGTTCGCCACTATTAACCAGACGCTGGATGCGGAACTAGCCAGCGAGATGGCGCGCTTCTTCGGCGCGGACACAAACGTGATCAGCTTCGAAGAGCAGGCCGCCAAAGATGTCGTCGAGTCGGCGGCAGGAGAAGATGGCGCGGGCACAGCCGGAGCAATAGCTCGGCCGCCGGTCGTGACCATCATGGGCCACGTTGATCACGGCAAGACAACCCTGCTGGATTCCATCCGCTCCACCAACGTAGCGGAAGGCGAAGCGGGCGGCATCACTCAGCACATTGGCGCTTACAAGGTGCGCATTCAGGACACGAATTCACCGGCGTACGGGCGCGAAATTGTGTTCCTCGATACGCCGGGTCACGAGGCGTTTACGCGGATGCGTGCGCGCGGCGCTAAGGCGACGGACATTGTCGTGCTGGTCGTCGCTGCCGATGACGGTGTCATGCCGCAAACCCTGGAGGCTATCGATCACGCCCATGCGGCGGAAGTGCCCATCATCGTGGCCGTGAACAAAATCGATAAAGGCGATGCCATGCCGGATCGCGTCAAGAAGCAGTTGGCGGATCGCGGCCTGATGCCGGAAGACTGGGGCGGCACCACTGTGTTTGTGGACGTCTCTGCGAAGCAGAAGACAAACCTCAATCTTCTCATGGAAATGATTTGCTTGGTTGCGGATCTTCAGGAGTTAAAGGCGAATCCTGAGCGGCCTGCCAGCGGCGTTGTTCTGGAAGCCAAGCTGGATCGCGGCCGCGGACCGGTAGCTACAGTTCTCGTTCAAAACGGTACGCTGCATACCGGGGATAACTTCGTCGTAGGGAACGTCTACGGCAAAATCCGAGCCATGTTCGATGACCGCGGCGCCCAATTGGAAGAAGCGCCACCCTCAACCCCAGTCGAGATTCTGGGCATGGAGGGTTTGCCGCAGGCCGGCGATCAGTTTGTCGTAGTCGCCGATCGCGACAAGGCGCGGGGCATATCCGAATATCGCGAGCAGAAGGCGCGCGAAGCTGCCTTGGCCAAGAGTTCCCGAGTATCGCTGGAAGGCCTTGCCGAACAGATGAAGACGGCCGGCATCAAGGAACTGAACATCATTCTGAAAGCTGACGTGGGCGGCTCGGTGGAAGTGCTTACCGATCTACTGACCAAGCTTTCCAATGACAAGGTGCGGCTGAAGGTTCTGCACTCTGGCGTAGGCGCGATTACCGAGACCGACGTGCTGCTCGCCTCCGCTTCGAACGCCATCATCATTGGCTTCAACGTGCGGCCCGAGCGCAAAGCTCAGGAACTGGCGGAACAGGACAAGGTCGATATCCGCATGCACTCGATCATTTATGAGCTGCAGGATGAGATCAAGCGCGCCATGAGCGGCTTGCTCGAGCCGACGATCAAGGAAACCTACCAGGGACGGGCACAGGTCCTGGAGACATTCCGCATTCCGAAAGTTGGAATGGTCGCTGGCTGTCGTGTCCAGGATGGCATCGTTAAACGCGATTCCGAAGTTCGCCTGCTGCGCGACAATGTGGTGGTCTTCAAAGGCAAAGTCGCCTCGCTGCGGCGTTTCAAAGAGGATGCCAGTGAAGTCCGCAACGGCATGGAGTGCGGTATTGCGATTGCCAATTACAGTGACGTCAAAGTCGGCGATGTGATAGAAGCCTTTGTCACCGAGCGCATTGCGGCGGAAGTCATTGCATAAGGACAGTCGTCAGTCCTCAGGCGTCGGTCCTCAGCGTTTTTGCTGACGACTGGCGGCCGACGACTGACGACTGACATGATCGCCGTCCTCACCCTCGAAATCAGTATCGAAGCTGCACAATCGTTAAAAGATCGCAGGCAGGTGGTTCGTAGTTTGAAGGACCGCCTGCGCGCCAGCTTCAACGTATCGGTTGCGGAACTCGATCAGGCGGAGCTTTGGAACCGCGCCACCATCGGCGTTGTCAGTATCTCCTCTTCGCGTGATTATCTTGACGGGCTGATGAAGAACGTAGAGCGCCAGGCAAACCGCATCGCGAACAACTGTGGCGCGGAGATTACTGACTCTTTTCTGGAGTTCCTGTAATTCTTGCGATCGCTTAGCTGCCTTCAAGGTCCATTTGTGAACTCTTGGGAGCGGGTTTCCAACTTGCCCCTGGCAAGGGGTCCTGATTGAAATTGGGATTCCTCACTTCGCTCGGAATGACAACTGTGGCAATCAGGTGTTGCTTGTCATGCTGAGTGCAGCGAAGTATCTCTATTTTTGGCGATCAGCCAACGGTCTAGGCGGCGGCGACTAAGGACCAACGACTAACGACCAACGACTAACCGCCAGTTTTCTGATATTCTCTTCCGTTTTTACCCTTGAGGCCGTATGCCGGAGAAGCGCGCGCAACAACATCACCGCGAACGGCTTGGCGAAGCGCTGCGCGAGGAGATTGAAACGATTCTCGAGGGGGAACTCGGGGATCCTCGCATCGGGCTGGTGAACGTGAGCGAGGTGCATTTGGCGCCTGATTCGCGTTCGGCTCACGTGTTCGTGGTCGTGCAGGGTGCCGATGAAGAGGCCGGCCGGACCCTGGAAGGTCTGAGTGCGGCAACGGGTTTTATCCGACGCGAATTAGCAGAACGGTTGCACCTTCGGCGCGCACCGGAATTGTTTTTTGATGTTGATCGCTCACAACAGTACCAGGCGCGAATCAGCGAGTTGCTGGAGCGCGCGCGGAAGAGGAAGAAGTAGAGCGCCAGAGCAGGTAAGGAAGCATGGTTACAGAGGTATTGAAGCAGATCACGCAGCGTGAGCGCTTTGTGCTCACCTCACACGCTCGTCCCGACGGGGACGCCGTGGGATCCGTGCTGGCCTGCTCCCAGATCCTTCGCGCCATGGGCAAACAAGCGGAGGTGGTGCTGAGTGACGGCGTGCCGCGAATCTATCAGCCGCTGCCGTTTACTGACACGGTGATTCAGGCTACACAGATTAATGGAGACTACGAAGCCGCCATCGTTCTGGAATGCGACAGCATCCAGCGCACGCGGCTCGAGGGACTGGACCAGAAATTCTTGATCAGTATCGATCACCATTTGAGCGGCCGCCCCTTTGCTCACGTGAACTGGATCGATCCGGCGGCGTGCGCCACCGGTGAACTGATCTACCGGCTGGGGCGCGAGGCGGGTGTTCCGATTTCGCCCGAAGTCGCCACGTGTCTTTACACGGCGGTTCTAACCGATACTGGCTCGTTCATGTTTCAGGGCACCAATGAACACACCTTCGCGCTGGCCAGGGAACTGGTGCTGGCCGGCGCCGACCCGGCGGCCTGCGCACGAAACATTTACTTTTCCCATCCCACCCCGAAGATGCGCCTGTTGGGCACCGCGCTCAGCAATCTTCACCGCGAAGGTCCTTTAGCCTGGATTTGGGTAACGCGTGACCAGATGGAGCGCGCGGGGGCGATCGACGAACACTGCGAAGGCCTGGTCAACTATGCTTTGGCCATTCAAGGCGTCGAGGTGGCGGCGTTTTTCCGCGAACTCAGTGACGGCCGTTACCGCGTCAGCCTGCGCAGCAAAGGCCAGCTGAACGTGGCTGCCGTTGCCGAGCGTTTTGGCGGCGGAGGTCACGAGTGCGCCAGCGGTTGCTCGCTCGAGGGTCCGCTCTCGGTGGCGGTCGCCCGGGTTTTGGCGCAGCTTCGTCTTGATTCACCCGTACAATAATTCCTATGCAAATTTCCCTCGCAAGGCAGGTCGTTTCCTTCATTGGAGCGATGATGATCCTGGTCGGGTACGCCGGCGCTCAGTTCAGCTGGATGAACCCGCGCAAAACCACCTATAACATTCTTAATGGCGTGGGCTCGGCCATTCTCGCCTATATTGCTTTGCGGCCATTTCAGATCGGATTCG
Organism: Terriglobales bacterium; assembly: GCA_035691825.1. Classification (GTDB taxonomy): domain Bacteria; phylum Acidobacteriota; class Terriglobia; order Terriglobales; family Acidobacteriaceae; genus Gp1-AA122. The sequence continues at coordinate 29,611 of DASSIO010000038.1, read as the reverse complement.
TATTGCTCGAAGTGACATGGGCTGTCATCAGTTTTTACGCTCTGACGCGAGTTCAGAAGCATGCGCAAGACTGAACTTAGATGAAGAGTGCAGAACGCGAAATGAAAGAATCATTCTTCACTCTGACTTCTGCATTCTTCATTCCGGCATTGCTGCTGAACTTCTTGCTTGCGGCGTTGCCGTTTTCCTGAAAAAGGGTTCCTCTTTGACTGATCGCACGCGCTCACAAACTGATTGGCTGCTGATCCTTGGTTTTTGCGGATTTCTATTTTTCTTTGGCGTCAACTACTTTGGCTTTATCGGAGCGGACGAGCCACGCTACGCCCAGATCGCGCGGGAAATGCTGGTCCGCCACGAGTGGATAACGCCTATTCTCGGCGGCAAGCCCTGGCTGGAAAAGCCGGTGCTTTACTACTGGCAAGCCATGCTGTCTTACGCCGTCTTTGGAGTACACGATTGGGCGGCGAGAATTCCCTCGGCAATAGATGCCACCCTGATGGTAGTCGCTGTTTATCTTTTCATGCGCCGCTTTCGTCCTGGGCTCCAGTTGGATGCGGCGCTCATAACAGCTTCGGCGGCGGGAGTGATCGGATTCGCGCGAGCAGCGTCGCCCGACATGCCTCTCGCTGCCGCATTTGCCATCGCCCTGCTCAGCTGGTTTGGTTGGTATGAAAGCGGGCGGCGCTTGTATCTCGCGATGTTTTATGTTTTTCTCGCGCTGGGTACTTTGGCGAAAGGACCGGTTGCACTCCTTCTCGCGGTCGTCATCATCATCCTCCTTGCCGCAGTTACGCGCGACTGGAAGCTCATTCAGAAGACCCTATGGATTCCAGGCATCCTTCTGTTCGTCGCGCTGGCGCTGCCGTGGTACATCGCTGTCCAGGTCCGCAACCCCGAATTCTTTCGCGTCTTCATCCTGGAGCACAATCTCGCCCGCTTTGGCACGAATCTGTATCGCCACGAAGAACCGTGGTGGTACTTCGTGGTCGTGATGCTGCTCGCGCTGATTCCCTGGACGGTGTTTGTGGCCGAGAGTCTTCTTGAGAGCGCCAGGCTCTGGTGGGCTGAGAAAAGCAAACTGGCACATTCGGAAAGTGCGTTCGATGTATTCCTTATCCTGTGGCTGACCGTGCCAGTTGTGTTTTTTTCGATTTCACGATCCAAGCTGCCGGGATACATATTGCCCGCGGTCCCCGCGGGCGCGATTCTCCTGGCAGAGTACATCAGACGCCACGTCACCGAGGAAATACGCCCTTCGCGCATCGTAGTCGTCCTGCACTCGGTGGTCGCTGTGTTACCGATTCTCCCGGCGCTGATGATTCAACACATTCTCTTGCTGCATAAACTGCCCTGGATCGCAGGCACGAAGATCGCGATTACGGTTTGCGTTGTTCTGGCTGTCGCCATTGCGACCACGCTGCTCAGCAACCTGGGCCTGCGCATGCTTCGGTTCTTGACTCTGATCCCGGTGGTGCTGGCGCTGGCTGCTGTTTTGAAGATCGGCGGCGGCATGATGGATGACGTGCTTACAGCACGGCCGCTCGCCCAAGAAATGGCACGCGCGGACGCCGGCAACTTGCCTGCCGCTACCTTTCAACTTCCTCGCGATCTGCAATACGGCTTGAGTTTCTATCGTAATCAGGTGGTCAGCAACTATGATTACGGAGAAATGCCTTCAAGCGATCATGTCCTCGTGCTGCCGGACCGTTTGAATCCTAGAGGTCTTCGTTCGCTGGATGGGCGGCGCATTTCGTTTCTGGGGAATTTTCCGCCACAGAAACTGGCATTTTATTGGATTGCCGCGGCCGGTCGAGCACGATAAGCCGCAGTGCGAACGCTCGAGAAACTCTTCTAATAAGTGAAACGGGGAGCACGCCACAGTGCTCCCCGTTCTTCGGTTACTTACTGGCTTCGTCTGACTTCATCGACTGCGCTGACTCCTCACCCAATTCGAGGGCGGCTTTTTTGCCCGCGAAGCGGACTTGGCTCAGCGAGCGGCTGCCATCGCTGTTGTTCTTGATCAACGCGGCGTCATTCACCGCCTTGGTGTTCAGATCAACCATGTGTGCGGGGCTGGTCGCTACCACGTTTTTACCCTTCAGGATAGTCAACTGAACGTTCGGGCCGTCGCCTTCCCAGCGCACCTGGTAATTGCCGGCAGCAACCTGATGTCCATTGACTTGAACCGGGGCGTAGACTTGCAAAGAACCTCTGTGCGTGGTGCCCGCAAAAGCGCTGGTCGCCAGACCTAATGCCGCCACCACCATCATCAACTTGTAAGTCATCGAACTTGTCATAACCGCTCCTTTGTGTCCCGCGCGGGGGACGGTTGGGGCGGCCCTGCTCGCCTTGCGCACAGCCACTTGCGTTTTCGCGCGAAAGGCCTACAATGCACGACTGCGGGGTTAAGCGACACAGACACAGGCTGCAAAGTCAGCGTCTGCGCCTCGGGGTTGTGCTCGCCTGGGCCGCCAAACCGTAGACGAGAACAATCCCGCTAACCCCCTGGAACCTGTCACTGGCTGAAGCTAAAAATCTCTCTGCGTCGGCTCATCGCAACCAGATACGTCAGCATTCCCTGTGAAGTTCCCCAGTTTTGAACTCAAGCTTTTGGACGGGCTCGCATGCCACCCGTTAGCAACGGGTTTTGATTCATTTGCCTCGTAACATAACGCAGGAACTGACAGATGTTGTTTCGCGAATTGTCTGGAGTTCTTCGCGTGAGTGGTGAATCTGCAAGGGAGGGAACTGTTGCAAGCCGACCCTCGGACCGGGCAGGCGAAGAATCGACACGGGATCGCAGGTGTGATGCCGTTGCCACTAGCAGATGCTGCGGCGCATGGCTCAGGAAATCGTCAGCACAACTTTTCCGAAATTCTTTCTGTCCAGCAGCAGGTTGTAAGCCTCGCGCGCTTGCGTCATAGGCAAGACATGGCCGACAACTGGATGCAGCTGCTTGTCATTCACCCACTTCGACAGCTTCTGCCATGCCAGCTTCATGAGGTCCGGTTTCCGCGACAGCTGGCTGAGCCATAAGCCATGTACGCTGGTTCCCTTCGCGTAAAGAATGCGAGGGTCCAGTTCCGGCTTTTGCCGTGTGGCTGACCCGTACGTAATCACCCGTCCAAAATCCCGCAGGCAGCGGACACTCTTCATGACATGCTCGCCACCGAGCATTTCGAAGACCGCGTCTAGGCCTTCGCCATCGGTCAATTTCTTAATCGCGTCTTCATAATCTTCGCGCGCGTAATTAATGCCGTGTTGCAACCCCAGCTCCCGAGCTCGATCCAACTTCTCGTCCGAGGAGGACGTGCCATACATTTCGATCCCAAGCAGCTTTCCAATTTCAACCGCGGCGGTTCCAACTCCACCCGCGACCGCGTGGATCAGCACTCGCGGCCGCTCCTCCGCGCTGGGTGCTTCAGCCAGACCTGCCTTCCAATAAGCAAACCACGCAGTGAAGTAGTTGACTGGGAAAGCTGCCGCTTCCGCCGCGCTCCAATGCCCGGGCACAGGCCACAGCAGCTCTCGACGGGCGGAAACATACTCGGCAAAGCCGGACCACTGGATGTAGCCCATCACCCGTCCGCCGCTGCCCTCCAGCGTTCCCGCAAACTCGCGGCCGGCAATGAGGGGCGGATCGGGCAGACCGGGGTAGCCGCCAGACGCCGTCAGGACGTCGGCAAAGTTCACTCCACCCGCTTCTGCCTTGACCAGGACTTCTTTGCTTCCGGGTTTCGGGACCGGCGCCTCGTCCAGTTGCAAGACATCGGGGCCGCCAAAATGAGGGATAAGAACGGCTTTCATGCGAAGAAGTGTATCAGGGGAGACAGAAGGCCAACGGCTTCAGGGAGCCCGGCTTCCAATATGGCCCATCCGTGACCTGCAGTCGCCCGTTTTACGGTTTAGCGGCTCTTGGTGGCGGGTATATACTTTGCTGGAAAGCTACTGGCCGTCCGGTTCGCATTCGATCCGGTGCGGAGCGCCAGATTATATTCATAAATTTCAGCTCCGCTTATTAGATCGCCGGCTGCCGATTGGCCGGCGCGGGATGTGAAGCTCGCGTCGTCAACTACATCCCGAGGAGGTCCACCTGTGGACTTAGTTCTTATTAGGGTCTTATTCATCTTCTTTGTAGCCGTCACCTGCTACCTGATCGAGCCTTTCGGCCTGCCTTCCAAGATGGATGCGGTGGTAGGGGTGGTGTTTGGCATTGTTATTGTCGTCTTTGAATGGCGGCTACGCCGCGTCAGTTTGAAACGCCTGATTGGGGCGGCCATCGGCAGTGTTCTTGGCATCTTTGGTGCCTACCTGTTTGCGGTCGTGATCCGCAACAGCCTGGCGCCCGGCCGTACCCAGAGTTTCCTGATGCTCATGGTGATGCTGCTGATGGCCTATGTAGGCCTGATTGTGGGCGCCAACAAAGGCGACTTGCTTAATCTGGCTGCGCTGGGCGGAATCTTCGGCGGGGAAAAGCAGCTCAAGAAGAGTTACAAAATCCTCGACACCAGCGTCATCATTGATGGCCGCATCGCCGACATTGCCGAAACAGGATTTCTCGATGGCATCCTGGTGATTCCTCAGTTCGTGCTTCGGGAGTTGCAGCTGGTAGCAGATTCGGCCGACTCGCTCAAGAGGAATCGCGGGCGCCGGGGCCTGGACATCCTTCAACGCCTCCAAAAAGTCGCTTCTCTGAACATTCAGATTGTCGAGGATGATTTCCCCACCATTCGCGAAGTCGACATGAAGCTGATCGAGCTCGCGAAGCTCTATGAAGGCAAGATCGTCACCAACGATTTCAATCTGAATAAGGTCGCGCAACTGCAGGGCGTGGAAGTACTCAATATCAATGAGCTGGCAAATGCCCTCAAGCCCATCGTGCTGCCGGGCGAGACCATGAAAGTTTTCATCTTGAAAGAAGGCAAAGAGTACAACCAGGGGGTGGCCTACCTGGACGATGGCACCATGGTCGTGGTCGATAATGCCCGCAAGATGATCGGCAAGAACGTGGATATCTCCGTCACCTCGGTGCTGCAGACCACGGCGGGTAAGATGATCTTCGGCCGATGGGACGAGCGCCTGGCATCGCGCTCCGATTCAACTCCCCGGCCTGTGGGTATGTCGGGAGGGCCTACCGGGGGACCTGCTGCTGTTGCCGAGCCGAAGAAAGCGATGGTTGCGGAGCGTCCCGAGCAGTAGGGTGGTGCTTTCCGAGTAGCAGATTACTGCGTAGGTGTAATCGAGGAGACACGGATCGTGTCGCCCTGCAGCGCCCCGGTTACTTTTGCCTTCTGCCCCGCCACAAGGCCGACTTCATTCGTCTGCCCGCTCAGCTTGTAGGTCTTCTCTCCTGCGACCAGAACGTATCCCGCGCCGCCGCGCTGGCAGGTCCGAGTGCATTCTTCGGCGCTCTTGTCCGGCAGCCGGTGCTTGGCCCCGCAGCTTGAGTCGCTCACCAGACCGACGAATGTGTCCGACGTGGCCTGCCCCATCTTCAAAGGTTTCGATAGGGCGGCGTTGGAACGCGGCTGCTGAGCTGCGGAAGCCAGCGCCAGCAAAAATATGGGGACGAAAATCGTAATCCTTGTCACAGCTCGCCTGCTCCAAACCGTAGTCAGGAGTGCAATTTCGATGCCGCTTTGCACCTCCGGAGATGGTTTGAAATCAGCTATTCTCGTTGCCGCGAAGGCCCAGGGCGGTAAATCTGGCTTTTAGGAGGTAACTTTTCCGGCATCGCCGGACGCAGTTTGAACTGGGCTGCTCCGGTCCGTATACTTAGGCGCCTCCATGAAGGTGATTGTCATCATTCCGGCCGCAGGACTGGGGACGCGCATGGCGCCGCCATCCCCTGCGAAAGGCAAAAAGTCCAAGCAGTTTGCCGAACTAGGCGGAACGCCTATCCTCATTCACACTCTGCGTAAGTTTGCCTCCAACCCCGAGATTTCCGAGATCTATGTTGCCTTGCGCAATGCGGAAATGGCGGAGTTCCGCGGGCGCCTGGAGAAGGATGGCAAAGATATTCTGAAGAAGCGGATCGACCTCGTCGAAGGCGGGGAGCACCGTCAGCAATCGGTAGCCAATGCCCTGGCAGCCGTTTTGGCCGCGCCCGACGACGTAATCCTGGTACACGATGCCGTGCGGCCATTCGTGACGGAAGACATCATCAAGCAAGTCATTTACGCAGCGAAAAGATATGGCGCCGCCATCGCCGGTCTTCCTGCCGTTGATACCATCAAGCAAGTCGACCGGACCGCAGAGGGAGCGCTGATAACGGCCACCGTCCCGCGAGAGCGCGTAGTGCTGGCCCAAACTCCGCAAGGGTTTCGTTACGAAGTACTGAAAAAAGCCTTCGACGAAGCGACAGCAGATGGCTTTCTTGGTACCGATGAGGCCGCGCTTGTGGAGCGCTCCGGCGGAGAAGTAGCCGTAGTGATGGGCTCACCACGCAATATCAAAATCACCACGCCCGCGGATATGGAACTGGCGGAGTTTTATTTGAAAAGCTAGCCACGGACCCGCGGATATCACGGATTCTCAGAACGTTCGGCTAGAATCCTGTCGAGCAGGAACTCAAGACCTCGCTGCTGCATGCCGCCCTGACGGAGAAGAACTAGCCACGGACCTGCGGATATCACGGATTCTCAAGAAGGTTTCGGCTACAATCCTGTCGTGCACGAACTCAAGACCTCGCTGCTACATGCCGACGTCACCGAGAAGATAATCGGCGCGTTCTACTCCGTGTAGAACGAACTTGGATACGGCTTCCTTGAATCTGTTTATGAGGAATCGTTAGTGATTGCTTTGCGCGACTTGGGATTAGAAGTTAAACGACAGGTCCCGATTCCTGTCTGGTTTCGAGGGCAGAACGTCGGCGACTTTCGAGCTGACGTCCTGGTGGAGGAAGCCGTCTCCTTGGAGCTGAAGTGCGCTCGTTCTTTGGATCCTGCTCATGAGGCGCAATTGCTGCACTACCTCAAAGCCACAGAAATTGAGGTCGGGCTCCTGTTGAACTTTGGAGAACACCCTCGCTTTCGAAGACTGATCTTCGACAACGAGAGGAAAAGAATCCGCGGCAATCCGCGGCGATCCGTGGCCGGAGCCGCTGCATGAGAATTGGCTACGGCTGGGATTCCCACGAGTTCAAGCGCGGTACTCCGCTGAAAATCGGCGGCGTGACGTTGCCTCATCCCAAAGGCCTGGGCGGCCACTCGGATGGTGATGTTTTGCTGCACGCCGTCACCGACGCGCTGCTCGGTGCCATCGCCGCTCCGGATATAGGTTCCCTGTTTGCTCCTTCCGACCCGCGATGGAAAGGAGCAGACTCCGCCATGTTTCTCGAAGAGGCCCTCAAAAGAGTGCGGGAGAAGGGTTATGCGGTCGCGAATCTTGATTCCACGCTGATTCTTGCTGAGCCGAAGATCGGGCCGCACACTGCAGCAATTCGTCAGCGATTATCCGAGCTGCTTGGCATTGCTCCGGATGCGATCGGGATCAAAGCTAAAACGCCGGAAGGCATGGGCACGGACAATGCAGCCATCGCACACGTAACCGTGCTGCTGCAGGAACAGCGCCTCCACTCCAAGCGTCCAATGAAGCGGCGGAAACAACAGGCTTAACCAGCTGAACGCTGGGCCTGCTTGTATTGCGCAGCGCGGACCAACTCGCGGAACAGAGCACGCGCGCCGGAATCGGTGTCCAGGGAACGCTCAGGATGCCACTGCACCGCCAGCACAAAATGATCGGGCGCGGTGCCCTCCAGCGCTTCAATGATTCCATCCTCCGGACACCGGGCCACCACGCGAAGCCCATCTCCCGGCTTTTCCGCTGCCTGGTGGTGACTGGAATTCACCGGAATCGTGTGTGCTTTGCCAACTCCCGCCAATATCGCCCTTAGGCGAGAATCTTCGTCAACAGCGACTTGATGCGCGATGGGGACGCTTCGGCCTGCTGCATGATCCACCTTCTGCTGCTCGAGCGAAAGAAAATCGGGAATGTGCTGGATTAAAGTACCGCTCCTATAGACGTTCAGAATCTGCAGACCGTAGCAGATACCCAGGATGGGCTTGCGCAGGTTATAGGCGTCCTGCAGCAGCAGTTCATCCACTGTGTCCCGCTTGGGATCCGAGGGGGCGGTTTTCGCGTGCCGCGGCGCATCGTACTTTGCCGGATCGACATCGATGGCGCTGCCGGGCAGCAGCACCGCGTCACAGCTGTCGATGATCTTCATGACCGACGCAGGAGGCTCGTCCAGAGGGATGCGGACCGGCTCTCCTCGCGCCATCCGGACCGCTTGCTCGTACTGTGGCAGGGACCGTTCCACATACCTTGGATCGGTCGACAGCGGCAACGGAATGGCAACACGAACCATGACACTCACGAATTTACGAATTTGAGAATTGACGAATTGAAAATGCAGAGTGCAGAATTCAGAATTCAGAAAGGAGATACAACACTGTAAGCCGTAAATTGTTCTGCATTCTAGATTCTTCCTTCTGCATTCCGTTCGTCAATTCGTAAATTCTCAACCTCGTAAATCCGTCAATTTTTCATCCAGCTCGCTCGATGGAGGCCAAAGCCTTATTCTGCCGGTACTGCCGGATCTCCATACCCAGCGAGAGTACGAGCACAATAGCTCCCACCACAACCGCTACCGGCGCGGCGATCAGGCGATAGGCCAAGGCCATACCGATCGCCTTGCCTGTCGCTCTCGAATAGATGACGAAAGCAAGAATTGCCAGCAACAAGCTGACGGCAAAGGACAGCAGAGTCACAATGAATGTCACAATCAGGGCGCGCACCGGCACCAGGATCAACATCGGCTTGTGCGGGCGCTTGGAAGAAGCCATGTCTATACGCTACAACATTCTGACGCTCAGGGCGAACACTCGCGGCGCGTGCGCTACAATAGCCTGAAATGTCGCAGGCAGCGCCCGCCATTACGCATTCTCCGGCCGAAGTAGTGCGCCAGACACCGGTTTCCCAGGCTCCCAATGGGATCTGTTATGCCGTTGCCGGACAAGTCACCATTCCTGACGCTGATCTGGAGCGCATGATTGCCGCCGTCCCGCGCGCGGCTGCCGCCGCCCTCAGCCGCAAGGCCTATTACTTCGTGCCCTTGACCGTGAGCCAGGGCGACGACACCGTGATTGCCGACCGTTACGACGTGAGCCTCAGTGACAACGCGGTCTGCCATCGCAATCTGAATCTGGGCGATTCGCAGTGCGTGTTCATCTCCACCCGACTGATGGACGACAAATTCTCGGTCGCGTTCGAGTTTTATATCAATGTGGGCCACGCGGTTGTGGACTCTGCAGGCATGTCACAGGAGTTCGCTGATCTGGCGTGGAAACAGGTAGAGGCGGGAACGCGCGGGGAAACTTCGCTGGATGCCTGGGAGGCTCGAAAACTCGCGACCGGCCACGGACCGGACACTGAAAAGTACAAGAACGAATTCCTCGCGGCCAGCTTTTCGGACGCAATCTCGATTTACCTGCTTTCGCTCTTTCTGGATGTGGACTACTACGATCTCCGCGAACGCGACTATCCGCTGTTGGCCCCAAATGCCCTGGCAGAGCGTCTGCGCAAAGTCGCCGAGCTGTTCCCGCCCAATCCGGGTTGCGAGTTCGCCATCTACTACAAACGCAGGAGCTAAGGTTCCTTCTATTTGACTTAGTCCAAAGACTTAGTCCACAATATAGCCCATGGAAGTCAATGTCCACGACGCAAAAACTCATTTTTCCCGGCTGCTGGCGCGAGTTGCCGGCGGGGAGGAAATCACCATTGCCAGAGCCGGAGTGCCGGTGGCCAAATTGGTCCCCATCGAGCCGAGTCGAGCAAGGCGAGCTCTGGGAATGGACAAAGACGATTTATGGATCGCCGAAGACTTCGACGCGCCCTTGCGCGAAATCCAGGACTTGTTTGAAGGCAAGCAACAATCTCGGCGAAAGAAGCCGTCGCGATGACAGGCTTCCTTCTTGACACCTCAGTATTTTTGTGGAGCCTGGCAGCGCCCGACAAGCTCAACTCTGAAGCCCTGCAGGTGCTCCGCGAACAACATCAGCGTCTTTTCCTCTCGGCTGCGAGTTCGTGGGAGATCAGCATCAAAGCCTCTTTGGGAAAACTCAAACTACCCGAGCCCGCTTCCCAGTTCGTCCCGAAACGGCTCGCGAGCCTGGGCATTCAGTCCTTACCCATTATCGATGCGCATGCGCTTTATGCCGGTGAACTCCCTCGCCATCACGCCGATCCATTTGACCGGATGCTAGTAGCGCAAGCACAGCTGGAAAATTTGACGCTGCTTACAGCGGATCCATTGCTCAAGGGCTACAGCGTGCGTCAGATGTGGTGTGGCCGGTAGGGCTTCTCACGCTGCGCAGAGGCAAAAAGTAGGGAGCCGTCTCCGGCTCCCCGCTTCCATGGTATGGAATTCGTTGTTAATGGCTAGAGGGCTGGCAGCTAGTTTTCATACAACAGCACGCCTTCGTTCTCTTTCGAGTCCACCGGCCGATAGTACAGCTTGTTGTCTTCGAGGAAGACCTCGATGAACGCCGGACGCGTCGTGATCGTGCCTTGAATCAGCGCCTCCGATAATGGATCCTCGATGTATTTCTGCAGCGCCCTGCGCAGCGGACGCGCGCCGTAGCTGCGGTCGCTGGCCGTCTGGCTGAGAATCCATTTCTTGGCTTCGTCGTTGACGGTGATCGTGATCGACTTCTGCGCCAGATTCGCGTTCAGCTGGGTGATCATCAGCTCCAGAATCTGGATCAGGTCGGCTTCGCTCAGCGCGTTGAACAGGATGATCTCATCCAACCGGTTCAGAAACTCGGGGTTGAAGGTGCGTTTAACTTCGTTCTTGACCAGGTCTTCGATCTTCTCCGAGACCATCTCTTCCTTCTGCGACTGGAACCCTAGCCCTTCGCGCTTTTGGAGGTGGCGGGCGCCAATGTTCGAAGTCATGATGATGATGGCATTCTTGAAATCCACCGTGTTGCCAAGGCCATCGGTCAACTGGCCGTCTTCAAAGACCTGCAGCAGGATGTTGAAAACGTCCGGGTGCGCCTTTTCGATTTCGTCCAGAAGGACAACTGAGTACGGCGCGCGCTTTACGCGTTCGGTCAACTGGCCGCCCTCTTCGTAGCCCACGTATCCCGGAGGAGAGCCGATCAGCTTCGAGACCGAATGCTTCTCCATGAACTCGGACATATCGAAGCGGACCAGTGATTTCTCGCTGCCGAACATGAACTGCGCCAACGTGCGCGCGACTTCAGTTTTGCCGACACCGGTCGGGCCTAGAAACAGGAAAGAGCCGATCGGGCGGTTCGGACTCTTCAGTCCGGCACGCGAGCGGCGAATCGCGCGGGCCAAGGCAACGATTGACTTGTCCTGCGAGATGACCCGCTTGTGCAGCTCTTCTTCGATGCGGAGCAGCTTCTGTGACTCTTCTTCCTTGATCGAGGCGATGGGAACGCCGGTCCAGCGCGATACCACGTCCTCGATGTCCTCCCGACCGACTACGCCGGTGGAGGATTCATCGAGGTGGTATTTTTCGCGAAGAGCGCGCAGGTTCTCGCGCTCCTTGCGCTCCTCGTCCGAGTAGAAGCGCGCCTTCTCGAACTCATGGTTCGCGATGGCGTTCTCCATACGGTGGACGATGAACTTGATCCGCTTCTGAACTTCGGTAATTTCCTCGGGCAGAGAAGTCTGGCGCAACTTTACGCGGGCGCCCGCTTCATCGATGAGATCAATTGCCTTGTCTGGCAGAAAACGGTCAGGAATATAGCGGTTCGAATGCGACACGGCGAAGTTCACGGCCTCGTCGGTGTAAGTGACCGCGTGGAACTTTTCGTAGCGGTCCTTCACCCCAAACAGAATCTTGGTCGCATCGCTCTCTCCCGGAGGCGGAACCTTGACCGCCTGGAACCTTCTTTCCAGCGACCTATCCTTTTCGATAGATTTGCGGTACTCGCCAGGAGTGGTTGCGCCGATGCACTGGATCTCGCCGCGCGACAATGCCGGTTTTAGAATGTTGGCGGCATCGAGGGAACCCTCAGCCGAGCCGGCCCCCACCAGAGTGTGAAGCTCGTCGATGAAGATGATGGAGTTTTGCGACTCCATCAGCTCCTTCATGATCGTCTTGAGGCGCTCTTCGAACTGGCCCCGGTATTTGGTTCCCGCAACGATTAGCGACAGATCAAGAGCGAGGATGCGTTTATCAGCGAGGAAGGAAGGAACTTCCCCATCCGCGATGCGCTGGGCCAAACCTTCCACGATGGCAGTCTTGCCTACTCCCGGCTCGCCGATCAGCACCGGATTGTTCTTGGTCCGGCGGCACAGAATCTGGATGACTCGCTCCAGTTCGCCCTCACGTCCGACGAGTGGGTCGAGCTGGCTGTCCATAGCAGCCTGGGTCAGGTCACGCGAGAACTCAGACAAAAGAGAAGACTCACGCTGGCGCTGCGGTTGAGCTTTTTCCTGGGTAGAGCGCGCCAGTTCCTCGCGAATCGTGGAAAGTCTTAGACCGCGCTCGTGCAAAATTTCGGCTGCGAAGCACTTTTCTTCACGCAAGAGTCCCAGCAGCAGATGCTCGGTTCCAATATGTTTGTGAGAAAGCCGTTCGGCTTCTTCCGCGGCGTAGGCCAGGACACGCTTGCATTCGTTGCTCAGGGGGAGATCAACCGAAGTCGAGACCTTCTCCCGGATCGTTGTATGTCCCTCAATCTGCTTGCGAATCGACTCCACCGAGGCGTGCGAGCGGAGGAAACGGTTGGTCAGAGCCTTATCTTCGCGTAGCAAGCCCAGCAGCAAGTGTTCTGTTTCGATGTACGGGGACCCGAACTGGCTGGCCTCATAGCGCGCGAAGAAGATGACGCGCCGCGCTTTCTCTGTGTACCGTTCAAACATATACGCCCTTTCGCCGAGCCTGCGAAGCTCCCAATCGATTACTCGACCTACGTGCGGAGCCTTTAACCTTTGGTCCTATGCAATCAACCTGCCAGTAAGCCCGACATCTCCATTGTAAAGACCTCGGTGCAGTTACCCAAGTATGATTGCCATTCCTACACTGCGGATGCAACTACTTGCAATTGCATTGCAGATGCCTGTCGTTTCTCAGAATCCGTGCCCCCTTCCAATTTCTGTAGATTCATACCGCGACCACCGGCAGCGACTGCGGCGCGATCTCTTCCACTTGCCCGCGCTCCAGCCGGAATACCCGATCACAACGCCTGGCGAATCCCAGATTGTGGGTGGCAATCACGGAAGTAAGCCGGTATTGACGGTGCAAGCGAGCGAGCAACTCAAACACTGACTCAGCTGTTTTGTTATCCAGGTCGCCCGTCGGTTCGTCGGCTAACAGAACCCCGGGCTGGGTAATGAGTGCGCGCGCTAGTGCGACTCTCTGCTGCTCACCGCCGGAAAGTTCTCCCGAGCGATGATGGGACCGCTTTTCCAATCCCACTTCGCGCAGCCAATTGAGGGCGTCCTTCTCGACCTCGCTCCAGGGCCGGCCCCTTACCAGCAGAGGCATGGCAACATTCTCCAGGGCCGTAAATTCCGGGAGCAGGTAGTGGAACTGCCACACAAAACCAATCTTGCGGTTGCGAAAGTCGGCGGCATCATCCCAGGAGAGAGCATTGAGCTGCAAGTTGGCGCAGTATACGTCACCGGAAGAAGCCCTATCAAGAGCGCCCAGAATGTGTAACAAGGTACTCTTGCCCGATCCCGACTCGCCCACAATTGCGAGCATCTCTCCCTGCTTCACTTGAAACGACAAGTTGTCAAAGAGCACCAGGTCCGAATCGCCGGAGCGAAAGACTTTTTTTAACCGCTCAATTCGCAGCATCGCTCCATTCATTGGATGCACCGGCAACCCTGTTCGTTCCATCAGCGGACTCGTCACCCCGCCGCCCGCTTGCCAGTTTTCGCGATCCGCGTCTTGCGCTGCCAATTTACTTGGCAATTTGCTTGTGCGTACTCGGAAAACTGTATACCCGTTATGAAACAACACAATGTGACTTCAGTCACAATGGCACGTAAGTGCGGTTACATAAGCGGAGCCGTGAGCCTGAAAACACAATCCTTGCTTCATGCCCTTTGCTTCCTTTGTGGTGACTACAGTTCTTCACCACCAAGGACACAAAGGAAGACAACGGCAGAACCCTATTCGTAGCGCAGCGCCTCCGCGGGCAAGATTCGTGACGCCGACCACGACGGGTACAGTGTTGCAACGAACGAAACGCCCACCGCCACCGCTGCCACCAGCGCTCCGTCGAGCGCTCGCGGTGAGAACGGCACATAGTTGATCGAATACACTTCCGGGTTTAGCGCTATGACATGGTAATGCTGCCCCACCCACGACAAAGCGTATCCTAATACCAGGCCGATCGCGGTCCCCACTGCCCCAATCAGCACCCCCTGGGTCATGAACAAGCGCCGAATCTGCGCTTTGCGCGTGCCCATGGACATGAGCACCGCAATGTCTTTTGTCTTCTCCATGACCATCATGATGAGCGAGATCAGAATGTTCAGAGCGGCGACAAAGACGATCAGGCCGATCGTGATGAAGGTGACCAGCCGCTCCAGGCGTAGGGCATGGAACAAAGCCTTGTTCTGTTCCATCCAGTTGGTGGCCATGAAACCGTGTCCCGCTGCTTTTTCCAAGTTGGAGGCCACTTGCGGGGCCTGGTAAATGTCGTCGATTTTGAATTCGATTACCGAGATCAGATCGCCCAGCCCGAACAACCGCTGCGCATCAGCCAGGCCAGTGAAGGCCCACGACGTGTCGTAGTCGTAGAATCCCGAGTTGAAGATCCCGACCACGCGAAACCGCATGTACTTTGGGACCATGCCAAAAGGCGTAAGTTCCCCCTGTGGGCTGGTGACCAAAACGACCGACCCCACGCTTGCTCCCAGATTGTCGGCCATATCCTTTCCGAGAATGATGGGGGGCATGGCAGCAATACGCTGCTGCACGCCTTCGATAGAATCCGGCGACTCCGGTGTGGCAGGGTTGTTCGCTGGCTTCGATTCTGGCTGATCTTCCAATTCCTTTGCCGAGCCAAAGCTGATGGAACTCAGCAGATCGCTGACTTTGCGCTCGTAGCTGGGAATCATGCCCTTCAGTACGGCTCCCCGCGCCCGCGGCCCGCGGGAGATTAGAACTTGCTCATAAATGGCTGGGGCTGCTGCGACAACATGCGGTTCCCTGCCCAGTCGCTGCAGCAGGGGCTGCCAATCTTTAATTCCATCGCTCTGAATTCGCAGCAGCTGAACGTGAGCCACCGATCCCAGGAGCCGCGCCTGCAGATCCTGGCGAAATCCGTTGTTGATTGCTAATGCGATGATGAGAGACGCGACTCCGGCGGCGACGCCGGCGATCGAAATCGCAGTGATCACGCCAATGAAGGTATGACGCCTCTTGGCCCGCAGATACCGAGCCGCGACGAAGAGTTCGAATCTCATGAAGAGCTGTCAGCCGTAAGTTCTCAGCTTGATTGGGATTATAAACAGGTGAGGGTTGCTCACCTCAGCCGAGATTGGGGCGGTCTCCGCGAATCAGCAATACAGTAGCTGTGGCCGTGAGCGCCGCTATGATTCCCACCAGGATGACTGCGCTCAGGAACAGCGGGCCGGTGTAGTACTCGGGCTGCCGCATGAATATGAGGAGCGCCAGGGGAAACGAAAGCACGACTAGTGTATTAGCCAACAGAACTCGGACTGCCCATTTCTCACCGTGTGCCGCCGCAGCAGCTGCGACCCACGTTGTGTATCCCAGCGGAAGCAGAAGTACCCCCACCAGGACATGATTGAGGAGCATGGGTCCTACCGCTCGCTCGGATACGGCCGGAGAACTCCCGGACAGGAGCTCAGGAATGTGGGGCGTTGCGACCAGGTGAATAACGCCCAAAGCTGTAAGAAGCACACCGATAACACGAAGTAATCGCGCGGCACCCCTTTGTGCGCTCATATCTGCGTCGTCAATAGAACCAGCAAATTCACATCATAGTAGGGCGCGCAAATTCTAGAAGGACTTTTTGAACGGGAGAACTGCCGGAACCGACTTCTGGTAGGCGCGATACTCGTCCCCGAAGCGGTGTTCTAGTTCGGCATCTTCCATGCGGATCATGATCGCGCCGGTCACAATTGCGAGCCCAGTCAGCCCATAACACACGGCCAAGCCCGATCCCACGCTCCACGCCAGCAGCTCGCAAAGATGTCCCAGATAAACCGGGTGCCGAACACGGGCGCGAATGCCGGAGGTGGCCAGCCGCTGTTCACGATGGCGAGGCCGCACCTCGGGAACGCCGCCCAGCTGCGCCGGGCTGAAGTCCTGAGTCGCTCGCACGTAGACGAAGACGCCCGTCGCAAGCAGACAGGCCGCAGGAATCCACATCCACACGGCCGTATAGAGATGGACTGTGCGCCAGGGCCAGGTAATCGCGCCGAAGAGAGCCCACAACCCGAACCAGTAAGGCAACAGTACCCGATACGGAGATGTGCGTCGCGCCCGCCAATGGTCCGCCCGCGGATGTATCAGAAACCAGAACGACGGGATAGTTGAATAAACGACACAGGCTGCCCAGGCGACGAAACTGAGGTATCTGGTCATTGAGACTCACTCATCGCCTTACGATCGCAGCTGATCGATACGTCTTTGGCGACGGCGCCCGTCCCCACACGGCAGCAACGAAGAACGAAGAACTAAGAACCAGAAACCAAGAACCGCTTCACCGGATCAGGGCCTTCGCGCTAGCCATGTTGTCGAACCGGTCATAGGCCCGCACCACAACCACATGCTCTACGTCCCCGCCCGTCACCTCGGAAGAGGTCCTACCGGACGCATCCGGCTCGGGTTCGGGCAATGGAATTCGGAAATCGTAGTTTTCTGTTTTGCTGTCGGAAATCTGGTCGACAGGTTCGATGTACTGCCAGTCGCCCGCATCGACGGAATACTCGGCGCGTTTCAGCGGAGAAAAAGTGTCAATCGCACGGAACCGCACGTGGATCCACTTGCCTTGCTCCACGGTCGCAGTAAGGTTTTCGACTTGTGGCGGCGTCGTGTCCACTTCGAACCGGCTGCTTTCCTTGTCCGCGGTGAGCGCCTCGCCCGGCGAGTGCGATGGCGCGTCCGAGGCCACGATCCTGATGGTGTACCCACCATCGGGAAGCAATCCGGCATCGAAGGAGAGGTATTTATCCGTGACATCATCCTTCAGCAGCAGCCACCGGGTC
Source organism: Terriglobales bacterium (assembly GCA_035691825.1). Lineage (GTDB taxonomy): Bacteria > Acidobacteriota > Terriglobia > Terriglobales > Acidobacteriaceae > Gp1-AA122. Next base: position 12,382 of record DASSIO010000038.1, on the reverse strand, counting down.
TGGCCGTCGCTGCGGTAGTAAACGGAGTAGGTGAGATCATCATCGTTGGCGTCGTGGGCGCTCCACTTCACTGCGATGGAGTCGCGATCGCGGACCGGCGCTGGAGTCGCAGCATTGGCAGGATCAACATTGGGTTGCTTGGGAAGCTGCGGGTAGCGCATGCCCGGCTGCACGGTAACATCGTCGATTTCCGGAGCGATATTCTTGGGCAGGTAGTTGACTACCATGCTGTCGAGCCGAGGCGGCACAGTACCAGCCCGCAGCACGGCTTTCCATTGCATGAAACGCGCGGAAGGTATGGGCAGAGCGAGATCTTTGGTCAGATCGACCGCGCTCCACGGGCTCCAGTTGCGGTCGGGGTTGTCAACGTTGCCGCTGCGGGCAAATAACGCCACGTTGCCTGTCCCGCGAAATTCCCCCCGCCCCCAGCGCGAGAAGGTGTGGGCATCGAATACGTCGCTCTCGAAAGTTCCCTCGGATGCCGCATCCGGCCCAATCAAGAACAGCTTCCCGAGATTGCTGCTGGACACGTAAAGCGCGCCGCCTGGCGCCTTAGCAAAGCCTGTGATCTGCGTGGCGCCTGCCTTAATTAGATCCACAAATTCATCTTGCCCAGTAATGGCAAAGATGTGGCCGCGGTTGCCCGTCCCGGCAAGCAGGTTTCCGTGCTGATCGAATGCCATCGCGTATACCAAATCGGTTGAGGATGTCCAGATGCGCAGCGGCGAACCGTCTGGAGCAATGCGGTACACCTCTGACCCTGTGGCGCCCACGCCAGGCGCCGGAAACGCCATGATCGGTGATGAAGAAGGCGCAGGCGAAAGCCCTCCGGGTACTTGGAGCAATGGCACCGGACCTGCTGGCACAGGGTTGATCGCCGTAACCGTGACTGGCGCTAAGCTCGAGGCACGCTTCTCTCCGGCAGCCGCCGCATAAATGTTTCCAGCTTCATCGATGGCGAGCGCCGTAATCTCCCTTTTCGGAGCGCTATACAGGACAAAGCCGTCACCCGCCGGGGAGATGCGGTAAACCAGCCCGCTGCCATCGGAACCCGCGATCAGGTTGCCTTTGTGATCCATAGCGAGCACGCGGATGTGAACCTCATCACTCTTGAAGAAAAGGGTGTGTTCGCCCGATGGGCTGACGCGGTAGATCTCACCGCGGTCGCCGGTCGCGACGTAGAGATTGCCTTTGTCGTCCAATTGGAGGTCCCAGATGTACTTGGTTCCGGGATCGAAATAAACGCTGGAAGTCCAGGCGCTGGGCTCCGTGTTCCCCGCCTTTTTCCGCTTTGAGTCGGTCTTCGGTTCGAGCTTGTAGACCTTGCCGTCGGGAGAGGTCGCCGCGAAGATCACTCCATTCTTACCGACCACTAACGCTTGAACCTGCAGCTCCTGCGGTTCAAGAAGCGGAGTCGCCTTGCCATCCCGGTCGATGACGTAGACGCGAGCCGGCGAACCTGCCGCCGCGAACAAATTTCCGTCGCCGTCGGAAGCAATCGACCATATATACGTGGATGGACTCGTATACAGCTGTTTGAACGAAGGCGCGAGTTGCAATCCTCCCACGCTGCGAATCGCCACCCCATTGGCGGTGCCGCGTGACAGTTCCTCGAATTTGGATTGCTCCCAAGTACGAGTTCCTTCAGCGAAAACCAGAATCGAAAAAAGTATGGCTAACAAAAGAGCAGGCAATTTGCGTAGATCAGCCGCCAATGTGGTACCTCGTCAAACCCTGGTGTGCAGGAAGTCTCAGATTATCACCTCGACGGGCGGGTCCGGAGCAGCCTCCCATGCCATCTCTTCGCTCCATCGGGAAGCAACAGTCGAATGATTGACTCACTGACGAATTAGCAGCCAAGCGCAGCTCGGAGCCGGGCGAAGGGTTTCCACAACCGAGTCAATGAACAGATGAGACAACGTCGCAATCTATTTGATATTGATTGTCAGCAGCTGAGCGCCGGAGACGACATAATCCAGCGGGGTCGACGCCTCGTTCACCGATGACTCGCCAAGGACGACCATTTCCTGCGTCCCGCGCATTCCTTCCATCACGTTCATGACCGAGAGCGGAAGGGTGGGCATGACTTTGTCGGCCACCATGGCTTCAGGATCGGCTTCCAATAACGAAACATACAGACTGTTGTTGGAGTGCTCTTTGTTAAGCAAGGCAATGGTAGATGCCAGGTCGAGCTTGCGGGCGAAAACGGGCGATCCGTGCCGGAACTGGTCGAGCGTGCTGCCATCGCTGACCAGGATATGCAGCGGTCCTCGCGACACCGATGTCGGAATGTGCATCGCGATCTGCTTTACGATCCCCTCGCCACGGTATGGCCGAAGCACTGCCTCCACTGTGATCTCATCGCCGGGGCGAGCTTCGGTGACGTCGGTACGTACATTCTCCAGCCGGGCCCAGCGCCGCTCCTTTACCAGATCAAAATCCAGTTGCACGCCTTTTACGGTTGGCTGCTCGTAAGGATTGTCAAAGATCCGGCTGAAGCGGTCGCCTACGGAAAGGGCTGCCAGCATCGCGGCCGGTTGCATGCCATCCACCGGCGCGAACATATCTTCCAGGCTTACCTTAGGGTAGCCATTGACGCTGATCTGCCCATTCATCCGATACGTGGTCTCTTCGCCGTACTCGTTCATACCCCGCAGAGCGTTGAACACCGTCGCCATCATCGCGACCGGGCTCAACCGGGCATTATTCAGGACTTCGTAGTGGAACGTCTTGTCGCTGGGGCCGCCATGGACATTGAGCGTGACCGGAATCATCTCCGGCTGCTTGTCGAACAGACCCATGATGCCGGTATGCCGGTCCTGCACAAATGACCCGATGGGCTCGGTGGCGTTGACGATCTTGAATGCGTTGGCAGGTGACGGAAGGGTGGCGAGCACACTGGCCTTGGTCATGGGCAAATCGACCCTGCCGTACTGCAGCAAAGGATGTCCGCAGGCCAGGAGTCGCTGGGGATCCATGTACGTAACCGTGCAGGTCGCGGCTATACCCATGTCTCCGCGCACCAGAACCGCACTAACCGCCGATCCGGGCTCGATTGGTTCCGGTTGTTTAGCCTTGGTTTCGACCGATCCAGCGCCCATCACCGGCACGACTCCGGCTGAGGCAAATTGACTGGCGAATCGCTGCACCGTGTCCTCGCTGAATCCGCTGAAGACAAGCGGCGCACCAATCGGTTTCAGATAGCTCGCGTAATTCTGCACGGAACCGCCGGCCGGTTCACCGGGACCTGAGGTCTTCGCCGGCAGCGTTGCTTTTCCCTTGGCAGCGTTCGTGACTTCAGGGCGAGTATCGAGGGCCTTGATTTCCAGCATCTCGCCGATCGGAGTCACGCCGGCAATGGGTTCCTTGGAGAATTCGCCAATGCGATACGACAAAGCCCCGGCCAGGCGCCCTTCGATGTAAACCGGACTCCCGCTCATCCCGGCGACTACACCGGTGTACTCGACCTTCTTGCCTTGCAGTCTGATCAGAATCAGGTCGCTCTTAGGGCCATTCATATCCCGCAGAACGCCCAACACCTCGACATCCATCGACTCAGGCTTGGTTCCCTCAAAGACGGTATACGCGACACCGTGCATGCCGGCGTGGATCTCATCAATGGAAATGGTTTTGACTTGAGCCGTCTCAGTTGCGAGCACTGATAGGGGTAAGAGACAGCTAAGGGCTGCGAGCGCAAAATACACTCTTATCATCCGGATCGCCCGATTACATCCGGCGGCCGACGCGGCGCGCCTGTATTTACTTCGCTGATTTATCCTTTGTCGGGAGGAGGTTGCGCAAAACCGAGCAAAATTACCAAATCGCGAAGCGTTGCATCTATACTAGCACGGGTATTTTCCGAGGCCCCCAATGTTTTACATGCAGTTTGAAGGGTTTGCTGCCCAACTCCGTAAATTTTTCACTCTGGTTCTGCTCCTTGGTGTGGCGGCGCCGACACTCCTGCCGGGTGCGGTAGCGCAGGATCAGCAGCAGCAACAACCCAGTACGCAACAGAACCCCAACCAGCAGACGGCTCCGCCCGAGGCGGGTGGGCCGCAGGGGGGCGAACTGGGTCCTTACGCCATACCGAAAAAGAAGGAAGAACCACCCCCTCCACCCCCCGAAAAACCAAAAAAAGTGGAGGGAATGCCGGACTATTCCATTAAGGTCGCGGTACCTGTTGTCAACTTGGATGTCTCCGTAGTTACTAAAAATGGTCAGTTTGTTCCTGGGTTGAAGAAGGACAACTTCAAGGTGTTTGAGGACGGCGTTCCGCAGACCGTCACAAGCTTCAGCCAGCAGGAGGCGCCGATCACGGCGGTTCTGCTGGTGGAATTTGCTTCCACTAATTACCAGTACCTCTATGACGCGCTGAACGCGTCCTACACATTCGCCAGCGGCCTGAAAAAAGAGGACTGGGTGGCAGTCGTTTCTTACGATATGAAGCCGCAGATCCTGGTCGACTTCACCCAGGATAAGCGGGCAATCCTCGGCGCGCTGAACACTCTGCGGATACCCGGCTTCTCGGAACGAAACCTGTTCGACGCAGTTTATGACACACTCGACCGCATCGACGGTGTGCAGGGACACAAGTACATCATTCTTATTTCAACCGGGCAGGATACCTTCAGCAAGCTTACGCTCGATCAAATCATCAAGAAGATCAAAGCCAGCCAGGGCACGACCATTTACGCCATCAGCATCGGCCGGGCGCTACGCGAATGGTATGACTCCCATGGACTGGCGGGCGGGATTATGACGACCGACTGGCTGCAGGCCGACAATCAGATGAACACCTTCGCCAAACTTACTGGCGGCCGCGCCTACTTTCCACGTTTCGAAGGGGAACTGCCGGAAATCTTCCGCGACATCGCTTCTGACATCCGCAATGAATACAACCTCGCGTACCGCCCCACGAATGCGAAGCTTGACGGCAGCTACCGCAAACTAAAGGTCCAGGTCGTCGCCCCGGACGGCGGCCCTCTGAAAATCCGCGATCAGAAGGGCAAGGACGTGAAGTACGAGGTCATCGCCCGCGAAGGGTATACGGCGAAGCACGAGGTGGAGTAGGAGCAGTTCTCGGTTCTCCGTTCGAGCGGTTGGATATCACAAAAATCTTTGTCCATACATGAGAGGATTGCGTTGTGGAGGGCACTATGGGGCAATCCTATCGAGACCTGATTGCGTGGCAGAGAGCGATGGCGCTGGTCACATCGATCTACACCGTTACAAAGACATCCCCTCGCGAGGAAACCTATGGCTTGGCGAGGCAGCTTCGTCGGGCTGCGGTATCGGTCCCAAGCAACATCGCCGAAGGACAAGCGCGTTATTCCTCACGAGAGTTCCACCATTTTCTCTCGCAGGCACGAGGGTCACTGGTTGAGATCGAGACGCAGATTATGATCGCGGCTGAACTCGGTTATTTGAATAAGGACACCTGCCAGAATGTTTTGAACGATACCGCAGGGCTTGGGCGGATCCTCAACCGGCTTATTGGATCGATTAGGGATGCAGCATGATAGTTGAACCAGGAACCAACGATGACGAGAACTGATAACTGAGAACCGTTTTCTCAATGCAGATGAAACGCCCGATCCAGCACAAACAGGCATCCCACCCCGATAAAGACTAGCAACGCCATCCGGACGCCCGGCTCCTTGTTGACTTCGGGTACGAGATCCGATGCGGCGACATAGATCGTGACCCCCGCAGCCAGGGGCAAGCCCGCGCTCACCTGATGCCGAAAGACGGCCATCGTGAGCACTCCGGCCACGGTTGCCGCGCCCAGCAGCACAGAGGCTCCCCATGCAGTTCCCCGGCTGCGGCCGCTGGCCAGCATCACCGACGCCACCGTGAATCCTTCCGGCAACTTATGCAAGAACACCGCAAGGAAGATGATCCAGCCGAGCCAGTTGGAAACGATAAATCCCGATGCAATGGCAATTCCGTCGAAGAAAGTGTGGATCATCAGTCCCAGCAAGACGGAGTAGCTCTTATGGGCGTCGACGAACTCGTCATGATGAGTTTCTTCGCCGAAATGAAAATGAGGGCTGACGGTGTGTTCGAAAAAATGAATGATCAAGTACCCGAGCAGGACAAGAAACGCCGCGCTCTTGCCCCGCATCTCCAGACTCGTCGGGACCATCTCGACCAGCGACGTGGCCAGCATGAAGCCGGCACCCAGAGCCACAAAGTATCGGAGGTAGGAACGTTCCCAGTGTTTCTGCACGATGATCGCGCCGCCGAGAATATTGGCCAGCGCAGCAGTGAGACCCAGCAAAATGCTGAGAAGAATCGGGTTCATGCGAGGGGAGCAGAATAACAGAAGAGTTCTCGGTTCGTGGTTCTTCGTTCGTGGTTACTTGTTCTTCGTTCCTCGTTGTCGGTTCTCGGTTCCTGGTTCTTCGTTCTTGGTTCTGAGTCTGATTTCATGTCTGTCGTCCCCGTCCCTAGAAAACCACTGGCGGTGACGAGGGCATGCGGTGTCGCAGGGCGGCAAGACCCGTCGGCGAACATATCGGTTCCCAACGCAGCAATCCCGACTTAAAAGCGTTTCATCTCCCTCGAAACCAGGTTTTGTGGTATGGCAACGCTCCAACCGAGAACCGAGAACAAGTAACCACGAACGAAGAACGACGAACGAAAAACCCCGTTCCTGCCCCATCGAGTAAACTGATCATGGATGCCCCTCTCGATTTCCCGTCTGCGCCGCTGGTTTGGGCTGGGCGCGGTTGCCGTAGCGGTAATCGTGGCCTGCACCTACTACTATGCCCGCTGGCGGCTGCGGGAAACCGCGCAAGCGCTTCCCGGGAAGATGGGGCTGGAAATCCAGCAGACTGCCAATGGATTCACCATCTCCAAGTCACAGCAAGGCCGGACGGTTTTCACTATTCGCGCCAACAACGCAGTCCAATACCGGCAGGGCGGGCAGGCCGTCTTGCACAATGTCGCTATAACCGTCTATGGCAAGCAGGCGGACCGCTTCGACCAGATTTACGGATCGGAGTTCCTCTACGATCAGCAAACCGGTGACGTAGTCGGCAAGGGTGAGGTACAGATCGATCTGCAATCGAACCCTGGCGGGACCCTGCAACCGGACCAGAGCCCGCCCAAAGAACTCAAGGACGCAGTTCATATCAAGACCACAGGTTTGATCTTTAATCAGAAGACCGGAAACGCCTACACTCCCGAGCGCGTGGATTTCTCGGTTCCGCAAGCGAACGGGACTTCCATCGGTGCGACCTACAATGCCAAAGAAGGCATGCTCGACCTGCACTCGCAGGTTCACGTTGTGCTCACCGGAACTACGGCGGGGACATTGGACGCAACTCATGGCGTCATCCGGCGCGATCCGCGGCAGATTGATCTCGACAGCCCCCGCCTGGTGCACGATCCCGAAACTTACGAATCTGATCATGCGACCGTATACCTGCGTCCGGACAACTCTGTCGATCACATGGTTGGAACCGGGCATGTCAAGATCCACATGGAGGGCGACTCGCCGCTCGACGCTCGTTCCGATCGCGCCGACATGTTGATGGTCGCCGATCCCAACCGTGCGTCGACCAGCGCGGCAACGAAAGAAGCCCCCGCTCAATTGCACAGCGTCAGCCATCCGGAAGACAAAAGGGCCGATGCGAGCCGAGGTGCGATCAATCCGAATTCTCTTTCTCAGCCTGCGCCCAGAAATCTTCTCCGGATGGCCATTCTTTCCAGCAACGTTCATGTCGAGAGTCATGGCGATCAGCTTTCGGAAGGCGATGCCGGGCGGGCGACATTCTGGTTCACCGGCAAGAACGTCCTGACCACCGCGCGTGCCGAGCAGAATGTTCGCATTGTAGCGCATCACGTTGGCGGATCGAAGGCGGCCGGCACGACTGCACAAAAATCGCCATCTTCACAAACCTCGTCACCGCAGGACATCATCATCAATGCGCCAGTGATCGATTTTGCAATCGTGAACGAAGGGCGCACGTTGAAGAGCGCTGTGACTTCCGGCCCGCCCAAAGTCACCATCCTCCCCAGCGAGGGCGCTACCGGCCAGCAGACTGTGATCACCGCCAGAAAGTTCTTTGCGCACTTTGATGACCAGAGCCGGCTCAATGCGGTGCATGGCGCGCCCGATGCGAAAATCGTGAACAGCGCTCCGGGCGAAACGGATCGGGTGAGCACGAGCAATATGCTGGACGTTGCTTTCGTTCCTGCGGGCGGCATTCAGTCGGTGCTGCAGACCGGGAATGTTGCCTATGTTGACGCCGATCGAAAGGCCTGGGGTGATCGCGCCAAGTACACGCCTAACGACCAGATGCTTTACCTGGACAGCTCACCGCGTTTCGAGCAGGGAGGAATGACGACCACCGCTCGTACCATGCGCCTGGATCGGGCTAAAGGCGACGCCTTTGCGGAAGGCAACGTAAAGAGCACCTATAGCGAGCTCAAGCCACAGCCCAATGGTGCGCTGCTGGCTTCTTCCGATCCGATTCACGTGACCTCGATCACTATGGTGTCGCATCGCGATCCGGGGATTGCAACCTACACAGGTAATGCCCGCCTTTGGCAGAACAGCAGTGTGGTGCAGGCGCCCATCATTCAGTTCGATCGTGACAAGCGAACGGTAGTGGCGCACGGAACGCCGGACTATCGCGTCTCAACTGTTTTTATCCAGACTGACAATAAGGGCAAGCAGACGCCCGTCCACATCGTTTCTGACAATCTCCAGTATGCGGATAACGAGCGCCTGGCGCATTTCACCGGTTCGGTAATCGCCCGAAGCGAGGATGCAACTCTGACGGGAGATCAGGCTGACGTATACCTGCTGCCGCAATCCAGTGGCAGCACCGAAAAGGAGTCGACGAGCGCGGCCCCACACCCCGGCGGCTCTTCGGTCCGTGTGAGCAGCACGGGCGCCCAGCAGCAGATTCTTGCGGCGCGGCCCGCGCCAGAAGCCCGGAAGACTCCCGACGGCAACTCCGCTGGAAACCGGATCGACAAGATCATTGCCGACGGACACGTGGTGGTGGTCCAGCCGACCCGGCGAGCAGTGGGAACTCACCTGCTTTATACGGCCTCCGACGACCGCTTTGTTCTGACCGGCGGATCGCCTAGCATTTTTGATGCCGAACACGGCAAAGTTACCGGCGATTCGTTGACTTTCTATAAACGCGATGATAGGGTGCTCGTAGATGGCGAGGCTAACTCGCCCGCGTTTTCTGAAACGCGAGTGGCCCGTTAAATGCACACGCTCGCAACCGACGGAATTGGAAAGAGTTACCGTGGCCGCCGGGTTGTGAACGGCGTCAGTTTGCAAGTGAAGCAGGGCGAGGTTGTGGGCCTGCTCGGGCCAAACGGCGCTGGAAAGACTACCTCCTTTTACGCCATCGTTGGCCTGATCCCTCCTGACACAGGCCGCGTGCTAATCGACGAGGAAGACATAACAGATGTGCCCATGTACCTGCGGGCGCGTGAGCATGGGATCAGCTATCTGCCACAGGAGCCTTCGGTTTTTCGCAAGCTGACGGTTGAAGAGAATATTCTCGCCGTCCTCGAGGCGCAGAAGACTTCCTGGCACGAGCGCCGGGAAAAAATGGAAAAGCTGATTGAGCAACTGGGCCTTGATCACATCCGCAGAAATCGGGGTTGGGCGCTGTCCGGTGGCGAACGAAGGCGCGTCGAGATAGCCCGCTGTTTGTGCATCAGCCCACGGTTCATCCTGTTGGACGAGCCCTTTTCGGGGATCGACCCTATTGCTGTGCTCGATTTACAAAAGATTATTTTCGATCTCAAATCGGCAGGAATTGGGCTGTTGATAACGGATCATAACGTTCGGGAGACACTCTCTGTGACTGACCGGGCATACATCATCAACGAAGGCAGGATTTTCCGGGCTGGGACCCCTGAACAGTTGGGCAACGACCCAGAAGTCCGGAGAGTGTATCTGGGAGAAAGCTTTTCACTGGTGTAGTTCTCAGTTGCCGGTTCTCAGTTCCCAGTTGAAGCAGGCGCTTGGAACCAAGGACTGAAGCACCGAACTGAGAACTGGCAACCGAGAACTGAGAACTACATGTTACCGCCGTCACTGACGGGATTCGCTATTTGAATTGATAATGGAAGGTGTGGCGGTAAGCGTGCGAGGTTGCGCCTTCCGCCGGAATGGTCCCGCCACTCGGGCTGGAAGCCCTCGGTCGCGATTACGGGTGGTGGGAACGTAATACAGCAACCGAGAACTTACAACCGAGAACTGACAACTAAGAACTGAGAACCATAAACCAAGAACCATGGTCTTACTCCAACACAGACTAAGCCTGAAGGTCTCGCAGAGACAGATTCTGACCCCAGGCCTGGTGCAGATGGTCAGTGTGCTTGCGCTCAACAAGCTTGAGCTCAAGGACATGATCAACACCGAGATGGTCGAGAATCCCGTCCTGGAAGAGCTTGAAGACTCGGTTCCGCTGGTGGACGACGTCAGCCGGCGGGAGGAAGACCGTGAGCGCCCTGCTGCTGCGGAAGAAAATCCGATCACGGCAGCAGAGAAGAAGGATCCGTTCGAGGAGATCGATTTCGGCTCATTCTTTCAGGACTACCTCGATCCCGGCTTTCGCAGCTCGCGCGAGATGGAAGAAATCGAGCGGCCATCATTCGAGAATTTTCTTTCCAAGCCCAGCAATTTGACCGACCACCTGATCTGGCAATTGGGGTCGATTCCGACTCGCCCCGAGGTGCGTGAGGCCGCCGAATTGGTGATAGGGAACCTGAACGAAGACGGATACTTGATTGCGACGGATGAGGAATTGTTGGGAACCGCACTCCCTTCCGCTCCAGAAGTGGATGCTGCCAAGGCGGACAACGTCGCTGTCCAAGCGGCCGCCCTGGGGATCGGGGGTGCGCCCGAAACTGTAAATGTAGACGCGATAGCCAGCGGCCGGGAAGAACCGCTTTCCGAAATTGCAAGCTGGGGAGGACCAGAACGGCAGATGGAAGCCTCTCTGCTGAGTTCTGCGACAGCGGTAGCCAGCGCGCCGGAACCAGCACCGGCGGCTATCCCGGCTCCCGCTCCAGCCCGAGCGCCAATCAGGTCCAACTTTGATTTGGGGGCGTTGCACGAAGCCCTCGAGGTTGTGCGCCAGTTCGATCCCCCGGGGGTGGCGTGCCGCGACTTGCGGGAGTGCCTGCTTTACCAGTTGCGTTTCCATCAGCGCAACCTGGAGCAGCACAAGAACGGCATTCACAATGGACACACCGCCGAAGTCATTGCCGATGCGCTGGCCATCGTGGATCAACACCTTCGGGCACTTCAGCTCAAGCAGTTCAAAGAGATTGGCAAAGCCATGAGCCGCCCGGTGGAGGCTATTCAGGCGGCGGTAGAGTTTATCAAGACACTCGACCCGCGGCCAGGACTGCGCTACAACAAAGTCCAACCCCGGTTGATTGAGCCGGATGTCGCCTTCGTCAAGCACGGCGACGAGTGGCTGGTCGTCATGAACGATGAAGACCTGCCAACGCTGCGGCTCAATCCCGCCTACAAGCGCCTGCTGACGAAAGATGGCAACGATAAGGACACGCGCAACTACGTCAAAGAACGCTACAAGAGCGCGATCCAGCTCATCAAGAACATCGAGCAGCGCAAGCAGACCATTATGAAAGTCTGCTACGCAATCCTCGGGCGGCAGCAGGATTTCCTGGAAAGAGGTATCGATCAGCTGAAGCCCATGATGATCAAGGAGGTGGCCGAAGAGATCGGCGTGCATCCTTCCACCGTCAGCCGTGCGGTGGCGAACAAATATGCCCACACTCCGCAGGGCGTATTTGAATTGCGTTACTTCTTCAGCGAGAGCGTAAATGGTCCGGAGGGCGGCGCTACGTCGCTGCTGATCCTGAAACGCCGGGTCAAGAAGCTCATTGAGGAAGAAGACCCCACTCGGCCGTTGACTGACGAGCAGATCACCCGCATCCTTCAATCGCAGGGTATCCAGGTCACTCGCCGCACGGTCGCGAAATACCGGGAGGACATGCGCATCCCGAGCACCCACCAGCGCAGAGTGAAGAAATAAACGGCAACACCGGTTGTGCCCAAGCTGTAACCAATACCCTGGAGGGGCGCAGATGAACGTGGAATACACCGGACGTCAATACGAAGTCACTCCTAAGATCCGTAAAGAAATCGAGACCGGCCTCGGCAAGATCAAAAAACTCCTGGGCGACAAGTTCGAAACCAAAGTCATTCTAAGTGTCGAAAAACACCGTCATAAGGCGGAGATCACCATCACTCCCCGCAATGGCCCCATCGTTGGCTTGGCGCAGGCCGGCGACATGCTCGCCGCCGTGAACGAGGCGCTTGAGCACCTTCAGAAGCAGGCCTTGAAATACAAGGACCGGTGGCGAACCA
>DASSIO010000037.1:0-5159 GCA_035691825.1 Terriglobales bacterium | reverse complement strand
GGAAAGGGCAGCACCGGCAACGACCACGGTACCAAGGACGCCTACACCAAGTTTCGCGAGGAAAATCATCGCTGTTCTCCTGTCCTTCTATTTGTCCGAGCTGTTGGAATCGATCCACACGCGAACCGACTGCTCATGATCGGTAACGGTCACCAGGGTAGCGTCAGCTGTCCTTTCGAGCGCTTTAACGGCTGCAAGGACATTCAGCTGGTCTTCATTAGTATCGGAGACCAACGCTTCAGCGACTTCCCAGGGAATTGTGACGTCCACATTTTCCTTATCGCGCTTGCCGATCACGTGAACGACGAGCTGGCCGTGTTCTTTGGCCACGCGAACGTTGTTGTCGGGTTCCTCTACGGTGACGAATTCCCCGTCGGGAGCGCTCTTCACCGCTTCAAGGACCTGGCGCACGTTGACTTTGTCGGAGGAAAAATTACCAACCTGGACTTTGCCGTTATGCAGGTCGCCGTCGTTAATCGCGGGAATGACCTTTTCGGCGAGCGACAGCGGCAGGTTTACGCGGACCAGTTCATGCGTGCCGGGATTGGTAACTTTGACGTGCAGGTAGCGCTCGGGCGAAGCGGCCAACACCACCGTAGCGGCCAAAACCGTGGCGATCAGGGGGAAAGCTCTCAATGTGGTTCTCATAGAAGTCCTTTCAGCCGGATGCGACGTCAGCCAAGTCTACTGGGCAGACGCTCTGTCCAGTTGGTGATACGCGGGTCGGGCAAGAAAGTTCCGCCGATTTTGAGGAATTTACAAAGGCTTGTCCTGTGGGCTGGGTTTCCGGTATTAGCACCGGTAAATCCGGGATGCTCATGGTAGTATCCGGCCAGTGGCCACTGCGAAAAATCTGCCTCAGTTGGGAAACCGGGACCGGCTGGTATCGGCGGCGCCGGTTGAGGACGATTCGTCGTTTGAATTGAAGCTCCGTCCGCAACGGCTCGGCGAGTTCATAGGTCAACCTAAGGTCAAGGAAAATCTAGCAGTTGCGATAGAGGCGGCACGCTCGCGGGGTGAGGCTCTCGACCATGTCTTGCTCTATGGCCCCCCGGGGCTGGGCAAGACTACGTTGGCGACCATCATTGCAAACGAGCTGGGAGTCGCTTTTCAGCAGACCTCCGGGCCGACGTTACAGATCAAAGGCGATCTGACGGCAATCCTGACCAACCTTCGCGACAAACAGGTTTTCTTTATCGATGAGGTCCACCGGCTGCAGCCCGCGCTCGAAGAGATCCTCTATTCCGCGCTCGAAGACTACAAACTCGATATTTTGATCGGCCAAGGCCCCGCCGCGCGTACTCACACGATGGACGTGAAGCCGTTTACCTTTGTCGGCGCCACAACGCGGGCAGGGTTGCTTTCCTCGCCTCTGCGGTCGCGATTCGGGATCGTTCTGCGGCTGGAGTTTTACAGCGACGAGGACTTGCGAGTAATCGTGGAGCGCTCTGCGGAAATCCTGGGCGTCGAAATTAATCGCGAAGGCGCGCTGGAAATCGCCAGCCGCTCGCGAGGGACGCCCCGTATTGCAAATCGTCTATTGCGCCGAGTGCGCGATTACGCCCAGGTGCGGGGTACCGGCAAGATTGATCTGCCCACCGCGCAGGCAGCGCTGCAAATGCTGGAAGTCGACCGGCATGGATTCGACGAGGTCGACCGTAAGCTGTTGCTGGCGATCATCCAGAAATATCAAGGCGGACCCGTGGGAGTGAATACGCTGGCCGCTGCTTTGGCCGAAGAGCCTGATGCTATTGAGGAGATTTACGAGCCATTTCTGATTCAGATTGGATTTCTCAATCGGACTCCGCGCGGGCGGGTAGCGACCCAGCTAGCGTACGAGCATTTCGGAATTACGCCGAATCGCAGGCAGAGTTCATTGTTCTGAGTAGCAGGATTATCGCGCAGTCGTGCGAATTGTTAAGCGTGGAGTCAGACCGCGTGACCACCTAGGCAACCCCGATGACCGCCGCCAGCAGAGTGGTTGTGGCGTGCCTCGACAGCAAGCGCCTCAAAGGCTACGTCTTTAACTTCTCAGCGCTGCGAGATTCCTTTCGTCTTTTCCCCGAGCCGAACAGTCCTCAAACCGCCGGTGCGGACCTGCAGATTCGGGATGTAAAGGCGATTCTCTTCGTAAAGGATTTTGCCGGCCAACCCGAGCGCAAGGGTTCTTACGACGCGATGGATGCGACTCACGGACGGAAGCTTGAAGTCACCTTTCTTGATGGGGAAAAGATTCCGGGCACGAGTGAGGCATACAATCGCAACAAACTCGGCTTTTTTATGTTTCCTTCAGATCGCGACTCCAACAACAGCCGCATATTTGTCGTTACTAAAAATGTAAGTGCCGTAAAGCTGCTGTGAGCGACATGCCCTAGAATGTTGCCAGCATGATCGCGCACCTCCGCGGAAAGCTGCTGGCACGCCATCCCAACCAGGCCATCCTCGAAGCCGGCGGCGTGGGCTACGATGTGGCCATTTCTGTACCGACATTTTCTGAGCTTCCTTCATTAGGAAGCGAGGTTTCACTCTACATTCACACGCACGTGCGCGAGGACCAGATCGCACTGTACGGATTCCTGCGCCCGGAAGAGAAGCAGCTTTTCGAGAAGCTTATTTCAGTCAGCGGAATCGGGCCGAAGCTGGCGATCACGATTCTGAGCGGCATGCCTGCGGACGACATGGTGAACGCGATTCGCGGCAACGACGTGGCAAGACTCACGAAGATTCCTGGCATTGGGAAGAAAACGGCCGAGCGCATGGTGCTGGAGTTGCGAGATAAACTTCCTGCGGACCAACGCCAGCCTGCACAGGTTGTCCCAGCATTGAGCGCAGTGCAGGAGGATGTGTTGTCGGCACTGCTGAACCTGGGTTATCAAAGGATTGCGGCAGAAAAGGCAATAAGTGCAGTCGACAAGACCGGATCATTTGATGCGATGTTCCGCGGCGCACTGGCCGCAATCGCGAAATAGAGAGCTAAATGGGTAATCCTACAGAAATACAGATCCAGGGCATTCGGCAGATTGCCATCAACGTGCATGACACGAAACGCGCGATTGCCTTCTATCGCGATGTCCTGGGACTGCAGCTTTTATTTACCGCTGACCAGCTGGCGTTCTTTGACTGCGGAGGCGTGAGGCTCATGTTAAGTCCGCCTTCCAGCCCGGAATTCGATCATCCTTCTTCGATACTTTACTTTAAAGTCGATGATATTCAATCGGCCTACGCGCGTCTGCTCGAGCTCAAAGTAAAGACCGAGGGCGCGCCCAATCTTGTTGCCAAAATGCCCGACCACGATCTGTGGCTGGCCGCATTCCGCGATTCGGAGGGCAATATGATGGCGTACATGGCCGAGGTCCCGCACTAGGCAGATTGGCGGAACCGCTTTCGTATTGCCGATGTTTATCATCCATTGCCAGGCACAAAGTAAAAGCCCTGGCCTGGGCCAGGGCTTTTCCCATCGAAAAATGTTACTTCTTCTCGGTGGCCACGCCGGAGCCTGGGGTCGCTTTACCGTACTTACGGCGGAAGCGCTCCACGCGACCCGCGGTGTCGAGCAGCTTCTGCTTGCCGGTGAAGAACGGGTGGCAACTGGAGCAGATTTCTACGTTGATATCGCCGCGATGAGTAGACCGAGTTGTAAATGTGCTCCCGCAGGCACAATGCACGCGTACTTCGTTGTATGCAGGATGGATGGCTGCCTTCATTGGATCTCCAGATTCTGTGTGAACTATTTGATTCTACGAGATAGGCTTGGGATTCAGCAAACCCTGAATGACCGGCTCAGCCATTAGAATGCTCAGGTTATGAAGGCTCGCATCATTCTCGTTCCCTACGACTCAGGCCATTTTCGCGAACGAATGGGGCTCGGTCCGGAGCGGATTTGGGAGTCCGGCCTTAAGGAGTTGCTCAGGCAGATGCAGACTCCATTCGAGGTCGAACAGATCTCTTTGGAATCCGGTTATCCCACCGAAATCAGTGCAGCATTTCAATTGGCGCGACAGATTGCGGAGCGTGTGCACGAGGTGAGGTCGGCGGGAGCGTTCCCAATTGTATTGTCCGGTAACTGCAACGCTGCGGTGGGGACGATCAGCGGCTGTGGAGCTGAGAGTACGGGAATTACCTGGTTCGACGCCCACGGCGAAGCAACAACACCGGAAACGACGAGGTCCGGCTTTCTTGATGGAATGCCGATAAGCACCCTGCTTGGCCGCGCCTGGCAGACTCTGGCAAAAACGGTGCCGGGATTCAGCACCGTCCCTGGGAAACGGATCGTGCTTTTTGGTGCTCGGCACTTTGACTTGGGAGAGGCGGAACTGCTCGACGAATGCCGCGTGAATAGAGTCGTTACCCTCGCTGAGCTAAATAAGTGTTTGCCTTCCTTGATCGCATCCGTCGAGCAAATCTACTTACACATAGACCTTGATGTGCTTGATCCAGCTGAAGCTATGGCGAATCAGTGGACGCCCCCAAATGGAATCACGATACAAACTCTTCTAAGCGCTGTCGCCGAGCTTCGTGAGCAAACGAAACCTGTGGCACTCGGAATTGCCTCATATGATCCAGCTGTGGACGGGGATGGCCGCGCGCTTTCGGCAGCATTAGACGTTGTTAAAGTCTTGCTGGAAAAGAATTAGTAGTACAGAATGTGCAGGGCGCGACAACGGGGCTGAAAGCTTCCAGGCAAAACAAAACGGCAGGGCCGACCCCCTGCCGCTCATAATCGAAATGGACGTGTTTACTTGCCGCGATTGACGGCTTTCTTCAGCTCAGCGCCGGCAGTGAACTTGGCCACGCGCCGGGCGGCAATTTTGATGGTGGCTCCGGTTTGCGGATTACGTCCATTGCGCGCTTTCCGCTGAGAAATCGAGAAGGTTCCGAAACCGATTAGTGCGACGCGGTCGCCTTTTTTCAGGGCGCCAGTGATGCTGTCTACAGTGGTGTCGATTGCGCTGGCGGCCTGGGTCTTACTCATGCCGCAGCCCGCAGCAATGCGATCGATAAGGTCTGCTTTATTCATCGTTGCTCCTGGGGAGGTCTCCTTATCGCTCGACGACTTCTTTTATGAAAATTCGCCGGGCCCCGAGCCAGATACGAGCGCCTCACCCGGCTCGCGCTGCAAGAGCGCCCTCCGGGACTTCGCCTCCGACCCGCGTGGAAAC
>DASSIO010000036.1:0-57207 GCA_035691825.1 Terriglobales bacterium | reverse complement strand
GCCACAGTCCCGTTGGCGTTATAGGTAAAGCTGGTCGTCAGGTTGCCCGGATTGCCAACGTTGGCACTTGGGCTGATTGAGTGTGATTTCAAATTGCCGTTCGCATAGTAGACAAATACTTCGGACGATTCGAGGGCAGATGTTCCAAAGAGATTTTGATAACAAACGCGATCCAGGATGTTGTTGCCGATCGGGTTCACGCACTGCGTGCCATTCCAGGTTCCGCGCGGTGTATCGAGGCGCCTCAATTGAGGGTAAGCGCTGCCGTTCCACCAATCATAGTCAACTACCTGCGTAACGTCTCCGACACTATCATAGGTTGTGCTGGAGGCGTTAGAAGGAAGGGCTCCAAACGCCCCCATCCACATGTAGACGCTCTTCTGCGTGATCGGCGGAGTTACGGCTGCTGTTGGACAGCTGTTATTGCCAGAGGGAGAGGTGGGAGGACTCTGGTTGTTGTAGCAGGTGTTTACGGTTCTCAACAGAGTTTTCGACGTCCCGTTTCCGTGAAAAAGCAGCCGTTGCGTTTCGTAAATTCCCGAAAAAGTGTAGTCAGTCTCATTATTATCGGCATTCACTAAGTTCGTGTGCGAAATCGCACTCCCGCTCGGGGCCGGTGAATGGGAATAAATCCAGATGCCCCCGGGAATTTCCGTCCGGGTAAGAGTGGCGGTGCTACCATCGGAGCAATTTATTCCCTTGTTTCCCCCCGAGTAGCTGTAGGTGATTTGTCCTCCTGTGGGGAGATCGATTTCCCTAAGACGCCCGGTGACTGCATTCGCCATCAAGGGCGTGGGCTCATATTTTAAGGTGTATTGCGTCCCGTCGGGTAGCTGAATCGAACTTATGAGGTTCTGAGAGGTTGCGGGGTACTCAGAAATCCCAGAACAAGCGAACTTCGTCGCCACCGTGTAGGTCGAATAATTCACCGATACAGTTTCCAGTGCTCCCGCACCCCCAGGTCCCGGGTAGCTATACTTCACGGGATTCGATCCTGGAATGGAGACGGTGAGGACGTTTGCTCCAAGCGTATCCGTGAAGCTGAATCCGCCGGTGGATGGTGTAACTTCGGATATAGAGTTGCCGTTTGGGTCAGTGATGCTGGGCGGGTATGGCGGAACGATGGAATTCCCAGACTTGTCCAGCATTGAGATGAATTTTGGAGGGAGAGTTTCGCCAGAAACATCCGTGCCCTGCAGCGTGAGCACATATCCCGAACCATCCGCGGCCGTAACCGTTTTCTGAAGAGGACCACATGAGCTCTCGGTTGAAATAGTCGTGCCTGGGAAAGGATGGACCGTTCCAGACGGGTCCGTATACCAGGCCGTAGTTTGAGGACACTGAGCAAACCCTGGAATTCCTGCGAAAACGAAGTACTTCATGCTTCCGAATACCGAAGCATCCACTGCGCTCCAGCCATTCGTGAACTGCCAGCTCGTCGTTGTAACTCCGTTGACCGTCTGCGTCACCGGGGACCAAATGGAGTTGTCATACTGTAGTGAATAGTCGAATGGCATACCAACGCCAGCTTTGTGGACGACGGGAATGGTAACGTGAAGATTCAAATTGCCGAGGTTTACCACATCTGGGCCAGTTAGGCGCTGGAAGCTGCCAAACGCGGGAAAACCGGTTGCCACCTGAGCTGTGCTGGTGAGTGTTACAGTCAGCACAACCAGAGAAATGAACACACTACCGCGCACTGAGATCATCGTTGACTCTCCTCAGCTAGCTAACGATCTGTTAGGTGGCCTAACCGGGGAGACTCACCGGATGAAGATCGGTACAAGATACAAGGTACTCTGGAGTTGTCAAGATAATTATTGTCTGTTCTAAGTGTGGAACAAGTGTCTTAGTAACTCGGTAACTTGGGTTAGCAGATTAGCGCTGGGAGTGCCAATCTGGAGATGCGGTGCCGGGTGCTCACTGTCGCGGCGGAAAACGGGACAGGAGCATCCGCTCATAGATTCATTTTGGGAACAGGCGAAGACGCCCGTCCCTCCACAAGATGAAGGGCGCGGACGGGAGTGTCCGCGCCACAATGCATTTTTCAAGACGGGCGAGGACACCGTTGCTTGCACGACCCCAGATCCCTCGACTTGCCCTCGCTCGCTGCGCTCGTTCGGGCAGCGCTCGGGATGACAGGGTTGGTTGAATTCGGAGAAACGAAGAAAGGCGCGGACAGGAGAGTCCTGTCCACATCGATTATCAGGGTGGGCGAGGACAGTCGTTGCCCACACAACCCAAGGTCCCTCGACTTGCCCTCGCTCGCTGCGCTCGTTCGGGCAGCGCTCGGGATGACAGAGTTGGTTAGTCCGGAGAAGGAAAGGCGCGGACAGGAGTGTCCGGGCCACATTGATATCCGGGAGGGGGCGAGGACGCCCATCCCTGCACACATCCAGTCGCGAACGGGCGAGGACGCCCGTTCCTCCACAACAACCCCTTTATTCCTGCACAGTATTCCTGCACGGTACGGCTCCAGCCGCCCTGTCCTGCTCGCGTGTTAGAATTTCCACAGCGAATTCTGCGCGAGAACTCAGGTTTTGATCGATCTGGCACCTTCGATTTTGGCGGCTGACTTCGCGCGTCTGGCGGAGCAAGTCCGAAGCGCGACTGAGGGCGGAGCCTCCCTCATCCATGTTGACATCATGGATGGGCACTTCGTACCCAACATCACAGTCGGACCGCCAGTGGTGAAATCGCTTCGGAAGGCGACCGACTTGCCGCTCGATTGTCACCTGATGATCGAGAATGCCGATCAGTTCATTCCAGAGTTTGCCGATGCCGGGGCGGACTGGATTTCGGTGCATCAGGAAGCTTGTGT
This sequence comes from Terriglobales bacterium, assembly GCA_035691825.1. Lineage (GTDB taxonomy): Bacteria > Acidobacteriota > Terriglobia > Terriglobales > Acidobacteriaceae > Gp1-AA122. The sequence goes on along the minus strand of DASSIO010000036.1, from coordinate 54,386 downwards.
CCATCTGCATCGGACGCTGCAGCTGATCAAGAGCCATGGAGTCTCGCCGGGAGTGGTGATCAACCCGGCAACGCCGGTAGATACATTAATCGAGGTGCTGGACATGGTCGATTATGTATTGGTCATGTCCGTTAACCCCGGTTTTGGGGCGCAGAAATTTATTCCCGGGGCGCTGCACAAGATACGGCGTTTGGCAGAGTACCGTTCCAACCGTGGGCTGAACTACCGCATCGAGGTAGATGGGGGAGTGGCGTTGGACACGGTGGCTGAGGTGGTGCGGGCGGGAGCCGAGATCCTGGTCGCGGGGAATGCGGTTTTCGGCAATGGCGATCCCAAGGCCAATGCGCAAAAGCTTCTGAAGGCAGCGAACGAAGCTGTCCTGTTGAGAGTGTGATCGAGGGATGGCCGGGCGCGGTTGTTCCTCCTATATATCTAAGGTAGGTGTTATGTCACGCCGTACTCCGTTGATTGCTTCGTTGGCGCTGCTGCTGATAGTGACGGCGGCTTGTACTAACAAGAAAGTCACGAATCCGCTGGCCAATGTTGGATCCAAGCAGCCGGACAAAGTGCTTTTCGATCGCGCGATGGACCAGTTGAAGCACAACCGCTATGACCAGTCGCGGATGATTCTGCAGACCTTGATCAACACCTATCCGGATTCCGAATTCATTGCGCGCTCCAAGCTGGCAGTCGGGGACTCCTGGTACGCGGAAGGCGGCACGGCGGCGCTTACCCAGGCGGAATTGGAGTACAAAGACTTCATTACATTCTTCCCCAACATGCCGGAGGCGGCGGAAGCGCAGCTGAAGATCGCCAACATTCATTATCAGCAGATGGAGAAGCCGGATCGAGACTTCACCCACGCGATGCGCGCGGAAGAGGAATACCGGCAGCTGATTCAGCAATTTCCCGACAGCAAATTAGTTCCGGAGGCAAAACAACGGCTGCTGGAAGTCCAGGAAGTGCTGGCGGAGCGGGAATTTCGAATTGGCCGGTTCTATTTTTTGCGGCCGTCGTATGCGGCTGCGATTGCCCGATTGCAATCCGTGGTGGACCGCTATCCGCTGTACAGTCATGCGGACGAAGCGCTCTACATGCTGGGACAATCGTACGAGGCGCAGATTGCCAACATCCGTGCCAGCAAGATGCCGGAGGCGAGCAAGGCCCAGGCGATTCAGGCTTTGACGAAGAAGGCGGGCGAGGCCTATTCGAAGATTCTGAACCGCTATCCGGTGATGGATCGCGCGGAGGATGCTAAACGGCGCTTGCAGGCGCTGCATCAGTCCGTACCTACTCCAACCCAGGCCGCAATCGCGCAGAATCAGAAAGAAGAGGACAGCCGGCGCAGTTCAGGAATGTTCGGACGCCTGATGGGTAACTTCACACGGCATCCCGACGTGGCGGAAGCTACAAAGGTTGGCGACCCGCCCTTGGTGGATCCTACGCCAGTTAGCGCTACCGACGTAGTACGGCAGGAAGCGCAAGCCATGCTGGCTAAACCCGCTGCTGGAGATAATAAGGTATCGGTGGAGACGGTGAAGGACGGAGCGCCACCACCGAATGCGCCCGCTCCTCGGTCGGATGCGCCCGCAACACCGCCTGAGAACAAATCGGCAGCACCTGCGGATTCTTCTCCTGGAAGCGACACCGCTCCGGCGGCAGTGGAAACTGTGCCTGCCGAGGGGAGCAGTGCCACGCCTGGAGATTCTGCGGGCAACAATGGTATTGGCGAACTGAAGCCCAATGTAAGTGACAGCGGCACTGCGCCGGTCCCCCCGCCACCAGCGCAGGTGAATGAAATCCAGCCCGGACAAGGTGCGCAGGCCGGCGATGCTCAAAAGGCAACTTCTGGCACCGAAGCTGACAATTCCTCTTCAACTGCTGCTAAAAGCCAAGACAAGTCTCAGGACATGTCTTCCAGCAAAAAGAAAAAGAAGAAACACAAATTGTTCTTCTAAGACGGTCGCGAGCGTCGGTCGCCCCTGAAGCATCCCTGACGGCCCCAGACGTTCTGCTGGTATGCAAATCCTTACTTCCTGGTAATCCCGGAACAACCTCAACGTGAGTAGCTGTGCATCCAAAGGCGGTTGGCGGAGTGGTGTCTCGGGGAGACGACGAGCCTAGCTTCAGGAAAACAAAGGTGAATGGAGAAATTATCGATCAAGTGAGTCAGCCCACGGGCCGCTCCGGTTCAATGCACCGTTACGTTGCGCCGCTGCACAGCCGTATGCGGTCGGCGCTAGGTCTGCTGGGACCGAGTATCATCACCGGCGCAGCCAATGACGACCCGTGCGCCATCGGCACCTACGCGAAGACGGGAGCCGCGTTCGGGTTTGCCACACTTTGGGTAGTGCCTGTGGTTTTCCCAATGATGGCCGCCACAGTTTATCTTTCGTCGAAAATTGGCATGGTGAGCGGCATGGGAATTGGCGGCGTGGTCCGCAATTACTACTCCCGCTGGCTCATTTATCCTCTGGTCATTTCTCTTCTGGCAGCCAACATCATTGGGGCGGGAGCGGATATTGGCGCGGTGGCAGCATCTCTGCGCTTGCTGATTCCGGTTCCGGTGCCGGCGATCATCATTACTATTACATTTGCCATCATTGCGTTGCTCGCCTGGGGTTCGTTCGCTCGCCTGCAAAAAACCTTTAAATGGCTAGCCCTGGCACTCTTTGCGTATGTCGGGGCTGGCCTATTGGCGAAGCCGGATTGGGGAACGGTTGTCTCCGCCACCTTGTATCCGAAGGTCCACTTCACGACCAGTTACCTGGCAACGTTAGTCGCCATGGTGGGGACGAGCCTGTCTCCTTACCTGTTCTTCTGGCAGGCAAGCCAGGAAGTGGAAGAAGAGATTGCCATTGGTCGGACCCACGTCTGGCAGCGCCGCGGAACGTCCGACCTGGAGCTGCGCTACGCCGCCCTGGACGTCAACACAGGGATGTTCTTTTCAACGCTCATCATGTATTTCGTAATCCTGTGCACGGCGGCAACTCTGTTTCATGGCGGCCGCACAAGCATTGACTCGGCCTATGCGGCAGCTCAGGCCTTGCGCCCGCTCGCGGGCAACGCGGCGGCAATATTGTTCGCGGCAGGAATAGTGGGAGTCGGCATACTGGCAGTACCGGTTCTGACGACTGGGCCGGCGTACGCCCTCGCCGAGGCCTTTGGATGGAAACACAGCTTGGACCACCGGCCGGAACACGCTCAGGAATTCTATGCGGTCATCATTCTTTCCACGCTCGTTGCCATGGGCCTGAACTTCATAGGAATTAATCCCATGGATGCTTTGTTCTGGGCGGGTGTTATCGAAGGACTGCTGGCGCCGGTCATCATGGTAGTGATCATGCTAATTACGAATAACCGGGAAATCATGGGGCAGCGTGTGAACGGCCGGGCGCTCAATATTTTGGGCTGGACAGCTGCTCTGATCACTTCAATCGCGGCGATCTCGCTGGTCTGCAGCTGGCTATTGTAAAGATCGCAGTAAGCCTGGGATTGCGGCGGCCGATCTTCAGGGTACTGTTTCATTGGTGGCTTCCGATTTTTCACTCTCATTTCCGCGGAGGTCAACCGCGCTGACTTCATAAGAGTAGCCGGCGCCACGCTGGACATCGCTGTCGCGAAAAGCTTCGGTCTTGACCGGATCCTTATTAATCTTGAGCCAGGGCTGGTCGTTGACACGACGATAGACGTTGTAGCCAGCGAGATCAGCCTCTGTATTAGGCGCCCAGGTCAGATCGACAAATGGCTGCTGACCAACGCCCGACGTGACCGCCTGAAGGCCTGAGGGGGTGGCCGGTGGGAACACGTCGTTCGCAAAGATGGTTACCTTGGAAGAATCATCTCCCTCGATTTGAGCTCCGCTGCTAAGGACGCTCACGATGGTGATCCAGTAATCGAAAGTTTTCTGCCATTGCAATCCGCTGTCGACAAATTCTGGTTGCGCGGAAATGCTGAGTGGAATCTGCCCGACCGCGGCTGCGGCACCGCCGGCATGCTCGCGACGATAAAGCCTGTAGGAGTAAGTAATGCCGGGAACCTGTTCGTCCGGAAAAACAGCTGGCCAAGTGAGCACGACACCTTCGTTGGTGACCTTTGCAGTTGGTGCTTCGGGAGGAGAGAGCGTTGGCAGCAGAGGAACCTGTACCTGGTTAGACAGTCCCGCGCTGCGAAGTCGATCATTTTGTGTTTCGACCGCATAAGTGGCAACACTGATCGGAAACTTATCTTCGAGTTCGTGTGGCAGAGAGTCGATAAATGTGGCCTGAGCAGGGATCAAACCCGAGGTCTGTTTTCCCTTGGGAGGATTCTGGGTTGCGGGCGTCGGTTTCGGGCGTGGCAGTTCCGATTCTGGAATTACCCCAACCTGCGCACACCGGTTGGGCGCCACTTCCAGGCTGCGGCATATAAGGGTTGGTCCATAGTCGTGAATCTTTGTTCCATCCGTCGTCTTAATCGGAACTGTCCAGATGAGGGTGACCTGATCGGCTTTACGGAACGCGTGTAAGTCAGTAACAGGCAGCGGAAGTTCGAGTGACGGAGGGAGCGGAGGGCGGGGGGTACCGCAGGATACGAATGCAAACAGCGTCACTATGAACAGCGCAGGAACGGATACTCGCCGGCTGATTCTCATCGGGAGAACTATGAGGGTAACACGACGTGTGTATGCTCTAGCGACTGCGCCATTGCTGCTTCAGGCCACCAATTCTCGCACAGCTTCGCGGAAGACTTTGGTGTGCTGGTCAACATCTTCGGCGGTCGTTGCGGGGCACATCAGCGCCATATTATGGAACGGGGTCAGCAGGATTCCGCGGTTCATTGCGTACAGATGCATGAAGCGTTCCATTTCGAAGTCCATGGCGTCGTGGGCCTCGGTGCCGTTGCGGGGCTCGGTGGGGCCGAAGAGATACTCCGCCCGGCAACCAAGCCTGGTTACGTGCCAAGGCACGCCAAAATCATGGATGGCTTTGCGCACTCCTTCTGTCCAGCGCTCCGCCATTGGGATCATGCGCTCGAACGCCTCTTTGGTTAGAACTTTCTGCAAGGTCGCACGCATTGCTGCGAGTGACAAGGCGTTGCCGGCCAACGTGCCGCCGATTCCGCCTGTATCACAATCCTGCAGGCTCATTCTCTGCGCGATCGTTCTGGCAATTTGCTCGGTGAAGCCGTAAGTTGCGCCGGGAACACCGCCGCCGATAGGTTTGCCGAAGACCAGGAAATCTGGATCCAGATTTTCGGCACGGGTATAACCGCCCGGACCGGCGCAGATGGTGTGGGTTTCGTCGATGATCAACAAAGTTCCATGCTTCCGGGTGAGTTCGCGTAGAGCCTGATGGTAGCCCGGAGCGGCATGAACGATGCCGACGTTGGTCATCGCAGGCTCTGCCAGCACGCAAGCGACGTCGCCCGGTTGCAGCGCGCGCTCAAGCGCGTCCACATCATTGAATTCCACTACCTTGGTGGTGACTGAAGGATCGACCGGCGGTCCGATGTTGCCACTGCGGGCTTGGCTGACGCCGTTTTCCAGCGTAATAAAGCTCTCATCGACGGTGCCGTGGTAGCACCAGTTGAAAACCAGGATTTTGTTGCGTCCTGTAAGGTGTCGAGCCAGGCGAATCGAGAAACGGTTGGCGTCTGTGGCGGTGAGAGCAAACTGCCAATAGGGCAGCGCAAAGCGCTTCTGCAGTTCCTCGGCAACCCAGATGGCATCTTCGCTTGGGAGCATGAGGGTGATACCACGACTTAGCTGCTGCTGTACCGCCGAGACAGTGGCAGCGGGCGAGTGCCCGGTCATGGCACCAGTGTCCCCCAGGCAGAAATCGATATAACGATGTCCGTCGATGTCGAAGAAGTGCGCGCCTTGCGCCTCGCGCACAAAAGGCGGGAAAGCGCCGGCCCATTTGATCATCCAGTTCATAGGAACGCCGCCTAACAAAGACTTGCTGGCACGCTCAAACAAGGCCTTAGATTTGGGGTGGTCAGCGACGAACTTTTCCTGTTCACGCCGCATGAGGGCGCTCAGGCGCTGGCGATCGATGGTGGCGCTGGGGCGCGCGCTGGCTGTGTTCATGATGACGGGAAGTCTAGCATGGACGCTTGCACGGGCGAGGACGCCTGTGCCTCCACTGTCATCTTGCCCGTGCCTGCACCTGCTCATTATGTCGATGGGGGGGCGGGCGGAGGACGCCCGTGCAGTCTAATGGGCTACAGGATGTATCTGGATAGATCCTGATCTTTGACGATGTCGGTCAGCATACGGCGAACATAGTCGGCATCGACCGTGATCTGCTGGCCTTTCTTGTCGGGCGCCTCGAAGCTGATTTCGTCCAAGACCCGCTCCATGATCGTGTGCAGGCGGCGGGCGCCAATGTTTTCTGTTCCCTCGTTTACTCGAAAAGCGAAATGAGCAACTTCATCCAGCGCCTCGCGCGTGAATTCCAGCTTCACGCCCTCGGTTTCCAGCAGCGCCGTGTACTGCTTCACGAGCGACGATTTCGGTTCGGTCAAAATGCGAATGAAGTCTTCCATCGTGAGCGACTGCAGTTCCACGCGGATGGGAAATCTCCCTTGCAGCTCGGGGATCAGGTCGCTGGGCTTAGAGACGTGAAATGCGCCGGCGGCGATAAAAAGAATGTGATCGGTGCGCACCATACCGTAACGGGTGTTGACTGTTGTTCCCTCGACAATCGGCAGAATGTCTCGTTGCACGCCTTCGCGCGAGACGTCCGGCCCATGGCCACTCTCGCGCCCAGCAATCTTGTCAATTTCATCGAGGAAGATGATTCCGGAGTTCTCCACGCGATCGATGGCCACGCGCGTGACCTGGTCCATGTCGATGAGGCGTTGCTCCTCTTCCTGTATCAGGTACTCGAACGCTTCACTGACCTTCATCTTCCGCTTCTTGGTACGCTGGCCGAAGATGTTGGGCAACATGTCTTTGACATTGATGTCCATTTCTTCGACGCCCTGATTGGAGATGATCTCAAACGAGGGGAAGGACTTTTCGCGAGTTTCGATCTCGACCATGCGCTCGTCGAGCTTGCCTTCACGAAGTTGCTGGCGCAGTTTTTCACGAGTCCGAGAGTGAGATTCAGTTACTGACGTATTTCCTTCCAACACCACGCCGCCGGTAGTCGTGTCCGACGGGCGCGAAGGCGTTGGCGGAAACAAAATATCCAAGAGGCGTTCTTCCGCGTTCAACTCAGCTTTGTCGGAAACGTCCTCGAGTTTCTCCTCGCGGACCATGTCGATGGCTATTTCCACCAGATCGCGAATCATCGACTCAACATCGCGGCCGACATAGCCGACCTCGGTGAACTTGGAAGCCTCGACTTTAAGGAAGGGGGAATTGGCCAGCCGGGCCAGGCGGCGGGCGATTTCGGTTTTACCTACGCCCGTCGGACCAATCATGATGATGTTCTTGGGAATAACTTCTTCGGCGAGATCAGGCGCGAGCTTCTGGCGGCGCATGCGGTTGCGCAAGGCGATCGCCACCGCGCGTTTTGCATCCTTCTGGCCGACAACGTGCTTGTCGAGTTCCGACACGATTTCGCGCGGAGTCAGCTCATCCAGCGAAATCTGCTCTTCTTCAACCGTTCCAGGTAAGTAAATTGCCATAGATCCGTCGCTGGTCGTTAGTCTTTGGTCGTTGGCCGTGGATTTCTCACTCAGGAGGTCTAGCCAACGACCAAAGGCCAGCGACTAAGGACTAGAGTTCTTCAAACGTAACACTCTCATTGGTATAGATGCACATTTTACCGGCGACCTTCATCGCCTCTTCGGCAATCTGCCGGGCCGAAAGTTTGGTGTGATCCGCCAGCGCTTGGGCAGCCGCCTGGGCGAAGGGTCCGCCGCTACCAATAGCGGCAATTCCGCTGTCCGGTTCAATGACATCCCCTTGCCCACTCAGAAGGAAGGTCTGATCCTTGTCGCAGACCAGCAACAACGCTTCGAGGTGGCGCAAGAATTTGTCGGTGCGCCAATCTTTCGCCAATTCCACCGCGGCACGTCCTATATTTCCGTGATACTGCTCCAGCTTGGACTCAAAACGGCTGAAAAGGGAAAAAGCGTCAGCGGTCGATCCGGCAAAGCCGGCCAAAATCTTGTCCTGATAGAGGCGGCGAATCTTGCGAGCCGTGTGCTTCACAACCGACTCGCCCATGGTGACCTGCCCATCGCCCGCAAGCACGACATGCCCGTCGCGCCGCACGGACAAAACTGTGGTGGAGCGCACTAATCGCTTCGTTGCCATGAGCTCAATTCTTGATTATAGCAGTGGGCATCCATGCGACTGGTCCGTCAAAATATTCACCACAAAGGACACGAAGATCACAAAGGCTGTTTCCTTTGTGTCCCTTCGCGGGGAATGGTTTTTTGCATCACGGTGACGTAAACCGCTTCCGCCCTTTACAATCTTTGCTTGCCCCTTTCGGGCTCTCAAGACAAATGGCAAAAGAAGGAATTACTCCACGGTCGCAAGACTACGCACAGTGGTATCTCGATATCGTTCGGGGCGCCGACCTCGCCGACTACGCCGAAGTGGTGCGTGGCTGTATCGTCTTCAAACCGACCGGCTATGCGTTGTGGGAGGCGATCCAGCGCGGGCTGGACGAGCGCATCAAAGCCACCGGCCACCAGAACGCGTATTTCCCGCTGCTGATCCCGAAGAGCTTTCTGATGAAGGAAGCCGAGCACGTGGAGGGCTTTGCGCCGGAAGTGGCAGAAGTCACGCATGCCGGTGGAGAAAAATTGGCGGAGCCCTATGTCATTCGTCCGACCTCGGAGACGATCATCGGCTACTTTTATGCCAAGTGGGTCCGCAGTTGGCGCGATCTGCCGCTGCTCATCAACCAGTGGGCAAACGTCGTGCGCTGGGAGATGCGTACGCGTCCGTTCCTCCGTACGACTGAGTTTCTGTGGCAGGAGGGCCACACGGTGCATGTAAGCGAAGAGGACGCCGAGCGTGAGACTCTGCTCATCTTGCACGAGGTTTATGCCGACTTTGTCGAGAAGGAAATGGCTGTTCCGGTCATCAAAGGACTCAAAACAGAAAAGGAACAGTTTGCCGGAGCTCTGCGCTCGTATGCCATCGAGGCCATGATGCAGGACGGCCGCGCACTGCAGTCCGGAACGTCACACAACCTCGGGCAGAATTTCGCCAAAGCGTTCGGCATCACCTACAGCGATCAGAACAATCAGGTGCAGCATGCCTGGACCACCAGCTGGGGAGTGAGCACTCGCCTGATTGGAGCCTTGATCATGGCCCACTCCGATGATGAAGGGCTGGTCGTGCCGCCCCGCATAGCTCCGCTGCAGGTGGTGGTCGTGCCGATTTTCAAGACCGATGCTGAACGAGCACGGGTGATGGAAGCTGTGGGCAAGTTGACCGCCGCCTGGAAATCGCGAGTGCGTTTCAAAGTCGACGATCGCGAGCAGTTCAGTCCGGGATACAAGTTCAACGAATGGGAAATAAAAGGCGTCCCGCTGCGCGTGGAAATTGGTCCGAAAGATATTGATAAAGGCACGGTCGGGGTTGCTCGCCGCGATCAGCCGGGAAAACAAGGGAAGTCATTTATCCCGCAGCAGGGTCTGACTGAGCGCCTGGAAGAACTGCTGAGCAACATTCAGCAGTCGCTCTACGACCGCGCGCTGAGGTTCCGCCAAGAGCACACGTACGAAGCCTCGAATTACGACGAATTGAAGGAGCGCGTGGAAAAGGGCTTCGTACGCGCCTACTGGGCGGGATCGCGCCAGGACGAGGAGAAAATCCAGGAAGAAACCGGCGCAACCATCCGTGTGATTCCGCTCGAGCAGCCGGGGACGTCGGGCAAATGCGTGTACACCGGCAAAGAATCGAACAAGATGGCGATCTTCGCTCGCGCCTACTAGCGGCACGCCGTTCAACTACCGCATCGGACCGAGCGAGGCGGTTCCTGCCCGAGGTGCGGCAATGCATTTCAGCTCCGGGCGGAATGTCCGCAGGTCACGCCTGATGACGACCTTGGTAAGCCACCTGAACAGAAGAGTTGATCCTATGTCATAGCTGCAGTACTTTTTGGCAGCACCGTCCAGTCGTCGTTTGCCGCGACCGTTGCGTCGAGGTCATCTATGAAAACTTGCTTTGCGAGCGGCTTGCGCCTCGTGTTCAAGTTTTTTCTCCTAATAACGGCGATCACGGCTTCAGCGCAGTCCAGAATTACCCTCGTGGGGTCGGGCTCAAACCTGCCAAGCCCGGTATTCGCCATCTGGATTGACCAGTTCAATAAACTCGATCCCGGCATTCAGGTCCGATATCTGGCGCTGGGCACAGAAGAGAGCCTGCGCCAAATCAGCGCTGGAACCGGCGATTTTGGGGCAGGAGAAGTGCCCCTGACCGAGCAGCTTTCTCGTACCTACAAGAATGCACTGGTGGCAATACCATCGGTGCCAGTAGGAGTCGTGCCGATCTACAACTTGCCGGGGCAGCCGGAACTCAGGTTCACCGGAGAACTCATGGCCGAGATCTTTCTGGGATCGGTCAAGAATTGGAACGATGCCCGAATCGCACGGCTCAACCCGCACGAGAAACTTCCTGACCTGCCGATCGCCGTCATTCATCGCACTCCCGGCAAGGGTTCGAACTTCATTCTTACTGATTTCTTGTCGAAGACGAGTTCCGAGTTCCGCGCGCGCGTGGGCAAGAGCGCGTCGCCGAAGTGGCCACTTGGTGCAGCCGTAAACCGCGGCGAAGACATGGTGGATAAGGTGCAGGCGACCAGCGGAGCATTCGGCTACGTTGAAGAATATTTTGCGGTTCATGCGGGCGTGGGACGAGGAGCTGTGCAGAATGCGTCGGGCGAGTTCGTGCTTGCTAGTGTCTCATCGATCAGCGCAGCCTGCGACAACCTGAAATCAATCCCGAAGAATTTCGCGGCCTCGTTGGCGAATGTCAGCGCTGCCCACGCCTATCCCATCACCAGTTTCAGCTGGATCTACTTGCCTGTTTCCAACCCCAATCCGGAACGCCGGCAAGCGCTTGCTAAATTCCTCGACTGGGTCCTCGGGACTGGGCAAGATGTCGCCCGGGACCACGGCTATGCCATCCTGCCTGCGGAGGTTGCCGGGAAAGCGCGGGAGAGCGTGGCGCAACTGCAATAGCAGGAACACGGACGCCACTTCAGCGTGGTTGGCAGGCCGGGGCACTCCGGCTCTGAGAGTTGCCGGCCAGAACCGCGCGAACATTGGGGCAAGGCTACAACTACCATCCTTCCGCATTCATCTTAAAACCGTTCGCGGGGAAGCGAATGTCATGAACCATGCCTGGAGCGGATATTGAAAATCGCGCTGATCGCGCCACCTTTCATTCCGGTGCCACCCGAGGGTTACGGTGGAACCGAGCTTTTCATCGCGCAGCTGGCAGAAGGGTTGCATAGCGCCGGCGCGGATGTTGTGGTTTACGCTAATGGCGATTCCAAAGTTGGGGTGGAGTGCCGTTGGATCTATGAGCATTCTCAGTGGCCCATCAAGGCTCAGGAAGCCGCCTGGCTCAAAGATCTGAATCACGAGGCGTGGGCCGTTCGCGATGCCGCGAACAGTTGTGATGTCCTTCACTTCCACACCGCCCAGGGAATCACGTTCTCGCGTTTTGTCAATGTTCCGGCCGTCCTGACATTACACGGACCACACGATCAGAAGCTCAGCGATGTTTATGCGCACTACCCTGAGGTCGATTACGTGTGCATCAGCGAGGCACAGTGTTCCGAAGAAACTATGCCGCGGCGGCACACGATTCATCACGGGATCGATTTGAAGCAGTATCGACTGGTCGAGAAAAAGCAGTCATATTTAAGCTTTATAGGGCGTATCGCCCCGATTAAGGGAACGCACATAGCTATCGAGGTGGCGCGCAGAACGGGAATGCCGCTGAAAATTGCCGGTGAAGTGCAACCGATGTACCGGGAGTATTTCGAACAGAAGATCAAGCCTCAGATTGACGGCAAGCTGGTTGAATACGTGGGTCTAGCCGATCTGGAAGCCAAGAACGAATTGCTGGGGAATTCGATGGCGATGCTGTTTCCTATTCAATGGAGCGAACCATTTGGACTGGTGATGGTGGAAGCCATGGCCTGCGGTACGCCCGTGCTGGCGATGCCGGGCGGTTCGGTGCGCGAGGTCGTACGAGACGGAGTTTCGGGATATATCTGCCGGACGGTACAGCAGTTGGTGAAGCGGGTTGGTGAACTGAACTTCGAACCCCGCAGTGTGCGCCAGTACGTGCAAGACAATTTCTCGCTGGAAAGAATGGTCAGGAATTATCTCGCGCTATACCAGGACGTTGTCGGACGACGCGAACCGCGAGTGGCGTAGCGCCAGTTGGCCCGCATCCCGAGTTGAGCGTTGAAAATCCCGTGTGTTAGCATCTTTGATTCTGCGGAGTGTCCCGGTCGAGTAACCCCTGCTCTCTTCAATCAATTCTGACGAATCGGAGCCTGGCCGAGGAAAACCGCGAACGAGGATTTCTTGAGTCGGCTGCAGGTTCCGCGGGGAATCCAGCTCGTCTGGTGAAGGCCGGGAGCAACAGCCCTCTTTGACCGGCACAGCTGCCGCGGCCACCTGAAGGAGCAATTGTGAAAGCTTACGAGAGCGCGAACATCCGCAATGTGGTTCTGGTCGGACACGGAAAGGCAGGGAAAACGTCGCTGGTTTCCGCCATGCTTTATACCGCTGGGGCGGTGCAGAGGCTGGGCCGGGTCGATGATGGCAGCGCACCTACCGATTACGACGACGAAGAAATTGCCCGCCAGATGTCGATCTCTACCGGAATAGCTTTCGCCGAGTGGAACAAAGCCAAAATCAACCTGCTCGATACGCCCGGCTTCAACATGTTCGTCCATGAAGCCAAGATGATGCTGCCCGCAGTGGAATCGGCATTGGTGGTCGTGGATGGCGTTGCTGGCGTGGAAGTTGTTACCGAGCGCGTCTGGGGCTACTGCGAAGAGGTCAGTCTGCCGCGCATGATCGTGGTCAGCCGGATGGATCGTGAGCGCGCCGACGCCAATCGTGTTCTCGAGTCGCTCACCAAGAGTTTTGGCCGCTCGGTCATGCCTCTGCAACTGCCCATCGGCAGGGAAAAGAGTTTATCAGGGATTATCGACCTGGTTCGCATGAAAGCACGCACCTACGAGATGGGCGGCAATGGCAAAGGCAAAGAAACTGAAATTCCGTCTGACCTGAAAGCAACCGCACAGGAATGGCACGAGAAGCTGGTGGAATTGGTGGCGGAAGGCAAAGATGCGCTCATGGAAGAATTCTTCGAGAAGGGGACTATTCCCGAAGAAGATCTGGTTCCTGCAATTCATGAGGCCATCCGGGAAGATCGAATTTTCCCGGTTTTGTTCGCTTCCGGTCTCGGCAACATTGGCGCCGATGAGTTGATGGATTTTGTGGTGGACTACCTTCCAGCTCCGTCCGAAAGGGAGCCGGTGCGAGGGCAGGTGACTTCCGGCAATGGCGAGCCGCCGATGCGCAAGATGGCGGATTCCGAGCCTGCGTCGATATTTGTGTTTAAGACAGTTTCCGACCCGTTTGCGGGACGCATTTCGTACTTCAAAGTGATGTCCGGAGTAGTGAAGAACGATGCCACCCTCCAGAATTTCACGCGCAGCACAGCAGAAAAGCTGGCGCACATCTCAATCACCCAGGGGAAAACCGCGGTGCCGGTAACCGAGCTTCATGCCGGCGACATCGGGGCGGTCGCTAAGCTCAAGGACACTTTGACCGGGGACACCCTTGGGGACAAGCCGGCGCCGATCCAGTATCCACCGGTGAAGCTGCCCGAACCGGCGATTACGTTTGCCATCGAGCCCAAGAGCCGCGCCGATGAAGACAAACTGGGCGTCGGGATTCACAAACTGATCGAAGAAGATGCAATGCTGCGCTTCTTCCGCGATCCGCAAACGAAAGAATTTCTCATTGCCGGAACCGGACAACAGCACATTGAAGTGGTTGTCTCGAAGATGAAGAAGCGGTATCACACGGAAGTCAATCTCAAGGCGCCCAAGGTGCCGTACCGTGAGACGATCCGCGGCCGTGCTGACGTGCAGGGGCGTCACAAAAAGCAGACTGGCGGCCACGGCCAGTTCGGCGACTGCAAGATCAAGATGGAGCCCCTGCCACGCGGTGCTGAATTCGAATTTGTGAATGACATTTTCGGCGGGGCGATTCCCAAGAACTTTATTCCTGCGGTGGAAAAAGGGATTAAGGATGCCGCGGCACGTGGGTATTTAGCGGGCTATCCGGTTGTGGACTTCAAAGTGGTTCTATATGACGGTTCGTACCACGACGTGGATTCCAACGATTTGTCCTTCCAGTTGGCAGGGCGAATCGCGTTCAAAAAAGCCATGGAGCAGGCGAAGCCCACGTTGCTGGAGCCGATTATGGTGGTCGAAATTACTGTGCCGGATGAGTTTGCCGGAACGATTATGGGCGATCTCAACGGACGTCGTGGCCGCATTCAAGGCATGGACAATAAGGGCGGGAACACGATCATCAAGGCCGAGGTGCCCATGTCGGAGATGCTGGCTTATGGCGCGGATCTTACATCCATGACCCAGGGCCGCGGCAGCTTCAATATGGAGATGCACCACTACGACATCGTTCCCCAGCAGTTGCAGGAGAAGATCATTTCCCAGGCCAAGGCGGAGCGCGGCGAGGTGGTGGCGGAAGAGGAGTAACGTCAGTCCTCAGGCGACAGTCGTCAGAAAATTTTCGAATTTAGGAATTCTAGAATTTACGAAGTGCGGAAGGCCCTTAAGTCGTCAATTCTCAAATATGTGAATTCATCAATTTGTCTAGTTCGTCAATTCGTAAATTGCGTTAGTTTCCAACGAACTTAAGGTACAGATCCCGGTCTCCTTGGCATTTCTCGGCCATTTCCTTGATCTTCTGCCAGGCATCTTTTTGGGAGTCGTCGTGAGCGCGGTCGCGCACGCGCTCCCATTCAGCCAGGAACGTTTCCATTTGCAGGTGATTGAAGACAGTCCTGCCATAGCGGTCAATGCCGCGTAGCAGCGGGAAATTGGTCTCCTCGCGCGCGGGGATCACGTTGTGGAGGATGACCCATTGAGCCTCTTCGCCGAGCTCATCTTCGAGTTTCACTACGACTGACATAGGCGAGCTTGTGAGTGCAACGAATGTATCAACCGCGCCAAGGGTTTGCCAAGGGCATGACCGGTTACTTTTGCTCTGGGTCGGACGGTTACTTTCCGATGCAAAAGGTACTGAAGATCAAGTTGAGAATATCGTCATTGGTGGTGGCGCCGGTAATCTTATCCAGCGGGCGAAGCGCATTGTACAAATCGAGCAAGAGCATTTCATGAGGTACGCGGTCGTGTACGGCGCCGCCAGCCTTGTCCAGGGCAGTCAGTGATTCGTGAACCAGATGCTGGTGGCGAACACTGGTCAGAAAGCCGGCCTCATGCTGGTTCGATGAGTCTCCGGTGATGTGCCGCAGGATCTCCGAGCGCAACTCCGCAATGCCGTCGCCAGTCAGCGCGGAAGTTCGAACCTGAGGCAATTGAGAACGGAGAGCTTGAAACGGAGAACCTGCCAGATCGCATTTATTCTGAACGATCACAGCATTAAGCGAAACTTTGTCGAGTAATTCGGTATCTTCTCCTGTCAACGGCTGCGACGCATCGAGCACCACGAGGACGACGTCAGCGTCAGCCAGGGTTTCGAGGGACTTGCGAACTCCGATGCTTTCGGCTTCGTCCAGGGCGCGTCGAATTCCGGCCGTATCCACCAGTTTCACGGGTATTCCATCGAGAGAAACTGTTTCGGTAACCAAGTCGCGAGTGGTGCCGGGCGTGGCAGTCACGATCGCCCGCTCGCGTTCGACGAGACGATTGAAGAGGCTCGATTTGCCGACATTCGGACGGCCAACGATTGCCAGCATCAGTCCTTCGTGCACCATCTTGCCGTAGCTAAAGCTCTCTACCAGCTTCTGCAGCGGCGCTTGCACTGCGGCGATCCGCTTTAGTATCTCGCTGCCCGGCAGGACGGAGACATCGTCTTCGGCAAAGTCGATGCCTGCCTCCAAGACAGCAATCAATTCGACTAGCTTTTGTTTGATGGGCTGCAAGCGCTTGGAGAGCGCACCCTCAAGCTGTTGGGCAGCAACTTTTGCCTGAAAAAGCGTTTGCGATTCGATCAGGTCACGCACGGCTTCGGCCTGGGTCAAATCGATGCGCCCGTTGAGAAAGGCACGCATGGTGAACTCACCGGGCTCAGCCAGACGCGCCCCACGCGCAAGGGCCAGCTCAACAATGTGCCGTAGCACGACCGGGGAGCCATGGGCGGAGATTTCGACAACGTCATCGGTCGTGTAGGAGTGCGGCTTTTCGAAAAACGTGACAACCACCTCGTCGATTCGCGCCGCATTTCCATCGAGGGAAAGTCCGTTTTTGCCGTCTTCCGGCTCGACCAATTCGCCGAAAATGGCCCGTCCTGGCGCTATTTCATTCTTGAGACGAAGCAGGGGAGCAGCGATGGAGCGAGCCTCGGGGCCAGACAGGCGCACGACGCCGAGGCCGCCCCGGCCGGCGGGGGTCGCAATCGCCACGATGGTGTCGTCCAGGTTCACCTTGCCAGTTTCGAGTTTACGGCCACGGGTTGCAAGCCCGTGCATGCGGCTCACTCGCGCGAGCACTAGCCAGCAATGTGAACCGAGCTGTCAGTTTAACGAAAGAAGTCTTCATGTCCTGAAGACAAGAGTGGCGGCAGCAAAGAGACATTGCGATTCTTTTCAGGTGTTTAGAAT
This sequence comes from Terriglobales bacterium, assembly GCA_035691825.1. GTDB lineage: Bacteria > Acidobacteriota > Terriglobia > Terriglobales > Acidobacteriaceae > Gp1-AA122. Next base: position 37,588 of record DASSIO010000036.1, on the reverse strand, counting down.
CCAGCTCGGCATGGAGCGGCAATTGCCATGGCCAGAGCGTGCGGATTTCGACTTGCAGCCAACGGGAGGTTACAAAATGGCGGCTCGAAACGAGGACCCACCCCGGGCGAGTCGCTAGATCCTTTGCCAGGGCTCTTTTTGCAGTGTCGCTAATGGGCGCAACGAGCCAGGGCCACGCTGCCAGCGGTCCGAAGACAGCACCCAGCGCAATTCCCAGTGGCTCCGCCCAAGTGTCGTTGATGGCATACCTGCCGACTACACTGCGATTAAGCATCTCCAGCCTCAATCTAGACGTCGCCGTACTGGATTCTGCGCAGCCGTTGGCGATAGTGAGCGTGCCCGTAACCAGCTTCTGGACCTTGAATTCCTCAACTTCGAATGTGCAATTGGTGGGGTATTTCGATGCCCCGGAATCAGCGCTATCTAATGGTGCCGGTCACGCCATCCCATCCAATCACGTGTTGGGCGGCTTGGCCGGGAGCCCATCCCTTCCTTTTACGGAAACGACCTCGGTAGGGGGGCCCCGCGCCAGCAGAGTCTTCTTCCAGCAACCGATTGGCAAAGGAAATGTCAGCAGTTCACGCATTGATCTTTTGCAGATCAGAATCGCCAGCATCGTGGATCTAGGAGCGCCTGAAGGGAATTATCACGGAATTTTGCACCTGCGCCTGGTTGCGTTCTGAGCTTAACTGCCAACGATAACAACGGTTGCCGTCGATTCGGTGCAGCTTTGGGAAGGCTTGCCGAATCTAACAAAGTAGACGAGAGTTCATTTCCGAGGCGCTCCATGACTTGGCATCTGCGGTATGATTTCTCCATGCGCCGAAGGCTTCCAGTTTGGTTATTAGCAATCCTGCTGGTGGCCCCCGCGCTCCACGCCCAAATTAACGGCACGAGGGCGTCGGTAACTTCGCTAGGCGGGCAGTTCACGATTTTTAATCCGCCGGGCGTCCGCGCCAGCGTGACTTCGTTGGGGCCACTTGGATTTACTCCAAACTGTTGCTTCCAGACGCCATTTGTTTTTGGCAGGCATCATCGCCCGCACCAGTTTGTGCCTTTCGTCGGATTTGGATCCGGGGTGTTGCCGGTTTTCTACATGCCCTATTATTCCGGGTACGACGATATCGCTAACCCGGTCGATGACACGATGGAGCAGGCCTACACCCCGGTAGCGCGTGAAACCAACCGGGGTAGCGCTGCTCAACAACGAATTGATGAGCGCCTCGCCCATCTCGAAGAGCAGATGGACGAAATTGAAGCGGGTTCCAAGCCGAAGGCCAACGAGACCGAGCCGAAGCTGGGAACCTCTGTTGCCGACCAACCCGCAACGGTGCTGGTTTTCCGCGACGGTCATACAGCACAAGTGAAGAACTATGCGATCGTGGGGGATATGCTGTACGAATTCTCCGATGGCGCCAGGCATAAAATCGCACTCGCCGACCTCGACGTTTCCGCTACGCAAAAACAGAATGACGAGCGCGGACTGGATTTTCGCCTGCCTACGCATCCGCTTGGGAATTGAGCTATGCATCGCATGCTCGCATGCACCGGTTTGGCGCTCGTACTGCTAGCAGGAACAGCGCAAGCCCAAATGCACGCTGGCCTCTCTTTAGGCACAACTCCGGCCTCGACCGGCAATTTGGGGTCGGGAGCTTCGGGAATGGCGCTGGGCGGCTTCGCCGCTAACCGAGGTTTCCCAGTTGCTCCGGTAGTTCTCTTTTCAGACTACCCGTATCAGATTGTTCCGCAGCAGCTACCTCCCCAGGTAATCGTCATTCAGCAGCCATCGACGCCGGCTGCACCGGTGCAGGAAAAGACGATCACCCCATTAGTCCTGGAGCGGCAGGGCGATCGCTTTGTTCGCGTTGACGAGCCACACAGCGCTCTGGCTATGGCCAATGCTGTTTTGCCTTCACAACCTGGAGCCGAGAGGCCGAAGGTGGCGGAAACGCCCGCGGTCATTCTGGTTTTTCGAGATGGTAGTCGCGAAGAGATCCAGCACTATACCGTGATGGATTCCGTGATCTATGAGCATGCCGATTACTGGACCCAGGGACGGTGGACAAAGAAAGTTCTGATTTCTGATTTGGATGTGCCGTCCACGCTGAAGCTCAACCGGGAGCGTGGGGCTAAGTTCATGCTTCCTAGTGGTCCTGGCGAGATCGTCGTCGCACCTTAACAACTCACAGCAACAAAATCTGAGCTGCTGCCCCAATTCCCTTTCAAAGATGACATACAGGGAATCCGCTCCTGAATTAGAGCATCGACCCGATGCCTAGAAGATGCAAATAGTCGAAAACTATGTGTACCGGCGAACAGAAAGCTCCGGAGGAAAGCATTCATATGGCAGAAAAGAACCTTGAAGGTATGCGTGTGGCCATCTTGGCCACTCATGGCGTGGAGCAGGCTGAGTTAGTCGAGCCGCGCAATGCTCTGCACGAGGCTGGCGCTCGAACCTGCTTAATTGCCCCAAAACCCGGAAAAATCAAAGCCATGAAGCACGATGAGATAGTGGACCAGTTGGACGTAGAGATGTCGCTGGACCAGGCGAATCCGGAGGATTTTGACGCGGTCCTGCTTCCCGGCGGCGCGCTTAATGCGGATGCATTACGCATGGAGAATCTTGCTCAGGAATTTGTTCGTTACATGGACGACAGCGGGAAGCCGATTGCGGTAATTTGCCACGGACCCTGGCTGCTAGTCTCTGCCGGCCTGGTGGATGGTCGAACTCTCACCAGCTACTACACTATCCAGGACGATATTCGGAATGCTGATGGGCAGTGGATCGACAAAGAAGTGCTGCGTGATCAGAACTGGGTCAGCAGCCGGCAGCCCTCCGACATTCCGGTCTTCAATCAGGAGATGATCAACTTATTCAGTGAACAAAAGCCCAAAGCCGCTGGACAACCTGCGGAAAGGGCAGCATAGGCTTCAAACCGCGGCGGTTCACCGCACCTGGACGAAGACCCCGAAGCTTAGCTCCGGGGTTTGTTTTGTCTGTTCCCGGGGGATTACTTGCGGGACTGTTCCGGCTAGCGAAAAGTTGAGACAATGAACACGCGACCCGTGTAGCTGCTCGCCGGGCGACCGCTGATGAAGACCACCGATAGCGATGCAATCAAGAGCCCGGGCCTGGAGCGATCGAGCAAGTACTTTCCGATCCGGAGAAGCACGCGCTTGCCGTTGGAAATCCCTCTGCGCGTGACTAGTCTCGATCCCAAGAGCAAGTTTGGCGAAAACTGCAACACCGTGACGGTCAGTGCGCATGGCTGCGGTTTGGTGTCTCCCCGTGCTTTGCCCACCGGGACTCGCGTGACTCTTGAACTGGTTGCTGAGAAGCAAAGTACGACCGCCCGGGTTCTCGAGGTTGTCCCACTTGATGAGCAGAACACTTCGTGGCTTCTGGGCATGGAAATGGAGTGCCCAGGCAACTTCTGGGGTATCAAGTATGCCCCGGCGGACTGGTCCGAAGTCGAAGAGGAGAACGCGGCTTCTGTCACAGCACCTGCTAATGTTGCGGCTAAACCGGCTCCTGCCGGCAAGACGGCAGCTGCAGCAACAGCAGCGGCGCCAAGCGCTACGAAAAAGATTCCCGACAGCATAATGCGCCGGCTGTTGACGGAATGCCGCTTAGCGGCCATAAGCTTAGGCGCCTGCTACGTGCAAACCGGCAGAACTTTTCCGACGCACGCGCCGGTAAATCTCATCATGCGCGTAGGCAAGAAAGAACATCTCTTTCGCGGAACGGTTCGTGTCGAACATGTGGGTTCCGGGATGGGAATCGAGTTCAGTGCGCGCGATGAGGCTCACAGCAACCGCATCGCCGCGCTGATTGATGCGTTGAGCGCCGGGGAAGGCGAGCTGCACGAAGTTCGCGTTGAGCTGGGCACGCCTGACAAGAGCGCAGGGAAGTCGCTTGCCGCTCCGGCGGCAACCACCGCCGGGGATGACAGCCTGCTCGGCCTGGTCCTCGCTGGGGGAGCGTTGAAACGTAACGCCTTTCTGCAAGAACTCGAGAAGCAGCGCCGCCGGGCGTGATCGCAAGTGGCTAGCGTATTTTTGTTGAGTAGAGCTTGCCGGGGACGGGCCGCATGCGCCCGTTCTTTTTCAATGATGTTTACACGATCGGTATGCGTCTTCTCTTTGAATATGCGATTGCAGACAACGCAATGCCACCCATGAGTCCAGATCCGTAAGACGCAAGATGTGCCCACCAATCGGCCATGAAACGATGATGGACATGCCGCGGGAGTATGCCAGCAACAAATACCGGGACTATTCCCCAGCGGTATCCGATAACCCCTGCGATCGTGGCGCAGCACGCCATGATCAGCACTAACGTTCCCAACATCGGCGCCAGGTCAATGGCGGACAGGGGCGGTCGCGACCCAGAACGCGCAACAATTGAGAGCGGAATGCCCAGTAGCAATCCCACCCACCACGTGGCAATGACGCCCCAAGCCAACGCAAGCAGGGTGGGCGAATGAGTGGCGTGCAACACAGGGGGATGAAAGATTGTGAAGTATTCCAAGCAGACCCGGGTCGTGACCAGGTCGTGCGCCACACCGTACGTGACAGCCGCCAAGATGCACAAACTGATGATTTTCAATCGTTCCATTTCCAGTTCCGTTACCACCACGTTTCCCGCTTATAGCATCTACCAGTCGAAATGCGCACTGGCAGAATTCTTGCATCGGCGTTTCTGACGGTCATCGTGCTGGCTGGCCAGGTAGCGTCTCTTCCAAGTCAGTCGCAAGGGCCCCAGAATGTAGCCGTTGAAATGCGAAATATTTACTACCACTTTACGAGCCGCATCGCGGTTCACATTTCGCAATTGGACGGAGAAATCGTTCCCAGCCGCGAGAACAGCATTCCCATTTTTGACGATCCGAATTCATTTTATGTCGCCATGCGCTATGCAAAGATCTCGATAAGCTCAAAAGTATTATCCGCGGTGATGAACGACCATGTTTTTGCCGGGAATGATGCGCCGCTCAAAGATCTAAGCGTTTCCATAGAGGCCCAGAGGATCAAGGTGAAAGGCAAACTGCATTCCAAAGGCGACATTCCTTTCGAAACAGAAAGCTCGGTGTCGCTGACGTCTCAGGGTAAGGTGCGCCTGCACGCCGAACACATCAAAGCAGCTCATCTTCCCATGAAAGGCTTGATGGAGTTGTTAGGACTCCATGTCTCGAACCTCATCAACACGAAGAAATTAAGCGGGGTGGAAGCCGAGGGCGACGACCTGATCCTCGACCCCGGGCAGATGTTTCCACCCCCGCAGATTCGAGGCAAGTTGAGTGCGATTCAGATTCAGGGGGATGAACTGGTGCAGGTCTATGGCGTCCCTGACAAATCAGGAAGCTTTCCGCCTATCAGTGGAAACTACATGGCATATCGCGGAAATCAATTACGCTTTGGGAAGCTCACAATGAGTGACTCGGACATGATCCTGATCGACATGGATCCGAAAGATCCGTTTGATTTTTATCTTGATCACTATCGCGAGCAGCTTTCCGCCGGGGACACCAAGATCACGCCACAGTTCGGGTTACGGGTTTACATGCGCGATTTCAACAAGCTGCAGCGCAGCGCTGCCCGGCATTCTGGTCGGTGAGCAGCTCACCGTATTTGCAATCTAAGCTCATCGGACAGTATATATTCGCTTTGTGTTCGCCCCGATGTTATATTTCCCAAATCGAGATGCTGTGGAAATCGATGTGATTTGTGAACTGACGTTTTAGCAACGCCGTTGTAGGCTAGGCGTATAACTCCCAAACGGGTCACCAAAGGTAGGCATTCTCATGGCCGACGAACGCGCGAAAGCTCTGGATCTGGCTTTCTCTCAAATTGAAAAGCAGTTTGGCAAGGGCTCCATCATGCGGCTGGGCTCCAAGGAGGCGGTGGTTCCGATCTCGGTTATTCCGACCGGTGCCATTTCTTTCGACGCGGCCCTGGGTGTTGGCGGCTTTCCGCGAGGGCGCGTGGTTGAGATCTTCGGGCCTGAATCTTCGGGCAAGACCACCATTGCTTTGCAGGTGATCGCGGAAGCGCAGAAGACGGGCGGCATGGCGGCCTTTGTGGATGCCGAACACGCGCTCGATCCAGGGTATGCCAAGAAGCTGGGCGTGGATGTCGACAATCTGCTGGTGTCGCAGCCTGATTACGGTGAGCAGGCCTTGGAGATTGCCGAAGCGCTGGTGCGGTCTGGAGCGCTGGATGTGCTGGTGGTCGATTCTGTGGCCGCGCTTGTCCCCAAAGCTGAACTGGACGGCGAAATGGGCGACAGCCACATGGGCCTGCAGGCACGGTTAATGTCGCAGGCATTGCGCAAGCTGACTGGCATCGTGTCCAAGTCGCGGACATGTCTCATCTTCATCAACCAGATTCGCGAAAAAATCGGCGTGATGTTCGGCAATCCTGAGACTACAACCGGGGGCCGCGCGCTGAAGTTCTACGCCTCGATGCGCATCGACATTCGCCGCATCGCCGCGATCAAGGAAGGCGACATGGTAACCGGCTCGCGCACGCGCGTGAAGGTGGTCAAGAATAAAGTCGCTGCGCCCTTCCGCGAAGCCGAGTTTGACATCCTCTATGGCGAGGGCATTTCCCGCGAAGGTGATCTGCTTGACCTGGCAGTGAACAACAACCTCGTAGAGAAGTCGGGTTCCTGGTTCAGTTACAAAGGAGAACGGATCGGTCAAGGCCGTGAGAACGCACGTCAGTTCCTGAAAGACAACAAGGAGATACTCAACAAGATCGATCACGACGTCCGCAAGCAACTGGGGTTGCTGAAGGAAACAGCGCCGCAGGCCCAGGCTCAGGCTGCCGCAGGAGGACGTGTAACAACGATGCCCAGCGCGCCGCCCGAACCAGCTAAAGCGTCGGGGACGCGGCGCTGAAAGATACCTGCCGCTGTTCGGAAAATGTGAAGCATCCTGCGCGAGGATGCTTCATTCGTGACAGGCAGATGAGCTACTGCACGTTCCAGCCGCTGACTTCGACGTATGGCCTCGCTGTCCCCAGTTCGGCGGCTGGATAAGTCGCCGTAATCTCTCGCTTCTCACCTGGCATCAACGAAACGTAATTGTCCTGCCAGAGCACCGGCAGGATTTCATCTCCGCCCTTGCCCTTATCAACTTTCAAGCGGACGAAGAAAGCCAAGTCTTTGCTCGGGTTGTGCAACGTGACATGGGTAGTAGCGTCTTCACCCCGGCGTTCGCTGCGGCTGCTGACGTCGAGCTTCACCTTGGGCAGTTGCTTCAGAGCGGTGAAGTCAGCGTAGGAAGCGGTAGGCGTCGTATACCAGGTCGATTTTTCCCAATCCATCGTCTCGGGCGAAGTTGAAAGCCAGTAGAAGTTCGATCCTACGAGCTTTCCGCTGGCATCCTGAAGCGTGAGGCGAACGAAATACGTTGGGCTTAGCCCCTTGATTTCGGGCAGCTCGAATACCTTGGTCGTGCTGTCGGCAGGAACGTTCACAGGTTGCTCTTTCGAGAACTGCTCGCTCATGTCGAGATTCAGCACCTTGGCGGTGAGCTTCAGGTTATTGGCATCCTGATATTGACTGCTGACTACCCAGACCGAATGATCGTCGTAACCGTACATCGGATTCAGTGGCTGCATTGCGGCCTTGGCGCCGAAGTATCCTCCACCGGGCCGCAGGTAATAGTCGTAGAGGTGCCAGATGATCGACGGCCAGGCGTTGTTCAGCATCCACTGAATGACGCCGCCGCTTTCATACTTGTTGCGGCTGTAGGCCTCGTACATGGCGCGAATGCCTTCATAGGTCATCAACTGCGACTTGAAGGCGAAATCCTGAACGTTGTCCGCGCTGCCATAGCGCCGGTTCAACGCTTCCGTGAAAACGTGGATGTCTTTGAAGGCGCCGCCGCCCGCGTGGTAGTTCCAATAATCGTCGATGGGCCAGAGATGGTCCTTGGGCAGCATCCGCTCGAGACTTTCCAATGGCGGAACAGCCGGCCCGGGACTTGTCTCACTATTGAAGCCGTAAGCTCCGCCGCAACCGCCCGCGTTGCACTTCTGCTCCGATGCTTGCCGCGTAGAATCGACGAGCCAGTACGCAGGCGCCACATATTCGTAAGGTCCCGTCATCTTTACCCCACTTGCGCCGGTCAATGAAGTGGGTTTTGCCGTAGCTGAAGAGACCACAGGGTTCGGCCACAGCGCCTGCTTCTCCACGGCGAGATACATCTGCTCAACATCCGGTGGAGGGGGATTATCGCTGCCATTCAGCCACATGACCATGCTGGGATGGCTGCGCAGGCGATAGATCTGGGAGATGAGGGAATCCTTAGCGATCTGGTAGTCGGCATCGGACCACTTCGACCAGTGCTCCCAATGATCGCAGCAGCACCAGCCCGCCATGACCAGCACGCCTTTGCGGTCGGCGCGATCGAATAAATCCTCCGGCTCGAGCTTGCCCTCCAGGCGGATCGTATTCAGGCCCATGTCCTGGACGTAGCGGAGCTCATCCTCAACGTACCTGGGGTCGTAGCGGAGCATGAGGTCGGGGGTGTACCCGCCGCCGCGGATCAGAATTTTCTTGCCATTGATACTGAACACGCGCTTGTTATTCGGATTCACCTGCGACGTGATCTCGCGAATGCCGAAGTGGGTATCCGATTCATCCGAAGCTTGCCCGTTCACGTCGACTTGCATATGCAGGGGATAGAGATCGGGCGTACCCATTTGCGCCGGCCACCACAGGCGCGGGTTCGAAAAGTTCAGCTGGGAGTATTTGTCAGGGGTGAAAACAACGTCTTTGGTTTCGCCGGGACCGAGTTCCACTTCCTGTTCGAACGCGACTTTTTCGATGGTTCCTTTGAGCGTTGCCTTCACGGCTTGATTCGTCGCGTTCCTGAGTTGAGCCGCCACGGTGAGTTCCGCGCTGTCATTGGCGGGCGAGTGCACGTGCGAAACCACAGCGGGATAGCGCAAGGCGACCGGACCGCTGCTGGTCACATAGACTTCACGCCAGAGTCCCATGTTCTTGTCAGGAGGCGCGGGATTCCAATCGACGAAAGTAATCGCGAGATCGTTTTCCCAGGGAGCGAAGACCTGAACTGCAAGGGCGTTTTCCGCGCCAGGTTTAGCTACGCTGCTGATGTCGAATTCATAGGTTCGCCACGCGCCGGCAACCTGCTGAATGTTGGCAATCTGCTTTCCGTTTACCCAGATATTTGCGCGGTAGTTGATTCCCTTGAAATTCAGCCAGACGGTCTTTCCTTTGTAAGCGGCCGGCAGCGTGAATGACTTGCGGTACCACCAGGAGACTGCAAAGGGGCTGTCCGGCTGCATGGGAAGGTTGGAAAAGTTGCCGCCGACGGGATAGGACATGCCAGGATACTGCCGCATGTTCATTCCGAAATCCGGGTCGGGGAGAACTTTGTTCTTGACCAGCGCCGCGACGACTGTTGTGGGCACGGTCACGCTGTACCAGCCCTTAGGCTGATAGGTGGCAGTGGAAATCAAATCACCTGAATCGCCTATCTTGCCGGAACTCTGAAGTGTCCATCCTTCGGCCAGGCGCAACGGCCCTGGCTCACTAGAAGGCTTAGTTTCCCGGGACTGCGCAGGAGCGGTGATGGAACAAAAAGTGGAAGAGACAAATAAGAGAATGAGAACCAGCCCTCGAATCTTCATTGGTGTGATCCCTTCGGGCCAGAACCGGCAGTCATGTTTCTCGACAAAGCGGTTCTGAATTATTGTTCGGAATTAGCTAAACACTTTTATTAATACGTTTCAATAGGTTTGTGGAAATTAGTCGCGGAGCGCTCATTTTTGCCTGTGAACGCCAGTGGTCGCAGCCTACAGAACCAACCGCGACTTTTGCGTTGAGTGTGTTTGAAAAAAGGAGTCGAGCTGGAGGGGAGCAACCAGCATAGAGCGCAGAAGCAATTGCATGTTGCCAGGGGCAGAAACCGCGCTGCCCGGCTAGTTTATAATCAAAGTTTCCGCCCACACTCTTTGGAGTAACAAGATGATCCGATTTCTGCAAACTCCCGGTCCCATCAAGAAGATTGTTCTCAGCAGTATTCTGCTGATCTTCTGCGGCGCTATGGTCATCACGCTCATCCCTGGTGGCTTAGCGTCGAACTTTGGGTTCGGAGGAGCTCCGCCAGCGGGCGTAGTGGCGAGCGTCGCCGGCCAGGACGTCACGCGGGAAGCCGTGTTGCGCCAGGCAAACTCGATGCTCCGCCAGCAGTTTCCGCGCGGCAATCCCAATGCCTCGCAGTTGCTGCCGTTCTTTACTTCGCGCGCAGCGGAACAGTTGATAGTTGAGACGGCGATTGTGGGTGAGGCCAAGCGCATTGGCCTTCGCGCTACCGATGAGGATGTACGTGATGAACTGCAGCACGGACGATATGCCGCTACCCTGTTCCCTAACGGAAAATTCATCGGACAGGATGCGTATGAGTCGCTGCTGCAGCAAAACGACCTCACCGTTCCCCAATTTGAGCAAGAGACAAAGAACGAAATTCTGTTCCGTAAGCTCCACGATCTGGTGACCGGCAGCGCGCAAGTCAGCGATTCTGATGTTCGCCAGGAATTTGAGAAGAAGTACACGAAGGTAAAATTCCAGTATGCCTTCTTCACCGAGGCTGAACTGAAGAAACAGATTCACCCCACCGACGCCGAGTTGAAAGCGTTCTATGATCGCAACAAGGCTAACTACAACAACTCGATCCCGGAGAAGCGCAAGATTGCCTACATAGCGCTGGATACGACAAAGCTTGCCAACGAGACGCAGGTCACGCAGCAAGATTTGCAGTCCTACTACGATCAGCACCAGGATGAGTATCGCGTGCCGGAGCAGGTGCAGGTACGTCACATCCTAATCAAGGCACCGTCCCCTGGAGCGGACGGGAAAGTCGATCAGGCAGCCGTGGATGCAGCGAAAACCAAAGCGGAAGACGTCCTGAAACAGGTCAGGAATGGCGGCAATTTTGCCGAGCTGGCCAAGAAATATTCGGACGATCCGGGAAGCGCCAAGAGCGGCGGCGAACTGGGGTGGATCCAGCGCGGGCGTACGGTGCCGGAGTTCGAAAAGGTTGCCTTTTCGCTGAACAAGGGGCAAACCAGCGACCTGGTCAAGACCACCTATGGGTTCCATATCATTCAGGTTGAGGACAAGCAACAGGCGCATGTGAAGTCCCTGGCTGAGGTGAAGGCCCAGATTGAGCCCCTGATCCGGCAGCAGAAAGCCGCGCGCGCGGCCGAGAACGAAGCAAATTCTTTGCTCGATCAGGCTCGCACCATGGGCCTGGACAAGGCTGCCGCCAACAAGGGCCTGCAAGTCACGACAACGGATTTTTTCACGAGGACAGACTCGCTGCCCGGGATCGGCAATTCTCCACAGCTGACGGACGCGGTCTTTTCCGAAGGCGAGAAGTCTCCGCCCGACTTGGTACAGACCGCGCAGGCTTATGTCGTATTTCAATTGCAGGGAGTGATGCCTCCGGCGACGCCGACGTTTGAGCAGATTAAGTCGAAAATTGCCGAGCAGTTTACGAACGAACGAGCCAGCTCGTTGCTGGCTCAAAAAACGCAGGAACTGTCGGACCGCGCCAAGGCTGGACACGATCTCGCCAAGGCTGCCAAGGAACTTGGGGCAACGGTGAAGCCAAGCGATTTCGTGCTGCCGGATGGGCAGGTTCCCGACATTGGGTCGATGAGCGGTCCGGCGGGCGTGGCATTCACGATGAAGCCAGGTGAGATCAGCGGTCCGATCACCACCGGCGCAACCGGCGCTGTCCTGCAAATCGAAGATAAGCAGGCGCCAAACGATGAAGAGTTCGCGCAAAAGAAAGACCAGATTCGCGATTCTCTTCTCCAGCAGAAACAGGATGAACTGTTCGCTTTGTTCGTCAGCAACCTCCGCCAGCAGATGGAAAAATCGGGCAAGATCAAGGTCAACGAAGACGAGCTAAAGCAGCTTACTCGCAGCTCCAGCGAAGGCGAGTAAATCTCCACCGAATTCGGGTGACGCGGGTGCTCATGCCCGCGTCCAAGTACGCTCAGCATGTCATTTCCACGTGCCACTGGAATCCTGCTGCACCCCACCTCGCTGCCTTCGCCCGGCGGCATTGGCGATTTCGGCCCAGCCGCTTACGAATTCGTGAATTTCCTTGCGGCCGCGCGGCAAGGCGTCTGGCAGGTATTGCCGCTGGGTCCGCTCGGGTACGGAAACTCTCCCTATTCCTCGACGTCCGCATTCGCGGGCAATCCTCTACTGATCAGCCTGGAGCGACTCAGCGACCACGGCTGGCTGGATCATTCGCAATTGTCCGGCTTGTCGGCTGAGGTAGGAGCGGTCGGCTACGATGAAGTGCGCACTCGCAAGCTGCCCCTGCTGACCCGAGCGGCACGCACATTCCTGAAGAACGCTTCCGGTGCCGACCGCTCACGTTTTGAGGTTTTTTGCAAGAAGAACGGCTGGTGGCTGGAGGATTTCGTTCTTTTTGACGCCTTACGCGACCGTTTTCAGATGGAAAGCTGGAATCACTGGCCGCGCGAACTGGCTCGTCGCGAGACCCGTGCACTGGAACAAGCGCGCGAGGAATTAGCCGAGGAATTGGAAATTCGCCGTATTATCCAGTTTGCCTTTTTCCAACAGTGGCACGCGCTGCGTCATTACTGCGCGGCACGATCGGTTCGCATTGCCGGCGACATAGCCATATTTGTGAACTACGACAGCGCCGACGTTTGGACCAATCCCCATTTGTTCCGTCTCGATCAAGATCTTAATCCGGAGGTTGTGTCCGGCGTGCCGCCTGATGCGTTCAGCACGACTGGGCAGCGATGGGGCAATCCGCTGTACCGCTGGGATGTGATGCGCGACCGAGGCTATGACTGGTGGGTTCGCCGCATGGCTTGGGCGCTGGAAACGTGCGACTACATCCGAATCGATCATTTTCGCGGCTTTGAGCAGTTCTGGGAGATTCCCGCTAATGAACCGACGGCGGTGCACGGCCACTGGGTCGATGGCCCCAAAGATGAAATTTTCATTAAGCTGCGCGAGGCTTTAGGAGGCTTGCCCTTTTTTGCCGAAGATCTCGGCTTCATCACTCCAGAAGTACACGCGCTTCGCGACCGCCTGCAAATTCCCGGGATGGCGGTCATGCAGTTTGGATTTGGCAATCCCGGCGCGCATATCTATCTGCCCCATCGCCTCGGGCCCAACCGCGTGGTCTATACGGGTACTCACGACAACGACACGATGATGGGCTGGTGGCAGTGCTGCACCGATTATGAGCGCCGCTGCGCACAAGCCTATCTGGGGCGAATCGATGGCGACATCCATTGGGCCTTCATTCGCGCGGCGCAGGCGTCGGTTGCCGACCTGTGTATTGTGCCGCTTCAGGATGTTCTTGGGTTGGGCAGCGAGGCCCGGATGAACACTCCCAGTCGTCCTGACGGAAATTGGCGGTGGCGTTATTGTCCGGGAGCTTTGACCCCGGATCTGGCGGAACGTTTGTCGGCGCTGGCCGAGGTGACGGATCGTCTACCGCAACCGGCAAGCAATCTCCCGCATGAAGAGTTCTCCGCGTAATACCTGGGCCGATGTTATTGCTTGCGGCGCATCGCGTTGTCGAGTTGTTGCTTCTCTGATTTGCTGAGGGGCCGCACTTCTCCCTTCGTAAGCTTGCCGAGGGTCAGCGGGCCGATAGCGACTCGCACCAGGCGCAAGACTTCTAGTCCGAGAGACTCGAACATGCGCCGGATTTGCCGATTCTTGCCCTCGTCGAGAACGATCTCGATCCAGCATCGTCGCTCGCCGCCACGAATGCGCCGCGCTGCCTTTGCCCGAAGCAGTTCACCATCGCTCGTTCGGACACCCTCGAGCAGCAAATGCAGAGTACGGTCGTCCGCATTGGCATCGACCCTTACGTGATAAACCTTGTCGAGATGTGTTTCGGGAGCGGTCACTTGCGCCGCCCATTCCGAATCATTCGTTAGCAGCAACAATCCTTCACTGGCTTTGTCCAAGCGGCCGACCGGTGCAATCCAACCCTGTTTACCCCCGAGAAGATCGTAGACAGTCTTGCGTCCCTCCTCGTCCTTTGCCGTCGTAACTACGCCACGAGGCTTGTGCATCACCAGGTAAATCTTCTTTTCCGCGCCAATTGTCCGGCCATCGACTTGAATCCGGTCTTTGTCCGATTGGACGGGGAACTCAGGATCACGGCGCGGTGTGCCATTCAAGGTGACTCGTCCCTGCCGAATCAGGGCTGTTGCCTGCGAACGGGAACAATAACCAAGTTTGGATAGCGCCCGTGCTAAGCCAATCTTGCGAGGTTGCGATTTCACAAGGCGATCTTACGCCAGCTACTCTGCATCCCTGCTAGCAGCAACTCTGGTGACGCCTGCCGCAAAATTACGCAGTTTCCGGTAAATCTTGGGTACGGTAAAACTTCCAGTCAATTAAGGACTCCAACCGATACCCCCGCTGCCGTCGAACACCGAAACTCAAGGGGCCACTTCGAGACGAGATCGTAATCCGCGGAGGCTTTTCATGAAAGCACGGACAATGTTGTTGTCTGTCCTGCTGCTATGCGGAACGTGGGTAGTTGCTCAGAGCACAAGCCCCAGCAGCAGCACGGACCAGAGCACGACAGGAAATTCGAGTCAGAACAGTACAATGCCGTCGACGAGCAGTTCGCCGGCCACTGGATCGGCACAGACATCCACAACCACCACGCAGACAACCACTACGACCAACAATCCCAGTAGTTCTCAATCGAGTCAGAATCCAAGCAACGGCTCCCAAGCAGGCGCGGCTGGCTCATCGAGCCAAGATCAGACCGGCGCGACGGGAACTGCGGCCAGCCCGAGCACCAGCGGGGCAGGAATTGGAAGCCAGAACGGAGCGACCAGCGGCCAGACCAGCACGACTCCGAATGGCACGTCACCCAGCAACACGATGGGAACCCAGAACAGCACGTCGCCAAGTTCTTCGATGGGAAGCACCAGTGCAAATGGCACTAGTGGTACGAGCACGAATCCGAATTCTGTTACTGGTTGCCTGAGCGGATCGGCGGCGAGCGCTAGTTTCACGCTAACGACCAGCACCGGACAGGTGTATCAGCTGACGGGGGACAACAATGATCTGAGAACGCACATCGGGCAGGAGATTCAAGTCACCGGACAGCCCGGCGGCTCAAGCGCCATGAGCAGTGCCAGCTCGAGTCCGAGCGGCCAGGCCGGCGCGAATGCAAGTGTAAACGGGACTACTGGCACGGCCAGCGGCAGCGTTGGGCAGGCGGGCGTAAACGGCTCGGCGAGCGCCGGAGCTCCTGGCTCAAGCACGTCAGGGATGTCAGGCTCGGCTAACACGGGCGCGTCGACTTCGACTGCAACCAGCGGCAACGCACAATCGTTCCAAGTCACAGGTGTGACTCAGGTCTCCGACCATTGCACTCAAGCAGCTACTCCAAGCGGACCGAGTTCATCACTCCATTACGCGAATGAAGGAATGCTCGCCGCCAACATGGCGCAAAGCAGTTCCGGAAGCGCGGGTACCGGCAGTGCAGGACAGAGCTCAACCGGCAGCATGGGAACTAGCCAAAGCGGCACGATGGGAACCACTGGCTCGATGAGCACAACCACTGGTCAGACTGGAACGACGACCGGAACAACCGGGCAGACCGGCAGCGTAGGGACCACGGACACGACTGGCACAACCAGTGGGCAAACGGGCCAGACGGGAACCACGGGGACCACCGGGACGACCGGTACGGCTACGCCACCGGCGAGCACGTCGACCCCACCCGCGGGCACCGCTACTCCGGGCGCAGGCACGACGACCACGTCGCCGAATTCCACTCCCGAAACGACTCCGAGCACCACGCCGGGAACAACGAGCCCGTCAACGACTTCCCCGACGGCGACCACGCCGGGAACCACTCCTGAAACCACAACGCCAGGCTCGACGACGCCTGGAACTACGACTACGCCGGGCACAACTACGCCACCGGAAGGCAACACTGGATCGAATCCAGGAACCGTCCCGCCGGCAACCTCGACGCCTGGAACCACGAGTCCAAGCTCACAGGGTACGGGGACGACTCCGCCACCGCAGCACTAGATTCATCGGTCAACGCGTTTCTTTCAGGCCCAACTTAGGTTGGGCCTTTTTAATTGGCGCGGAGCTCATTGTCCCGCAACAAATGCGGTTTGCGCGAGAGCAGTGTCACAGGAAGCTGTGATCCAATGCCTCGTCACGGGAGAGAGCCGGTTATAAAGTGCTTGCAGGCGGCTCCTATGTTTTCCGTACGATCGCTCACGCCGTTGGAACGCGTGCTCTTTGGTTTAGGGCTCCTGGTGGCAGGTGTCACGATCGGTGTCCGAATCGCCGCGGTCCTGGCGTGGTACATTCACGCGCGCTAGGCGGCTTTAATCAGCTCCTGCAGCATTGGGAATTCACAAGTATTCTCTCCAATACAATGTTTTGTCGCCTCAGCCGCTCCGCCGAGAGAGGAGTACCCCATGTCTTTCCGGTCAGTCTTCCTGGCCGTGGTCATCGCTTTCGCGCTGATCGTGGCATCGTTCCTTGTGAATCGTGCCCGGCCTAAAGCTGAGACCGAGCAACCTACCAGTGAACTGGTTCGCGCCACGGGAAAGTGCGCCGAATGCCATGCCCGAACCCAGTATTCGGTTGTGCATGAATACGAGATGAGCCGCCATGCCCAGAAGGGTGTGAACTGCCTGGAATGCCATCAACCTGCTCCCGGGCAAGAGAAAAAAGATCACCATGGTTTCGTGATTGCCACCCAGCTGACGGCCAACAACTGTCGAAGCTGCCATGAGACGATTTATCAGGAGTTTTTGCGCAGCCGCCATGCGGCTCCCGCCTGGGCGGCGGTTTACGGCGAGAAAGGACTCACTGCCGAGCAGGTCAAGTTTTCAGAGACCTATCAGCCGGGGGGAACACGCCGGCCGCCACATCCCTTCGTACAGCTGGAGGGCGGCTCAGCCATGGTGAGTGGGTGCGAGCAGTGCCACAGCATCGGCAGGCCAAATGCCGATGGCACGATTGGCAGCTGCACAGCATGCCACACCCGGCACAACACGTCGGTACGCCTGGCCCGCCTACCCAGCACCTGCGCGCAATGCCACATGGGACCGGACCATTCTCAAATTGAAATCTATGAAGAGTCGAAACACGGCGTAATGTTTGCGGCGCAGGAAAGGCTTTTAAATCTCGACGCGCCCGCGAAGACTCTGACCACTCGCGACATGTTCGTGCCAACTTGCGCAACCTGTCACATGAGCGGGATCAACGGCCTGGGGGTGACGCATGATCCGTCTGAGCGCCTCTCTTACTATCTGGCGAATGCTATTACCGAGAAGCGTCCCAATTACGCGGCAGCACAGGCGAAAATGAAGCAGCTATGCGCACAATGTCACGCGCCTGCGATTCCCGACCGGGTGTATAAGCAAGCGGAACAAGTGGTGCAAGTCACAAATGAACGGGTCCGCGCTGCTCAGGATCTAGTGAACGGATTGCATAAAGACGGACTGATCTCCGGTCCACCTTTCTCTCAGCCGATCGATTTTGTCTATTTCGATTTGTGGCACTACGACGGACGCACCAGCAAACATGGTGCCTTCATGGGAGGAGCTGACTTTGTGCAGTGGCACGGCAACTACCCATTGTTGCAAAAGACAGTTGAGTTGAAATCCATGGCCGCCGAAGTCAGGAGAGAGCATGGCCGGATCAAATAAGCGCTGGTGGATGCGGCCGCAGCTGTGGGTGGAGCTGTTCGTGCTGGCGAACATCGCGTTTCTCACTTTCGATATCTACCTGGCGCACTCGGTTAATCAGTTCCGACGAACCGCCGAGTACGTGCCGCTGTACTTTTCAGCCAGCGCTCCTGTTGTCCTGATTGCTGCCCTGACTCTTCGGAGCCGCTGGCACGCCGTGTGGAAGGACCTCGGTCACTTCGTAGGTTGGGCCGCTGTTCTGATCGGCCTTACAGGCGTGATTCTGCATTTACAGAGTCACTTTTTTTATGAGCGAACACTGCGCAGCCTCACTTACTCGGCGCCGTTTGCGGCGCCTCTGGCGTACACCGGACTCGGGTTCCTGCTCATCATGAATCGTATGGTCGACCCAGACTCGCTGGAATGGGCGCAATGGGTACTTCTTTTAACCCTGGGAGGATTTGTCGGCAATCTGATCTTCAGTTTAGCGGATCATGCCGAGAACGGTTTCTTTTACAAGCTGGAATGGGTACCGGTGATCGCCAGCGCCATCGCAATTGGATTCCTGGTTATACCCTTGGTGATGCGCATCTCACGCACTTTCGTTGATCTCTGCGCTGTCATCCTTTTGCTGGAGGCATGCGTCGGTATTTGGGGATTCGTTCTCCACGCCGAACGGAACCTCCGTGGGCCTTCCATACACGTATTCGATAACCTCATCTACGGCGCTCCCCCAATGGCGCCTTTGCTCTTTCCCAACTTAGTGGTGCTTGGCTTCATGGGGTTATGGCAGGTGCGCGGGCTTCTGGAAGAGGCAGCTATGGGGAGCCCCGGGTCTGAGCGGCGTGGGCAGCTAGGAACAAGGCAGCAGTTCTCGTAATTTGGGCTTCAAGAACAAGCAGTCAGCGGGTAGGGATGGAAGGCACTCTAGCTCGCAGGCAAATCAGCGAGTGCCTTCCAGAGAATGTACTTTCCGAGTTTCGGAGCAAGCTAAACAGGGTCCCTACTGAGGTGGAGGTGCGGTCTTGTCCTCAACTTTGGCCGCACCGCGGCGAGTTTTGTGCGCGGCTTTGTGCGTCCCCTTGCGGGCGGCATGAGCGGTTTTCTTCGCCGTCTTTTTAGACGCACGGCCGGTATCCTTCGCAGCAGACTTCGTGGCGTTGCCGGCGTCCTTCATGTCCTGGCCGGCGCCCTGTGTCTGTGCCAGACCTATGGTTGTCATCATTGCCAACAGGGCCGTCAAGACGAGAGTACCCCGTAGAAGCTTATGCATTGATCTCCTCCTCATACGACAGTTCGACGACCGCTTACCAGGTTGATGATCAACACGATCACGGCAATAACCAGCAGCAGGTGAATGAGGCCGCCTGCCACGTGAAAGCTAAAGCCAAGTAACCACAGAATCAGCAGAATCACAAAGATGGTCCAGAGCACGCTAAGCCTCCTAATTGTCGTGCTATTCGATTCGGAGCGGGCATTGGGAGTTGTTTGTGACCTGAGTAGTTTCTCAGGTACTCACGCCTGGTACTCTGGTTATGGGAAGGTCGAACGGAGCGGCTTCTGCCCAGGGAAGCAATCTGGCAAGGATCGTGCCAGGGGGCTACTCAAAGACAGGGACTGAAACGATGATGGGCACTGCAGGACTCAAACTTGAGCCGAATTTGCGGGCGTGAGCGGAGCGGGAGCCCGCAGGCGAAATCCCGAGCGAAGCGAGGGACCTGGAGATGGTGGGCACTGCAGGACTCGAACCTGCGACCTCGTGCGTGTGAAGCACGCGCTCTAACCAACTGAGCTAAGCGCCCTCGAGACGACGATTTTATTCTAGCAAACAGGCCGCAAGGGCCTGGAGCGTATCAGCAACTATTCTGTCGTTACCGTGCTAGCATTCTTGTGTGTTGGAGACCAACC
Organism: Terriglobales bacterium; assembly: GCA_035691825.1. GTDB lineage: Bacteria > Acidobacteriota > Terriglobia > Terriglobales > Acidobacteriaceae > Gp1-AA122. The sequence goes on along the minus strand of DASSIO010000036.1, from coordinate 17,950 downwards.
TGGTTACCATCGAGCGCTTTCGCGATCTTCCCGAAGCTTTGCTGGCCAAGGGCAAGCTGGAGTCGGCAGGGATTCGGTGCTTTTTGGCGGATGCGGAACTAGTCCGCACCGATTGGCTGTGGTCGAATGCCATCGGCAATATGCGCCTGCAAGTTCGGCCGGAGGATGCCAAAGAAGCCCTTGAAGTATTGCGTGAGCCGCCCCCCGAGATCTTTCTTCAGGACGAAGTTGGCGAGGTCTACCAGCAGCCTCGCTGTCCGCAATGCGAATCGCGGGATGTCGCATTTGAGTCCATTGATCGCTCCCTAAGCTACGCACTCATGTTTCTGACCCTGGCCTATCCTTTCAAGAAGAACAACTGGAAATGCCACGCCTGTGGCGCGGAGTGGGTGGAAGACTAGGGCGCTATTCGCTCATGCCTTCGGCGCGCCGGAGGCCTGGGTGCGGAAACCTGCACACGTGCTTCCTAGCCAGCTGGACTACTCGCGATCTGCACGCGCCTGACTACCGAAAACTCGAAGCCTTGGCGGGACAGGCAGCATCTCTATCCAGGGTGGGCAAAGGAGCGCCGGTGTCCTCTAAGGTGACTTTTGTGCAAAACTCCCGGAATTTGGGCTTGCGCTGCGCAGCGTTTAGCGGGTACCATCAGCTTGTTCCTGACAGCCGCGCTCCTGCGCTGGCCTTCGCGCCGAAAAGCTCCAGGCGCCACAACGGAAAGATCATTCACGACTGAATTTTCTGCCGCATAATCGTTTGCACGTCGTAGCCTCGATGGCAGGGCAGCACCGGTCAGCGGCAAAACTGAGCAACGCGCAGTCCTCTCTCGCATAGGGAAAAACAAAGACTGCCAGAAAGAGAATTATGAACGTAGGACCAGATCGTCCCTCGGGTCCAGGGGGAAGAGGCAGACGGGGCCGCCGCCGTCCGCCCAATAATCGTGGACAGCATCAGGGAAACTCCGGTCAACGTGGCCGGCACAACAAAGACGGCATCTACACCGCTCCGATGGATCACAGTTACCGCGCTGCCCTGAGCGGAGGAAATGGGAACCGGCCGGGGAAGCATCAGCGAATGCGTCCGGGCTTCGCCGCCCCTTACCGTCCGGCGGATCCGGAGCCACTGCCGACAGGTCAGCCGGATGCGGCATCGCGTATCTTCGCTTTTGTCGACGATCTGTTCTTCATGGCGAAGATTCAGGAGACTGCGCGCAAGCTGAATGTGAAGGTCGAGTTCATGAAAAGCGACAAGGAACTCGCGGAGCACATGAAGCAGAACGAAGAAATGCCTTCGCTGCTGATTTTCGACCTCAACAACGTCAACGCGCGTCCCTTGACCGTCATCCCTAAGCTCAAAGCCAAGCTGAAAAAGGAAACTTCCATCATCGGATTTCTCTCCCATGTTCAGGGGGACCTCAAGCAGAAGGCGCACGAGGCGGGCTGTGACATGGTTCTGCCGCGCTCGGCTTTCTCGCAAAACCTGCCACAGTTATTGCGCCGGCATGGCGCGCCAGAAGAGGGGACCGCGGGAGCTTAGAACCAGAGAATACTTTTTCGAAGACTTCGCGCTGGCATCCTTAAGCGGCTTCGTACGCATGCCCCAGGCGCAGAATTGTTGACTCGTCGAAGTGCCGTCCCAAAATCTGCAAGCCAATCGGAAGTTTCTCGCGGGTTTCGCCGCAGGGTATCGAAATTCCAGGAATGCCCACTAGATCCGCTGTGACGGTGTAGATGTCAGCAAGATACATTGCCAGCGGGTCATCCGTTTTCTCTCCTAATTTGAACGCTGCGGTTGGGCTGGTTGGGGTAACCATCGCGTTTACGTTGCGGAAAGCTTCTTCGAAGTCGCGCGCCAGGAGCGTCCGCACGCGTTGCGCCTTGAGGTAGTAAGCGTCATAGTAGCCTGCGCTTAAGGCGTAGGTCCCGAGCATAATACGCCGTTTCACCTCAGCGCCAAATCCTTCGTCCCGCGTTTTCTCGTACATTTCAGAAAGCGAACGCACGTGCGCGGCACGATAGCCGTGGCGTACTCCGTCATAGCGCGCCAAGTTCGAGGATGCCTCGGCAGTCGCAACCAGATAATAGGTAGGGATTGAGTATTGGGTGTGCGGCAATGAGACCGGCACGATCTCGCAACCGAGCGTGGCCAGCTTTTGAATTGCGGATTCGACTGCTGTGCGCACTTCCGCATCCAGTCCATCGCCAAAATATTCTTTGGGCATGCCCAGCTTCAGCCCGCGCACCGGCTTATCCAGTTCTTTCACGTAATCCGGAACTGGAACCTCGGCCGAAGTCGAATCCATCGGGTCCCGACCGGCGATGGTGCGCAGCAAGATGGCTGCGTCTTTGACTGTCTTCGCGAGCGGGCCAATGTGATCGAGTGACGAGGCGAAAGCGATCAGTCCGTAGCGCGAGACGCGCCCGTAGGTTGGCATCAACCCGACCACCCCGCAAAACGAAGCCGGTTGTCGAATAGAACCTCCAGTATCGGATCCAAGAGCGGCCACGGCCATTCCAGCGGCCACGGCAGCGGCCGAACCGCCCGAGGAACCGCCTGGAACCCGGGCCAGATCGCGAGGATTGCGCACGGGCGTGTAAGCCGAGTTTTCGTTGGACGAGCCCATGGCAAACTCGTCGCAATTGGTTTTGCCCAGTGTGATTGCGCCGGCGGCTTCCAGACGTGCCACGGCCGTGCCGGTATAGGGTGGAATGTAGTCCTGCAGGATTCTCGAACCGGCGGTGGTACGCACGCCTTGCGTAACCATTACATCTTTGATCGCGACCGGGACACCCGCGAGCGGCGGCAGTTCATCCCCCCTAGCGGCGAGGTTGTCGATGCCAGCTGCTTTCAGCAGTGCGCGATCCTTGCACAGAGTCAGATAGGCGCCAATCTCGGAGTCCTGTTTTCCAATGTTTGCATAAAACGCTTCGGCGAGAGCGGTGGCGGTAGTCTTCCGTTCCGCGATGGCGGACCGGGTTTCGTCAACCGTTAGAGAATTGAGATCCATAGTTGCGATGAAGACTAAAGGTGGACGACTAGATGCGTCTTCACCGTTCAATCACTTTAGGCACGATGAAGAAAGTGCCGTCGGAGCCGGGAGCCATCCTGACCGCAGCCTCACGAGGAAGCGATTCACGCAGCCCCCCAGGAATATCCTCCCGGAGAGTCGCGACGTTAGCGCTGTCGCCGGTTATGGGGCTTAGAACCTGCGCCATTGGCGGCACATCCGTGGTATCCAGCTGGTTCAGGCGGTCTATGTACTCCAAAATGGAGTTAAGGTCGCGCACCATGCGGCTGCGCTCTTCTTCTGTCAAAGCCAGATTTGCCAGCCCAGCGACGTAGACGACGTCTTTCTCAGTAATGCTCATGAAATTTCAAATCCGCGAGATTAGTCGGATGACGCAGAGCGATGCTTCCGGTTCTGCACGATGAACTCGATCCGGGTGACGCTTGTGCCCGTGTAGCGGTTAATCACGGCGAGGTATTGCGGAGCCAGCGCCTGCAGTTCGGCTCGCCAACCCGCGTCGGGGACCTCGATCCGCAGTATCCCCGCGGAAAACTCCACAGCCCGGGTTCTCTCCGCCACTGCGGTGCCGCATGCCAGAGGCCAAGCCAACAGCGAGGCTTCGTTGGGAGATGTCCGACGCAATGCATCGCCAACGATTTTTTGCAGTCCGGCGGCAGCGTGTTCCATATCGTCTCAGTGAAGTTCAGATTCTAGCACTCGAAGTTAGTGGCTCGCAGGGTGGAAAACCGGTCCCAAGAACATCAAGAATTCACAGCGGAAATTCCCGTTGCACGAAGCCAAGAGCCTGATCTCTCGTTTCAATCCGTCCTTCCAGCTGCAGATCCTCAACGCTGGAGAGAATTTCCTTGAATCTCGGTCCCGGCTTGTAGCCGGCCGCGATCAGGTCCCGGCCGGTGATCAGGGGAGCGGGGCGGATCTGTTCGGGAGGGGTCTCGTTGAACTTTTCGCTTGTGAATTTATAGGAGGTCAGGTCGCCATGGCTCGACTGGCAATCGATTTTATGCAATTCCAGGTGTTCCTCGAAGCGGGGAAGGCGCAGGAAACGCTTCAGAGTCGACTCTTTCATACGTTGCACATCGGCAAAACGCATGTGGTTTGCGATCAAGGCTAGGATCTGCTCAGTATCGTCGTTGGAAAATCGCAGACGGCGACAGATTTCTTCCGCCATTTTTATTCCGACCTCGACGTGACCGTCGAACCGGATTCGATCGGGAGCTACACGGAAGGTCGGAGGCTTGCCTACGTCATGAAGCAGCGCACCCCAAGCCAGCGTGCGTGGGCACGGCTGCGGCAGCTTTTCGAGCAGGAGCAGAGTGTGAACGAAGACGTCGCCCTCGGGATGAAATTGGGGAGGCTGCGCGACTCCCTTCATGGCCGCAACCTCAGGCAAAAGCTCGAACAATAAACCACTCTTCTCAAGCAGCAGAAAAGCTTGTCGTCCCTTTCCTTCCGTTAACAATTTGGTCAGCTCATCGCGTATCCGCTCGCGTGAAACTTGATGAATTTCGTGGGCCAGTGCTTGAATGGCCAGGAACGTCGCCGGGTCAATCTTGTAATCAAAGCGCGCAGCGAAGCGAATGGCTCGCAGGAGGCGCAGTTTATCTTCACTAAAGCGGCGCTCAGGATCGCCGATAGTCCGGATGACATGGCTGTCTAAATCTTTGCGTCCACCCACGAAATCCAGAACCTCGTTCGTAAGGGGGTCGAGCATGAGGCCATTGATGGTGAAATCGCGGCGCTCGACGTCCTGTCGCGGGTCCTTGCTGTAGCGGACGTGATCGGGATGGCGTCCATCGCTGTAACCGATGTCGCTGCGAAACGTAGCGACCTCAATCACATTCGGATGTCCAGAGAGTTGCTCGCCGGTGTCGACCTCAGAGGCGAGAGCAGTTGTGTCTTTCAAACCAGGTATCGGAACAAGAACCACCCCGAACTGCGCGCCCACCGCGTAGGTTTGCGGAAAGAGCCGCATCACTTCTGCCGGAGTCGCGTCCGTGCTGACGTCGTAGTCGGCAGGCTCCCGTCCAAGCAGAAGATCGCGGACGCATCCGCCGACCAGATAAGCTTGATAGCCGCACTCGCGCAGCCGCTGAACGATCGCGATGGCATGCTCTTTCTGGACGGACATGACGATTACTCTATTATGCGATAGGCAGAAGCAACTCGAGGGGTTGGGCGCCGGACTTGCAACTCGAAACCAGAAACCAGAAACTAGTGGTGTGGCGCGTTGCGGCATTAGCGAGGTCGCCGGAAGGGCCAGCGCCTTTCCCTCAGGGGCTGAAGCCGAAGTCGCTTGGGCCTTTGGCGGCACGGCTGAAGCCGTGCCCTACCGAAACCGCTCCTGCGGCCTCCTGTAGCGTTTCTTCGCGATAGTCCGAACTATGGCTTTTATTCTCGGGATCGAGAGTTCCTGTGACGAAACTGCTGCGGCAGTGGTCCGCTCGGGAGAGCAGATCATCTCCAATGTGGTTGCTTCGCAGATTGCGACGCATCGACCCTACGGCGGAGTTGTTCCGGAGTTGGCGTCCCGTGAGCACCTGCGGGGGATCCTACCGGTAGTTCGCCAGGCGCTTGCGGAAGCTGGACGTACCTACAACACAATTGATGCCTTCGCCGTGACCCAAGGCCCGGGGCTGGCCGGAGCTCTCCTGGTGGGAATCAGCTTTGCCAAAGCGCTCGCCTTCGCGCTCGAGAGACCCCTTGTAGCGGTAAATCACCTGGAGGGGCACATTCATGCAGTTCTTCTCGAGGAGCGGCAGAAGGGCAATCACGCCGTGCAGTTCCCGCTACTCGCGTTAGTGGTTTCAGGCGGTCACACCCACCTGTATCTGGCGGAAGAACAGTCCGAGGGTTGGCGTTACGTCAACATCGGCCATACACGGGATGATGCTGCTGGAGAGGCCTTTGACAAAGTAGCGAAGCTATTGGGACTGGGCTACCCCGGTGGACCCATAATCGACCGCCTGGCTGTGCGCGGCAATCCCGATGCGGTGAAGTTTCCTTTTTCACAGATCAAGCACCCGGACCGAAAAGATCGAGGCAGGCCCGGTAAAAATGGGCCGCGCTTCGATTTTTCGTACAGCGGCATAAAGACAGCCGTGCTTCGCTTCGTGGAGACTCGTGGCATGTTGCCTCAGATCGAGGCTCGAAGGAAAGCCTTGGCTCGGACTAACAAGCCGGCACTCGAAGATTATCTTGCAGTGTGTGACCGGCAAACTTTGGATTTGATTGCATCGTTCCAGCGGGCGATCGTGGACGATTTGGTCAGCAAAACGCTTGCCGCGGCCGCAGCCTACGACGTTGCCACTTTGTTTATCACTGGAGGAGTAGCCGCCAATAACGAACTGCGGCAGCGTTTTGAGAGGGAAGCGGCTATGGCAGGCTTACGTGCGTATTTTCCTTCGCGGCCTCTCTCAACCGATAATGCCGCAATGATAGCGGCAGCGGCTTATCCCAAGTTTCTGGCGGGAGATTTCGCAGAAATGGATTTTTCGGCTGACGCGAGCCTTCCTCTGCAGCAGCTGCGCTAATAATCCAATGCGAGAAATCGTTAACTGAATCGGGGCTTTATCTCTGACCTGCCGCGCTCCCGAAAAATGCGGTGAGCGCCTTAGCGAGCTGAGACTCGATATCGATATCTTTGAAGATGGTGAAATCGGCGCGCGTCTCGGTGCGTTCGAAACCGCTTTGCCGTCCGGCAACGATAATGATCGGTATCTTAGCGGTTTGCGGTTTCTTTTTGAGCGCCGTGATCAGCTCAGTACCGCTCATTTTGGGCATCTGCACATCGGTGACGATCAGGTCCGGTGCGAAGGTTTTAAGCTTCGAAAGCGCGTCCTCGCCGTTCGTTGCTGATTCGACAACGAAGCCACGTTCTTCCAAGAAGCAACAGACTGCGTGCCGGATCAGCATGGAATCGTCTACGACCAACGCATGGCGCGCCATCGGAACTCCCAAGTGCAACTTTCCCCGGGGCGTTAACACTGGACAGTAACAAAGACACCGTCCGCTCACAAGAGTGAAGGCAGAGCAAGCGGTTACTTTGGACGAGGATAGGGTAACTCCGCAATAGCAACTGCCCCATTTCAGGTGCGCAATGAGGACAGTCTACAGCTCTCCCGTGCTGTCCTCGATGGCCATATCTTTGAATTCACTGGCTTCGAAAATCTCGCCGCATTCCAGGCATTCCACGAATTCGGCGTCCTCTTCCCGAGCCACAATCTGCACGCGGGGATGCTTACACTGATCCATTTCGGTTCTCTTCACGGGGAAGTGGAGGCAACAGGGTTGGATTCATATATCCGGGTCTTACGGCATTCGATGGGATGGCCCCGAACGCCGTTCACAATAACCGGAAATTTGTCGGGTATTTTAGACCCGCAATTCCTCTTGTCAAGTGGTGGAATACGGGTCAGCGAACCAAAGTTTCCCACCGCAGAGGGGGCACTAAGGCCAGTGATCCGTCCACAAGTCCAACAAAATACGACCAAAAAGGTCGTCAATTTAAACCATTCAAAGGTCAGAAGTTACCGTTCGCTGCGGCAAAGTGCGTCGTACCGGCGGGGAGTTGCTTTTTGCGCGCTGCGGCATCTAAAATAAAGTACGACTAAAAAGGTCGGACTTAGAGTGTAGAGCCTGCAGCATGTTGAAGCTTACCAAGAAGGCGGACTACGGGCTGATGGCCATGAAGCATCTGGCCGAACATGGCGAAGCGGGAGCTTGCAGCGCAAAGGACGTGGCTGAGGCCTATGGCATTCCCCAGGAAGCCTTGGCGAAGATTCTCCAGCGCCTGTCCCGCGCCGGGCTGTTGCGATCCCAGCATGGCATAAATGGAGGCTATACCTTGGCTCGCGATGCGAGCGCCATTTCGGCTTTTGAGGTCATACGGGCGATCGACGGTCCATTGTTCATCACTTCCTGCGTGACAGTGCGCGGAGAGTGCGGCCAAAGCGAGCGTTGCACCATTCGTGAGCCTCTGCGCAAGGTCAACAGCAGCATCGAGGAGGTTCTGAAGAGAATCATGATCTCAGACATGAACGAGGATGAGCCTCCGGCGGAGTCGAAGAAGAAATCTGCGGCCGAACTGATCGTAATCGGGTAAGACCGCTGACATTGAGAGTGGTAGGAGAGCGATGATGAGTACGAATGAGAAGGCGACCGTATTAGAGCTGCGCCAGGGACCGGGCGGAATCAAGCTGCCCATCTACATGGACAACCACGCCACCACTCCGGTTGACCCACGGGTCCTGGAGGAGATGCTGCCCTATTTCACCGACCAGTTTGGCAACGCAGCCAGCCGTAATCACGCGTTCGGCTGGGCGGCTGAAGCTGGGATCGAGACTGCCCGGGAGCGCATCGCCAAGTTGATTGGCGCCACACCAAAAGAAATCATTTTCACCTCGGGCGCGACGGAAAGCGACAATCTCGCAATCAAGGGCGTTGCCGAGATGTACCGCGAAAAAGGCAATCACATCATCACCGCGGTCACGGAACACAAAGCTGTTCTCGATACCTGCAAGCGCCTGGAAAAATACGGCTATCGCGTTACCTATCTTCCGGTTCAGAAGGACGGACTAATCGATCTCGACGATTTGAAGCGCGCCCTGGACGACAAGACCATTCTGGTCACAATCATGGCGGCCAACAACGAGATTGGAGTGCTGCAGCCGGTCGAGCAGATCGGAAAGTTATGCCGGGAGCGCGGCGTGATCTTTCATACCGATGCGACTCAGGCCGTGGGCAAGGTTCCTGTCGACGTGAACAAGCAGTATCTCGATCTGGTGTCAATTTCGGCACACAAGATGTATGGACCCAAGGGGGTAGGCGCCTTATACGTGCGGCGCAAGAACCCGCGCGTCCAGATATCGGCGATTATTGATGGTGGGGGCCATGAGCGCGGCATGCGGTCAGGGACATTGAATGTGCCCGGCATCGTCGGCTTGGGTAAGGCTTGCGCGATTGCTTCCGAGGAGATGGCCCAGGAATCCTGCCGGCTGGCGGGGCTGCGCAACCGACTTAAGGACAGGATCATGGGGCGTCTCGACGAGGTCTATATCAACGGTTCGCTGGAACAACGTTTACCAGGCAATCTGAATATCAGTTTCGCGTACGTGGAAGGCGAGTCGCTGCTGATGGGCATCAATGATGTGGCGGTTTCCAGCGGATCGGCCTGCACCTCGGCGACTTTGGAGCCATCTTATGTCTTGAAGGCGCTTGGCACCGGAGATGACCTGGCACACAGCTCCATTCGTTTCGGACTGGGTCGGTTCAACAGCGAGGCTGAAGTCGATTACGTGGCCGATCGAGTCTGCGAGACGGTGGAGCGGCTGCGGGAGCTCTCGCCTCTGTACGAGATGGCGAAAGAAGGGGTCGATCTGAAAAGCGTGAAGTGGGCCGCGGAAGGTTAGTTCTTAATCAGATATTGGAGAGAGGGAAATGGCATATAGCGACAAAGTTATCGATCACTACTCGAACCCGCGCAATGTTGGGTCACTCGATAAGAACAGCGGCGATGTGGGCACCGGGCTTGTAGGCGCTCCGGAATGCGGCGATGTGATGAAGCTGCAGATCAAGGTGAACAAGGACACCAACGTCATTGAAGACGCGAAGTTCAAGACCTTCGGCTGCGGCTCGGCCATTGCTTCTTCTTCGTTGGCAACGGAGTGGGTGAAGGGCAAGACCATCGACGAGGCATTGGCGATCAAGAACACGGAGATCGTCAAAGAGCTATCTCTGCCTCCGGTCAAGATTCATTGCTCGGTGCTGGCGGAAGATGCCATTCGTGCCGCTATTCACGACTGGAAGAAAAAGCAGGGTGTGCAGGAGAGCGCGCCGGCGGCAGTGCAGACGAGCCGGTGATCCAGCCTCCGCGCTGAGAGCGGAATCATGAGCGTTACGGAAGAAGCGACGAAGCCACAAACTGCCCCGGTGAAGGGCATCCAGGTGACGGAGAAGGCGATTGCCAAGATCCGTGTAGCCATGCAGAAAGAGGGAATTTCTCCCGAACAGGGTGGACTACGCCTGGGCGTGCAGGGTGGCGGCTGTTCGGGGTTGAGTTACAACATTCGTTTTGACACACAGGCTCGCGAGCGCGACCGCATTTTTCAGTTCACGGACGTGCGCGTCTTTGTTGATCCGAAATCCTTCATCTATCTTCACGGCATGACGCTCGACTATCAGGAGACACTGATGCAGCAGGGATTCGTTTTCGTGAACCCGAATGCGTCCAAGGCCTGCGGGTGTGGCACTTCGTTCTCGGCCTGATTGCCGATGCGGTCATTCCGAGTTTGCACCACGGCGCCACCCAGGGGTCCGGGTAAAACCGACCGGCAAACAGGGGTTCCGTGGTGATTGTGTTTAATGGCGGATATTGAATCCAAATCGAGCGTGATCGTGCCCGGGGAGGCGACTTCAACCTGCTGGTCGTGCGGGACCATGCGCGCTGAGCATTTTTGCAGCGCGTGCGGAAAGGTACAGCCGCCGGTGCCGGTTGATTACTTCTCGTTCTTTGGTTTCCCGCGCAAGCTCAACCTGGACACGGCGGTGTTGGAGCGCGAATTTTACGATCTCAGCCGCAAACTACATCCTGATCTCTATGCACGGGGGGATCGCCGCGAGCAGCAATGGAGCCTGGAGCAGAGTTCTCAGCTGAACGATGCGTACCGCACGCTGAAGGATCCAATCAAGCGGACACAGTACCTGTTGAAACTGGAAGGAGTGCAGCTCGAAGAACAATCGAAGTCAGCCACGGATCAGGCACGGGAAAAGGGCGAGGTCAAGAAGCAGGTGGTTCCGCCCGATCTGCTCGAAGAGGTCTTCGAACTCAACATGCAGCTCGAAGAACTCCGCATGAACAAGAAAATGGGGGAAGACGATCCTGATCTGGTGGAACAGTTACAAGCGCACAAAACGGCTCTGGAAACGAAATACGAGGAATTGTTTAACGAACTGAAGACCTACTGGGCCGAGTGGGACGCGCTGGTCGACGCTGGCGCGGAAGAGCAACGGACAGCCGTGCGCGACAAGATGGTCGATCTGTTGAACCGCAGAAATTACATAAGGAATTTAGTAAGGGATGTGAATGAGGCGCTGGAAAGCTAGGGCAGAAGGCAGAATGAAGAAGGCAGCAGTAAGAATGAAGAGCGCAGAATGCAGAACTCAGAATTCAGAATGAATAATGTGGGCTGAATGCTAATTGCTAAAAGCCAGCTGTACTGAGCAGGGGTTGAGAAGCAAGACGTGGCACACGAGCACATTGTCGGAATCGATCTAGGCACGACCAATTCTCTGGTCGCCCACATGCAAGGGGAAAGCCCTGTCGTGATCCCCGGAGAAGATGGATCCAACCTGGTGCCGTCGCTGGTGGTCCTCGATGAAAATGATCAGATCATCGTCGGCAATCCGGCTCGCAAGTATCTGATTGAAACTCCGGCGAGGGCAGTCTATTCGATCAAAAGATTGATGGGGCGCGGTGTAGAGGACATCCAGGAAGAGCTCCGGCTTTTCCCCTTTCGCCTGGCAGAAGATATTCAACCGGGAGAGGTATTGCGCATCAAGCTAGGCAAGAAAAAGTTTACTCCTCCGGAAATTTCTGCTTTTATTCTCCGCCAGCTGAAGCGGAATGCGGAGCGCTATTTTGCCGCCCCGGTCACGAAAGCTGTCATAACCGTGCCAGCCTACTTCAACGATGCTCAGCGGCAGGCAACGAAAGATGCGGGGAGAATTGCCGGCCTGGAAGTTCTGCGTCTGGTGAATGAGCCCACTGCCGCTTCTCTGGCTTATGGACTCGACAAGAAACAGAATGGAATCGTCGCTGTTTACGACCTTGGCGGCGGTACTTTCGATATTTCCATTTTGAAGCTGCACGATGGAATCTTCGAGGTAGTCGCGACCAACGGGGACACACACCTGGGCGGCGATGACATCGATAATCTGCTCATTACGATTGCTCTGGACGACATTCGCGGCGATCTGGGATTGGATTTGCGCCGCAACGCCGAAGGCATTCAGGCGATACGCCGGGCGGTGATTGAAGCCAAGATTCACTTATCCCAGCACACTTCCGCCACACTCGATCTGGAGTTGCTTGGCGGAAAGCGCTATGAACGGGAACTCACGCGGGAGCAGTTTGAGCAATTGATTCAACCCATCATCGATCGCACCGTGGGCCCCTGCAAGCAGGCGATGAAAGATGCCAAGCTGCGGCCGGAAGACATCGACGAGGTTGTGCTGGTCGGAGGTTCGACGCGCATCCCTAAGGTACGGGCGCTCGTGGCAGACATGTTCCAGCGGGAGCCGCATACGGATTTGAACCCCGATGAAGTGGTCGCTTTAGGAGCGGCGGTGCAGGCCAATATTTTGGCTGGTGGCTCCGAAGCGACCGAGAACATGCTGTTGCTGGATGTCACGCCATTGTCGCTGGGCATTGAGGTGGCAGGCGGTGTTACCGACAAGATCATTCTTCGCAATTCCACAATTCCGGCGTCCGCAACCCAGCACTACACGACGCAAGTGGATGGCCAGGCGAACGTCGCGATCCATGTTCTGCAGGGAGAACGCGAACTGGCGAAGGATTGCCGGTCTTTGGCGCGATTTGATTTGAAGGGAGTTCCACCTATGCCGGCAGGCTTGCCGCGCATTGAAGTGCGATTTCTGATCGATGCTAATGGCATTCTGCACGTCAGCGCGCGCGAGCAGCGCAGCGGCAAAGAGGCGGAAATCTCGGTCCAACCCAGCTACGGCCTGACCGACGAGCAGGTCGAGAGCATGATTCTCGATTCATTCGACTACGCAGAAGAGGATTTTCGCCAACGGCAGTTGATTGAGGCTCGCAATGAGGCGAATACGATCCTGGTTGCGTTGAACAAAGGCAAACAGAACCCGGCATGGAATGAGTTAACCAGCCAGGAACGCAAGCAAATCGAGAAGTTGGAAAAAAGCCTGCGAGCGGTTCAAGGCAACGGCGATTACCATGGCATCCGCAAGGCAATCGATGCACTAAATCAGGGGACGATGCGACTCGCCGAGTTAATGATGGACACGGCCGTCAGCAGCGCCCTCAAAGGCAAGAACATGGACACTGCCGACCTGGGCGAGGGCCCCGCGGCGCCGCACCCGGTAGCAAAGGCGGATTTTGAATAAGGGAAAGTTTCAAAGTTTCGGGTTTCAAGTTTAGAGAGGCGGGGCTTTGAAGCGTGGAAGTTCTGAACGAGAGCAATCTATGTCAGACGAGAAGACACGAAATGCTGGAACGGCGACGGTGGATGCACCCGGTGAGACCACGATCGAGGTAACCTTCCTGCCCGAGGGCAAGACCGTAATGTTTGAGAACGGCAAGCTGCCTTACAAGGATCACGGGAAGGAGCAGTCCATCCTGGATGTTGCTTTGAACAACGGCATCCGCTTGGACCATGCCTGTGGCGGTAATTGCGCCTGTACCACTTGTCACGTGTGGGTTAAAGACGGTGCAGAGAACCTTTCCGAAATGGAAGACGACGAGGCCGACCGCCTGGACATGGCTGCCGACCTGCAATTGAACTCTCGGTTGGGATGTCAGGCAGTGATCACTAAGGCCGGCAAAGTTGTCGTGGAGATCCCTGCCTGGAACCGAAACTACGTATCGGAAGAACACTAAAAGAGCTATTGGCTGTTAGCTATTAGTCTTTAGCCCGGAACCATTGCCGTCTGCGGACCATTGATCTTACTCGCGGCAGCAACGCCTACTGGCTAGGAGCTAAAAGCTAAAAGCTACCCGGAGCTCACCATGCCGAATTCTCTGACTTGGGACAACGCTGAAGACATCGGCATTCTCCTTGCCGAAAAGCATCCTGGCCTCAACCCTCTGGAGGTTCGTTTCACGGACCTGCATCGCTACGTGACCGAGTTGCCGGAATTCGCTGATGACCCTCAGAAGTCGAACGAGGCTAAGCTGGAAGCGATTCAGATGGCCTGGCACGAAGAATACACCGAGCAGACGCAAGGCTAGGGTCGAAATCTCGTCTCACATCATGTCCTTTGAATTGACACGAAATCTTGCTAACCCTAGACTGAAAGCTACTGCAGCTCTGGCTGACTATGGTATGTGCAGCGGGGCCGCGTCGGGGGTTACCCTTTCGGAACAAGGACCAGAGATGGGTTGGTTACAAAACAAATTCGAAAAGAACTTCCTGATTACGACGGTAGATTACGTGTTCAACTGGGCACGGAAGTCGGCCGTATGGCCCATGACCTTCGGGCTGGCGTGTTGCGCGATCGAAATGATCGCTTCATCGACGGCACGTTTCGATATCGCCCGCTTTGGATCGGAGGTTTTTCGCCCCAGCCCGCGGCAGAGCGATCTCATGATCGTGGCTGGAACCGTGACCTTGAAGATGGCGCCGGTCGTCAAACGCATCTATGACCAGATGCCCGATCCCAAGTGGGTGATCTCAATGGGGGCTTGCTCGTCGGTTGGTGGGCCGTTCAACACCTATGCCGTGTTGCAGGGCGTGGACCGGATCGTGCCTACGGATGTGTACGTCATTGGCTGTCCGCCGCGACCGGAGAACCTGTTTTATGCCCTCCTGAAGCTGCAGGACAAGATTGATCAGATGTCGCTGGCAAAGAAGCCTACTGAAGTCCGGCTCGACGAAAGCATGGTCGAGAACTTCAAGCGCCAGGTCATGATTGCACAGACCCTGCAACCGAAATAGCAATTAGCTCTGACCTTTTAGCCATTAGCTTTTGGCTTAAGGGCCGGAAGGGGCCGTGCATCCCAGCTCGATCAGCCAGCGAGAAACTGGAGAATCATCCGTTTTGGCCAAGAGCTAAGTGCTAATTGCTAACAGCTGAATATGTCCGATTTTGTCAAACTCACCAGCGAAGGCGAACTCCCCGGCCACAATGAGGCGAAAGAATTCGCCATCGGCGAAAAAATGGTTTGTATCGCCAACGTGGATGGCACGTTCAGCGCTATGGACAACGTTTGTCTGCATCGTGGCGGTCCGTTGGGGCAAGGCGTTGTCGAAGGAACCAGCATCATTTGTCCCTGGCACGGATGGGCTTGGGACCTGAAAACGGGAGAAGCGGCTCACAATCCGGCTGCGAAGGTCGCCATGTATCCCCTGAAGATTGAGAATGGCGAGGTTCTGATCAAACTCTGAAACGGGCTGCTTCAGTAGGGCCGGAACAACAACATCGCAATCAGAACCGCAACACACAAACACAGCACAACCAGCGGAACTTTTTCAGCCCTTTCGGATGTCTTCCAGGTCCGGTTATAGTGCATGCGCATAACTGTGCCGCTCTGAGCTCAGCTCGACAATGGCCCCGCCGTGGTTGGCACGCCAGTAATAGCCTTTTGGTTACCGTCGCAAAAAAGGGGATTCGGCGCTCAGCTGAGATACTTGCGGCCGTTGCTCAGCTTGTGTTGAAGGCTGGCTGCAAGTTGATCGATGTCTCCGGGGGCGATGTTCAGAAGGGTGTGGCTGGGGAGAAATGGGGTTCGGTTGCTTCCGACGGCATCGCGCCTCAGCTGCACCAGAAGCGCCTGCACCGCGTTGGGGTCGTACTTCTGGGGAGCCATGCGGACGATTTCGCTGACTGTTCCGCCTACGGAAAGTGGTTCGCGGTAGGGTCGCTCGCTGGTCATGGCGTCGAAGGTGTCGGCCAATCCAATGATGCGCACCGGCATAGGCACATCCTCCATTAACAAGCCGTCCGGATACCCTGATCCATCCCCGCGTTCGTGATGCCAGCGTACCGCCTCCGGAATGCGCGGCCACGGGAACTGCACACCGGTGACGATCTGGTGCCCCACTACCGTGTGGTCGGCCATTTCGCGGAATTCATTCGGATCGAGGGCGCCGGGCTTGCCAATAATGTGCTTGTCGACAGCAACTTTGCCGATATCGTGCAGATAGCCAGCGGACCGCAGTGCCGCCACCTCGTTGGCGTCAAGTCCCATGGCTTCGCCAATGGCGGCAGCGTATCGTCCAACCCGCAGCGAGTGGCCATGAATATTCACGTGCTTGACGTCAATCGCGGTGGCGAAAGCTTCCAGAGCGCTGTCATAAAATCCGTGGAGCGATGCCATGAGCCGTAGGTTTTCTGACACTCTCTGTGCCAGCGATTGTGTCAAGTTGTGATTGTGAACCGCGAGTGCGACGTAATGGGACAGCAGGGAGAGCGCCTCGAGTCCATCTTCTTCATAAAGTGCATCCGCGTCTCGGCGGCCCAGAGCCACAATCCCCACCAGCTTGCCCGCCACCTTAAGAGGGGCAATGCAGCGGAACATTTCCGGCGCGACATTTCCGTTGGAACTCAGCAAGGCATCGTAAGTGTCCGCACTCAAGACCTTCGGCTCGCGCAGAGATGAGAGCGCGTGCACATGCTTGGGAAGGAGGGGAATGAGCGCCGGCTCCGGCAGCATGGTAAATCCCTCGGTCGACAGGCATGTCAACAGTGATGGGCGGTCGCTGAAAACGAAGAGAGCGCCCTCGCGGGCGCCCGCCGCCTCAATCAAGGCAGATAGCATAGTGCGCGCAGTTTGCGAGAAGTCGCGCTCCGCCGTCATCTCGGGACCGAGATCGGAGAGCGCCTCTACCGTGCGCAACAGCCGCCGAAAGTTGGATTTCTGCACTCCCACGCAGTGGTGGCAGCGAGAAACCAGAGCAGTTTGAGAGTAGCATGCGCAGATTTGAAGCGGTAAGTAGCTGTTTGTTGGTTAGTTTGGTGCCGGAGTTTCGGCACGTGGCGCTTCAGGAGCCCAATTCAGCGCTGTCCTAAAAATGCTTACTCAAATCTGTAAAGCGATCCACCACGAGAAGACGCGTGGGAGGCTGCACCGGCGTGATCTCCTCATGCTCGAGGATCCACGTGTTTCCGTGCGGGACAAACACGGCATTCAGTCCGGCGGCGATTGCCGGATTAATATCCGACTTGGGACTGTTGCCAACCATCCAGCTGGTGTCTCCTGGTAAATCGTACTTGGCGACGATCTCACGGTAGCTGGGGGCATCTTTCTCCGCGACGATTTCCACCGCCGAAAAGTATTGTTTGAGGCCGGAGCGTTCGATTTTGCCGGTCTGTTCCGCGATGTGTCCTTTTGTCATCAGGATGAGGTTGTGACGCTGGGAGAGGTAATCCAGAGTTTCGGGCACTCCGGGAATGAGTTCGACCGGGTGTTCCGCAATCGTATGTGCGAAGCCATTGATGGTCTCGCGCAGAGCGGGCGTAAGTGGCTCAACCGCGAGCCGCTCAAACGTGTCGACCAGGGCATGGGCAAAGCTATGCAGGCCGTAGCCATGCTTGAGGATGCATTCGCGTTCTACGTCGATCAGAACCTCGCGAACCTGCTCCGCCGAGTACTCGTGGTGATTTAAGAACGAAATGAAATTCGCGATGGCCCGTTCGAAATAGATGTTGTTTTCCCAAAGGGTATCGTCAGCATCGATGAGCAGGTGCTGAGGGTAACCATTGCCGCTGGTGCCACTGGCCATCGTGATAATAATAAATGTGAGACTTCATCAATGACAGGAACGGGCTGGGTGCATATCTCACACGACGGCTATAGGACCCACTTCTTGCAATACCTAGAAACTCCGGTATACTCGCCCGAGCCTTGGTGCGACCGTCATAGGAGATCTGCATGGCTGCATCTCCGCTGGCCGCAGCTGTTCCGTCCGGGTTGGAACACCGGACGCGGCACAAGATCGCTCTGCGTCTGCTTCCCATTTCTCTTCATTCTGTACATCGTTAATTACGTTGACCGTACGAACCTGGGGTTTGCCGCGATTGGGATGGAGCGCGACTTAGGCTTCAGCGATCGCGTATTCGGCCTGGGCGCGGGAATCTTCTTTGCCAGCTATATGGCGTTGCAGATCCCCGGGGCGCTGCTGGTAGAGCGATGGAGCGCGCGGCGCGTGATTTCTGCGTGCATGATTGCCT
>DASSIO010000035.1:0-4605 GCA_035691825.1 Terriglobales bacterium | reverse complement strand
AGGAGCGAACGCTCGCAGAAAAAGAAGCGCTTCAGAAGCTGGGCGGTGTCCAGCCGCATCCAGCGCGCCCGCGCCTGCGGACTGATCAGAAATGTGGGAGTTTCAGCCATGGCTGCTCTCAAATCATCGCGCAGCCGCCGATCTGGTCGCAAGCGGGATCAAGGGCGTAATGGTAGCCTAAGCCAGCCCACTCAGCCAATAGAATCAATGCCATTGGGAGCGGCTGGTTGGCCCCGATAGGCTGCTTTTGGTTACGCTTCACGGACACAACACGGACACTCCCTCATGACCGTGCTCGTAGTTCCTCTAGTTGAGCATCGAATCCACATCTAAACTGGGAATTCACCCAAATTGCAAGGGTGCCCAGGCACCACTGAGATATATCCAAGAGATGAGAAACCCGGGCGTCTAGGAGTTCCGTGTACTGCTCAAGTGTGGACGTAGTCCGTGTAATTTCCATGACAGCCACATCCATCGCGTGAACATTGCGAGACAGTACCCGATAACTCGCTTGATATAGGTCGCTTAAACCTGCAATCTGTGCTCGTCTTTCGAGAGAGATGCCAAAAACATCACGCTTTAGAGATTCGAACTCTTCCTTGGAGTAGCGATCGCGGACCTCTGTTCCGCCTTCAGAAAAGCTTCGTTTCGTTGCTCGGAATACAGGCTATTACCCTTAAACCAGTTGCTCGCTCGCGCTCGACGAATGCTGTCGAGCACGGCCCAATCCCAGTAGCGGCGAACAACTTTTACGGGTTCGGATTTGATGCCATATTTCAAGTTGATGGTGTTTTCTACGAGAACTCTGAGAAGGCAAAGGGCATCTTCAATGAGCGAATCCACAATTAGTCTATGGATTGCTAAGAATGTTCTTTCGGCTTTGCCGAACTGCGTGATAAAGAACTGATCCACCACAGTCAGTTGATTCCATCGATTTTGAAGCTCTACCCTGATTTCGGCAGATAGCTTCGCCAATTCTTGGTTCACCTTCAAGGTGGCTGTTTGCTCAGGCGTTAGCGTGTATGCCTCGTTCACATCACTGCCTGTCCTTTCCGATCTGTACCGGGAGACTGCCGCTTCTTCCACCCACACTCGTCGTAAATCTCCCACGCTGTTTCAAGCATGCACTCCTGCTGCCTCCCGTAAACACACTTCGGATTGATAGCGGCGAGTCGGTCCTCTACCCTTTCGTATTCCTTGCTGTCCTCTAGGCCTGATTTCCGAAGGTGCTCTCTTTGTGCAATTAATTCATCGACCCATTTCGCACGTTGGGGACTGCCTATCTCTGCGGCAACAAGGCTGGCGTAGATCTCTGCAACGATCCAGCGTCGCGCAATGAAGTACAGACAAACGATAACGACAACGGCGCCAACCAGTGTCACGGTGCTCCTCGCGTCCTCCCTGTTGTTGCAACTAGCCGTTCCAGAATACGATGGCTTATCTGCGGCTTTTTCGTAATCTCTCCCAGCCCGCTACTTGGCCGCCTTGATCTCCATTGCCAGCACCTTGCGTTCCACCGGAGCCGCGGCAAGGTATTCGGCGGTCTTAATCAGAGCCTGCCGCTTCTGCTCTTCGCGCCGGAACATCGAATCGGTACGGTGCCCAGTGATCTGCATCGCCGCCGCCTGGGGCACGCCTGAAGCGATCATGTTTCTGCTGGCGGTTCTGCGAAGAAACCCAGAAATGACCACTTACGCTAGTGTGCCATGCACCGCAGGAGGGTGTACCACGCGCAGCACATTGGCGCCGGTTCGGTTGTCCACGTAGCGCAGTATGCCCGTAAGTGGTCGGGAGCCAGCGGGACTTGAGCGGGGTCGTGCCGGCTGAACAGTTCAATCTTTGGCAATCGTCGCTGAGAAATCACGCAAGATCACGACCTCGGAGGAGGACGACGCGGAGGTTTGTCCTCCTACCCATGTCACACCTACCGTGCACAATTTCCCTAAATCAAACCCCAATTCGTTAGCACGAGTCTCGAAGTTGAAGGTCTTTTAGCATCCAGCTTTCGATGTAGCCGTCGAAGAAGCGCTCGATCCCAGACTGTTCCACCATTAACATCCCTTTCGTAGCAAAAATCACTAATGTGCCCGCATCGGATTGACCACCTTCAAAACACACATGCCGGCGCTGTTATCCACATAGCGCCGATATCCGGTCGGGGCGGACTTGGCGGCGGCCAGGGCTTCATCCCAGGTGTTGTACTGAGTCCCGCCGCCGCCCACGAAATCACTGTCGAAGTCATCCACCTCGTAAACCCGATAAGGGCCAGTTCCTGGTCGCGCCAGTTCGGTGATCTGCAATGCTGGCTTAGGTGGTACGTAGGCCACGACTTTCATGGGCGCCGGGTTGTCCAGACGGTCGCGTGCCGCCGCGTTCAACTGGCCGCGTGTAAAACGTTTGGTTGTCATTGGATTCCCACCTTCATTGTACCGCTGGCTAACAGGTAAAAACAGATGCGCTTTCGGGCATCAAAAAAAGCTCGCCACGGCAGTGAGGCCGCAGCGGGCCGGAATATCTGGTCGGAAACGCAAGACATGCTTTTGAAACGGAGTAGCAGTATGAAAAGCTAAACCGATAGGGGTTGCTAGGATTTACCGGCTCATCCCTCTGTCTGGGGACCAGCAACGAGTCTTTTCCAATGCTCGTATACGAAATCGTAGAATCCCTCAACCGGCATCGAACCGCAGATCTGCGCGAGTTCCTCTCCAGCAACGGTTAGCCTCACATGCCCCACTTGAAGTTCGTTGTTGGCATCCGGAAATGCGAGTTCTAGGTGTTTCCCGTAATAATAAACCGTCATCTTCTTGGACGCGATAGACAGGGAAAATCCGCCAGGCGTACTGACGTGTATGAGTCCGAAACTCTCCAGGTGACTAACACTAGCGAAGTTGATTTCGCTCCGATTGTAAATCTCGGCTTTCAAGTCAAATATAAGCGGTACGTGGATCCCGCCAAGTACCCAATCGAAGCCGCACAAACTTGTGAATAGTTTTGCATCTCGCATATCCAAATCGGCCAACAAGTTTACCGTCCGCCTGGAGAACGCACCCGGATTGTTAGCTTCGCCGGCGAGTACCCTGGACCAAAGCCGCTGCATGTCCTGGTCAGAAACTATGCGGCACTTATCGAAGAAATTCGTGATCCAGTCATCCTGCACGTCCTGAGGCGAGGCCTTTTCGCGTAAATCTGGCAGCGCCTTCGCAATGATTTCCTCAATGTTCGACTGTCGTTTTGCTTCTTCTTCAAAGAAGCGGTGAAGGGCGCGCCTGTGAAGATCGGCAACTTCGATTTGCGCTTCCGCCCGAATCCGTTCTGCCTCGGCCTCTGCCTTGGCTACGCGGACAATTTGATATGGTTTAAACACACCACCTATCGCATCCGAAATCTTCTCAATCAACACAATCGCGGGCTTGCCGAGGTCACCCAATTTAATTAGGGAAGTGTCAGTCATTGAAGCTAGCCCAAGAACCCGCCGTGAAAGTATAAACGCCTCTGGGGAATCAAAACCCTTCGTCCATGCTGTTTCTGACGCGAACACGGACACTACACGGACGCAAAGCGAAGGGCACCGGTGGGGTACCCCCTAAGTTATTGAATCTCTGGCGCGACTTCGGAGAATCGAGTTCCCGCCGAACTGGTCGCAAGCCAGGCTGGCGGGGTAAGGCCGCGGCCACGGTAAAACTCCACAACCTCACTGCCGTCGGGCAGAGAGGGGATCACGCCCTCCCTGGTGACCGCCAGGCCTCCGGTCACAATGGCGAGTTCCACCGCCTCCTCCAGGGTCGCTCCCCACGCCAGCGCCGTGGCCAGGCCGGCGTTGAAAGCATCGCCCGCGCCTGTCGTGTCCACTGCGCGCACAGCCAGGGCAGGGAAGCGCCCGGTACCAGATTCGGTCACCAGCAGCGCGCCGTTTTCGCCCAGAGTGATGATCACATTCTTCACGCCGGCGCTGATTAGTTCGCGTGCTATCTCCTCGGGCGGAGCTTTATCATCCGGACCGCGGCCCATGAGCACCTTGGCTTCCACTTCATTCGGCGTGAGTACATCCACGAGTTGCAGCACGCCGCTGGGCAGCGGCCGCACCGGCGCGGGATTCAGGATGGTGATTGCCCGGCACGTTCTGCCCTGTTTCAGGGCGGCCTCGGCAGCGTCCACCGGAATTTCCAGCTGTGTGAGCACCACTGCCGGAGAACTGAAGGCCGCTTCGTAGTTAGAGACATCGGCCGCGCTCAGCCGCTCGTTTGCTCCGGGGTCGAGCACGATGCAATTGCGCCCGCTGGTTTCCTCCACCAGGATGAAACCCACGCCTGTGGCGACATCCGCGGTCTGCAGGACGTGAGTCGTATCCACGCCTTCCTGGCGGTAGAGCCGCAACGCCATCTGCCCCAGGCTGTCGTTTCCAATCTTGGCAACAAAGCTTACCCGGGCTCCCAGCCGCGCGCAGCCCACCGCCTGGTTGGAGCCTTTGCCTCCGTAGTCCATGCGGTAACCTGTGCCCAGCAGAGTTTCGCCGCTGCTGGGCAGGCGCTCAACCTTCATGGTCAGGCCCGTCGCGTAGCTGCCGACCACTGTTATACTCGGCTGGCTCAGGGGCACAATTTTCTT
>DASSIO010000034.1:0-37466 GCA_035691825.1 Terriglobales bacterium | reverse complement strand
TCGTACTTGCCCGACATAACGCGCGCGAGTCCGGTGAATTTGTCGGAAAGCGTTCCGGCATCTTTTGCGAAGGCGGCCTGTATTCCTGCCGACTGCGCCTGCGCCAACGGCACCATCAGAGCGACCGCAAGCGCGCACACTACGTACTGAATCAGAATCTTCTTCATGTAGAACTCCTATATGTCACTAAATGACTCGTACTGCTCGCAACGCCGAATGCAGGTCTCAGCAGATCTATGACTTTTTTCATTCCATGAATCACTTGGTCGGTAGGAGGCTGCGAATCTGCCTCACCGCGTAATCGACCTTCATGTCGATTGCGACCTTCCCAAGCTCCACCGTTGAGCGGCGCGCGTCACCCAAGATTCCGTTTTGTGGACTCCGCGGCCCGAACTGCGCCTTGCCATCCCCGGCGGTGTGACCGACGACGGGATCCCCCACTGCAGAGGAGACCAGATCCCTGCGCACCCATGTGTTGTCCTTGTCGAGATACATCATTTCCGAGGTGTCAAAAAGGTAACCGTGGAGGCCGAGTGGATAGCCGTGCTGCTTCAGGTACTCATCGAACGCATCATTGGCGGGCCTATAGACCTGGTCACAGTAGAACACACGAGTTCCTCCGCTTAGGTTGCCGTCAAGCTTCTTGGCGACCTCCTCGTAGACCTGCGGCTGGCCGCCACCGTGATCGCCCATCAGAATCACGTTGCGGAAACCGTTGAGGGCCGCCTGCTCCGCGATGCGCTCGAGTATGGCAGCGAACAGCTCGTTCGTGATCCCTATGGTGCCGGGAATCGATTCTGCATCGTTCGGAGTGTAGGGCAACACGGGCAGGTAGATAGCATTGCCGAGTTTTCTCGCGATCGCTTCGACCGTCGCATGCGCTATGAGGTTATGGCCACCGTTCGCGTTCTGGGGGCCTCGTTCCTCGACACCACCGGTATAGATGATCGCCGTCGTCTTGCCCGCCGCGATCTCGCATTTCACTTCCACCCAAGTCATTTTCTCGAACTCCACCAGATCGGTCTGCGGGCACTGTGCAGCGAAGGCGGCCTGCAATCCTGCCGGCTGCGACTGCGCCCGCGCGAACGGCACCATCAGAGCGGTCGCAAGCGCGCACACTACGTACTGAGTCAGAACCTTCTCCATGTGGAACCCTCTAGGCGATGCGCCTGCTCACCGGACAATATGCCGCGAAGAACCAGCGTTTGCAGGAAAAGTGACATGCGGCGTCCCAGGTGAGACAAGCGGTCAGAGTTGGCCATCAACTACTGGCGCGACGAAATTCGTGTACAGGATAAAACCGGGATTTAAAGTGTGGCAGCGGCACTCAAATCTAAACCGATTTGACAAGAAGGCTCGCACCCCCTTGGAACCCCAAAGAGGTAAGAGGTAACGGGCTAAAGGTACAAGATGTAACTAAAGTGTTCTGGCCACGCGGAACCCGAAGGTGGTGTTCCGATTCGACTTGAGGGGGCCGCGGCGCATAGCCGTGCGGGCGGCGCTGAGATCCATGTCCCAGGAACCGCCGCGCATAACACGCCGACCACAATCTCCAGACCGCCACGCCGTGCCATCAGCAGGCGCGCCGCTATAGTTGGCGTTCCAGCAATCTTCAGTCCAATTCAGGACGTTGCCAAGCATATCGTGGAGGCCGAATTGGTTCGGCGGAAAGCTTTCAACTGGCGACGTAAACGCATACCCGTCGCTGCACGGTAGATTCGCCCCACTATCACCAGGATGCTGCTTACCATAATCCTGATCAGCAACATTGGTGTAGCGGCAGACCTCCGCCGGATTATCGCTGCCGTAACGCGCCGTCGTCGTTCCCGCGCGCGCCGCGTACTCCCACTCAGCCTCCGTGGGTAAGCGATAGACATGCCCTGTCTTGGTGCTCAGCCAAGACACATAGGCCTGCGCATCGTCCCAACTCAAACAGACGACCGGGTGTCTTCCGGTCTGCGGAAACCCTGGAGAATGCCAATTGCCGTTCGTAGCAATGAAGCCGGTTCCGGGCGGATTGACCGTCGTACAGCTATCGGGGTCCGGACGCTTTGTCTCCGCAACAAACTGAGCGTACTCATCTCGCGTCACGTCAAATTTACCAATTGCGAACTTGTATCGGATCGTGACCAAATGCTGGGGGACCGAGCGTCCGCGAAGGCCTGGTTGATTAGGTAGATTCTCGCGTTCTTCTTCCCCCGCCGGCGCCCCCATGGTGAATTTGCCCTCCTTTACCACGACCATTTCGGGGCAATCTTTCGAACAGTCACGGAACGACGTTCCGGGGGCAAGCGTTCGCGCCCGCGCTGCCGGAAGCGTTCCGGCATCTTTTCCGAATGCGGTCTGAATTCCTACGGACTGCGCCTGCGCCAACGGCACCGTCAAAGCGACCGCGAGGGCAAGCGCTCCGTAGTTAGTGCGTAGCATCTTTTCTTCCTCCCGAATAGCGGGCAATGCCCGCGCCACCGCCGCTTGCCGTGCGGGCTATTTGTAGGTTGCGTTAACCTGTACAAAATCTGCTTGCGGCCTGAAGTTGACCATCATCGAGCCAAACGCCGGCCCGATGAGAGAATTCTCATCGAGAGCAGCGCCAAGGGCCGCTTGGAACTTGTCCAGACCCTCGGCGTTCGGCATCACGAAGCTAAAATGCACCTGAGCCCGCGAATCGGGGGTGTGGATCGCTTCCCGGTCGATCTCGTACTCGATGATTGTGCCGTCGGCGAGCATCTTCTCGAACACTGGCACGTAAAAACGGCTAAGTGTCCGCACGGCATCGTCGGCGTCGGGCGCATCGGGCTTGAGCTTGTAGGTACCCGAGTACCCATACGCGCCCTTCCAAGTCCCGGCTTTCCAGTTGTAGAAGCTACTAACGTATATCTGATCCCAGTGTTTGGTCGAGCTGACGAGCAGCGGCGAGCTCGAGCCGCCGCCCTTGCGGAAAGCCTCGAGCACTTTCAGCAAGCCCGTGATTGAATTGGCCTGCCACCAGTTGTCGTGGGTGAAGCCTTCAGCGGAATGCACCAGATTCTCATCGCCACCGTAGCCGACGAGGGTGCCATCGGCGAGCGCAGACGCGAGGATCTTCTGGTTACCCGTGGTGTTGTCCTTGTCTACGTCAGCCCAGTGGGCCCGCGGAAACGTCCAGTATGATACGTACCTGTACAGCGGCGGCTTTTCCTTCACTCCCAGGGTCTGTGCGCCGGCCAGCGTTGCGGTCATCCCGAGCACCGCCAAGCCCGCGACGCCCATCATCACTCTGCGCACTGATCTGTTCATACTGCCTTGCTGTGCTTTGCCGAAAGGCTTGTTTTTGCTTTCGGCCTCGACCGTTCCCGTGAAGCCCAGAATGCACCCCCCAGCTTCATGTAAGTTGCCAATCTGGATTTCTTCCCATCTTCTCCTCTTGTAGCCCTTAGGCCAGCGTCATCCCAACGCTGATACATTCCTGGCGATCCTCCTGCACGCGGAACAATATGCCGAGAAGGATCTCTGTTTCCAGGAAAAGTGACATGCGGTGTCCGAAATGAGACAAGCGGTCAGAGTTGGCCGTCAAATACTGGTGCCACGGAACATCGAGTGTGCTTACATCCTAGAAGGCTTTGCTGACAGGAGACTTTAACCCTATGACCAAGGTTTCGGAATCTATTTCCTACGAGGTATTGCTTCCGACGCATCAGCCAGCGCATATGCCGTCACAGCCATCACCGCTGCGTTCTCATTCAATTGCTGTACATTAACTTTATCAAGAGTGTCTGCGGCAGTATGATGATAGTTAAAATAGAACCGCGAATCCTGCGAGGGCGTGAGACCGGGAACGCCTAGCTGAACCATACCGGCGATATCTTCCGTAGTTACCTCGTCAGATCTGGTGAGAACGCTTGCTCCAATGGGTGCCAGTGCGTTCGCAACGGGCGCAAGATATCTGGCAGCCTCAGGCGCGCCAAAGAATGTGAGGCCTGTTGGATGGTCGCAGCCTAAGTCGCTCTCCAGTGCCGCTATCACATAAGCGAGTTGGGTGGAGTGATCCTGGAGATATGTTGTCCCGCCACTGACGCCGAACTCCTCATTCATCCAGGCGACAAAACGGATTGTGCGTTTTGGATGAATGTTCAGTGACTGCAACAGATGGATCGTCTGCATTGAAATAGCGACCCCGGCGCCATCATCAATCGCTCCTGTCCCAAGATCCCATGAATCCAGATGTCCGGAGACCAATACAACCTCTTCGGGGTGTTCCGACCCCTTCCAATCCGCGATTACGTTGTAGCTGCTTGTCGGAGGAAAAGTTTTCGGCGTAAGAGTGAGCCGCATCGTCACGGGTCCTTGTTTTGACAGTCGTGCCAACAGATCTGCATCCTCTGCTGTAATGGCAGCTGCGGGAACCTTGTCGACTCCCTCGCCGTACAAAGTCAGGCCTGTGTGCGGAAGTCGAAAGTCTCCGCCGCCCAGAGAGCGAACCAGCACAGCCGCGGCTCCAAGCGACCCGCCAAACGATGGGCCGACGCCACGATAAGCTAGATTTTGCCCATACGCATCAAGACCAAACCCTTGTGCGGTTAATTGCTTATCGAAAGGCTTGTTGAACAGGACGATCTTTCCCTTGACTTCACCCACGGGCAAGCTCCTCAATTCTGCAAAGGAGCCTACGACTAACACATTGGCAGTAAGACCACCCTCCGACGTTGGCGCAGAGTTTCCCAATGCTGTAACAACGATCTTCTGGGTTGTTCCCGGCGGCATTCCCGGCCACCGGGTTAAGACTGCGTCTTCCTTTCCTCGTACCCAATGAGGAACGATTGTTTTTTCCAGCGTGACGCTCGTCCCCATCTCCCGCATCTTGGCAGCTACCCATTCGACAGCGGCCTGAGCCTGCAGCGAACCACTGAGCCGCGGACCTATATGGTCGGTGAGGTGCGCAAGCATGTTGTACGTATTCGGGTCCGTCATTGCCGCATCGCGGATGCGCCCCATGTTTGCAACCTGTTCTGCCGTCCATGGTCTCGGGTCTGAATCGGTAAGGCTGGTCAAATGGTCCAGAAAAGAGTTAGGTGGCGGAGTGCTCACGGGCGCGTTTTGAGCCCAGCAGTTCAACACAAAGAATGCAGCAACTATAGGTGAAGCAAAAAGATGGATTTTCATAGACTAATTTCCGGTGCGATACGTTTTCTGACGAAAAATCTTCTCCCGCCTTAGTCCGCAGTTTGAGCAGCTAGGTCATTCATCCGTTCTCGTGTCGGCTGGAGAACTCCACGTTCGATCTGGTGTACAAGGTCAGTAATTGCGGCGTTCATATGTATCGGCACTCCGGACGCGTGGCCTAACGTCACCACATAGCCGTTGATGAAATCGACCTCAGTCTTCCGGCCGCGCTCGAAGTCCTGGAGCATCGAGGGTTTGACATCCCCATAGAAGGCAATTATTGCTTCGATCCACGACTCATAGCGTTTCTCTGCCGCGACATTGCTCGCCCATCCGGGCGGAATCGGGTCCACGGCCATACGTTCCAGCCGAGTGCCGATTGCAAGTGCCACGGACAACGCTTCCTCGTACGTCCGTCGGAAGACCTTCTTGCCTGCCTCAGTTTCCATGTACTGACGCATGGTTTGCGAACAGAGCGCGCCAAGGGTGGTAACCGAGCAATTGATCAGGAGTTTCGACCAAATGGCACCGGTCAGGTTTGGAGATACCTTAACCTCGATCGCTCGACCTAAGACGCGCGCAACCCGCTCGACGCGTTCACTGACACCACCAGCAAGTTCGCCTATCAGTAGATGTCCAGCATTCTTCTGCTCGTAGACGCCGGGTTCTACCATCGTGGCACCAAGATTTGAGAATCCTCCCAGGATCTTGTCTTCGCCCAGACTGTCTGCAAGCACCCGTGCAACGCTGCCATTCTGTATAGGCAATATGACCCCTTCGGGGGCAAGTAGGCCTACAACGTGGGGCGCGACTTGCAACGCGTCCTGCGCTTTGGTGGCAAGCAGGATCAGGTCAAATTGGTCGCCCTTTCCGTAGTCTTTAATTGCGGCAACGTTGATAACGTCTGCCCTCGCCTCTCCTCCGATGCCGGACACGCGCAGGCCCGATCGGCGCAAAACCGTCGCGGAATCGGCATTGCGAGCCGCAAGCCGGACGGGCAATCCCGCACGGACCGCACGCGCAGCAATGGTTCCGCCTAACGCACCGATGCCTACTATCAGTATTTGCATTTTGAAGCTTGCACGATGGCAAGCTGTCCGGTACGGCATAAAGCCAGCCAGCTATGCGCGCATCGTTCCTTCGACGACAACTACCGCCTCGCCGCGGACCCGAACTTAAACCAGTTCAACTTTTGAGTTAAGAATCCTTTGCTTCACTCCTTTTGTTTTGCTTCGTGGCGACTTAAAAGTTTTCATCACTGCGAGACGTCGGCGGACTTCCTTGGTCTACAAGTGTCCCTAAAATGGCTGGGACTCTCCCATATGCGCGGATGCATTGCTCCGTCATGGTATAAGCACGATCTTGCCCCGCGCACCGGACTCCATGATTCGCCGGTGAGCTTCTGGAGCAGAAGCCAGGGGCAGCTCCGAAGCGATCACGGGACGAAGGGTTCCGTTACCCAATCCGGCTTGCAGGGCAGCATGGATCTGCGCGGCTTCTGCATCCGGTACGTCCCAAATAACCATCCCGAGCACCGCTCCTTCGCGGGTCATGAGGTCGCGGGGATTAATCTCCACGCTGCCTCTGCTACCCACCACCACCACGCGCCCGCGTGGAGCCAGCATTTTAAGATCATGGCCAAGGTTGACGTTGGCCAGCATCTCCACGATTACATCGACTCCTCGTCCGTTGGTTAGATCGAGAATTTGTTTCTGATAATCCGGCGAGCTGTGGTTCACCGTATGCTGCGCGCCCTCGGTCTTGATCAACTCCAGGCCTTCATTACTCCCGGCACTGCCAATGATCTTTATACCCGCCGCGCTGGCGAACTGTACTGCAGCCACCCCAACCCCACCGCTGGCGCCATGCACCAGCACCGTCTCGCCGGGCTTAGTGCGTGCCACCTGAAACAAGGCGCGATAGGCCGTGGCATAGGGAATGAAAACCCCCGCACCCTGGGAAAAACTCACTCGGGCGGGAAGCGCTTGCACCTGAGAACTCCTGCACAATGCCAACTCCGCGTAAGCCCCGGTGATCGTCCCAATGGTATAGACACGATCCCCGGCCTTCAGATCGACATCGGCCCCTGCCGATTCCACGACACCGGCGGCGTCGGAGCCCGGCGTGTAGGGGAGCGCTGGATTTCTGGCGCCGTAGCCACCCGCTCGCATGTAGGTGTCGTAGGGGTTCACCCCCGCAGCCTTCACTCGTATGAGAACTTGCCCAGATTGCGCTGGTCGAGGGTCGGGCATGTCTTCTAATTTCAGCACTTCAGGACCGCCAAACTCTCTTACGCAGATCGCCTTCATCGAGAAATTACCCCCTGTGTATTGCCGTTAGCTAAGCGAAGACTTCCGTCGTGAAAACACCAGCCACCCTTCTTGTAAAGGAGTTCCTGCGACGCATGACTGCCCGCCCGGTTGACTTGGCTGCAACCCGTCGAAAATGCCTGGCCCTTTCATCGTTCTTCTGCGACTTCACCTAGAACGCCATCGCACGCGGATTCGTTGTTGCCAACCGCCCACTCCGTAGCGAAAGCCGAGAAAGTCGCACGAGATTAGATACGCAGACACACCTTCCCCATGTGCTTGCCTTCTCCGAGGTATTTCAGAGCCGCTCCCAGCTCGGAAAACCCGAAGACGCGATCGACTACCGGCCGTACTTTGTGGAGTCGGATTACCCTGTTCATATCTTCGAACATCTGCCTCGAGCCGACATCAACCGCCTGCACTCGAGCACTCTTGCCCATCAAGGCGACAATATCCACGCTCGTGTTCATTCCTGCCAGAAAGCCGACGCACGCCACGGCCCCTCCCGACCGGATGGCCGCAACTGCCTCTTTCAAGTTGCCGACCGTGTCCACGACGTAGTCGGCTCCGACGCTATCTGTCAGTTCGATGACCGCCCTTGGCCAATCGGAAGTCGCTGAATACTTTACGCCCTCCGCTGCGCCCAATACCTTTGCCTGTGCCAGCTTCTGGTCGCTGCTCGAGGTGATGATGACGCGCGCTCCGAGGAGCTTTGCGAAATGCAGAGCGAAAATAGAGACTCCGCCGGTCCCCAGCAACACGACCGTGTCGCCCGGTATGATCTGGCCAGCCGATACTACCGAATTCCAGGCAGTGACAGCCGCGCAAGGAAGAGTAGCTGCTTCCTCGTCGGATAGATGGTCAGGGACATGGACAACACTCTGCTCGCTGAAAAGCGTGTATTCGGCGAGCACGCCATCGGCAACC
Source organism: Terriglobales bacterium (assembly GCA_035691825.1). Lineage (GTDB taxonomy): Bacteria > Acidobacteriota > Terriglobia > Terriglobales > Acidobacteriaceae > Gp1-AA122. The sequence continues at coordinate 29,091 of DASSIO010000034.1, read as the reverse complement.
GCGCCTCCCAGGGCCGACCCCATCTTCTCTGAGGTGACGCTTCCATCCAACCACTTGGGATAGAAAATTGGCGCAACCCGGTCTCCAACTTTCACGCGAGAGACGCCAGCGCCGGTCGACACTACGATCCCAACACCGTCGGATAAGGGAATTCGTGGCAGAGACGGCTCCCAGCGGCCTACTCCGTTCACTACGAGAAGATCGCGATAGTTCACCGAAAACGCTTTCATCTTGAGTACGACCTGTCCCGGTCCGGGCACGGGATCAAGACGATGCGCAATTTTCAGGGAGTCAAGCCCAAATTTCTCCTGAATTTCGACGACTTTCATGTAGTTCTCACCGGCCCCGTTCAGCCGTTCCAGGTGACGAACCGCGCCGAAGATCAGTCCTTGGCGAGAGGCAAGGTTCCTCTACCACCGGCAGCATCCCATTCGGAAGCACGATTCCAAGGTTCTGCAAGCGCAGATCAGTGTCCTGTATGCGGCCATCCCTCGGTTGTAGCGGCTACCACGGTCAGAAGCCGGTCGATATCCTCCTCTGGGTTGAGCAGGTGCGGCGCAATGCGAATGCGCCCCTCCCGCAACGACACGACGAAGTTTGCTTTTCGCAAGGCCTGATACAGGGTTTCGGTGCCGGGACGATCGGCAGCTTCAATGCACCCGCATACTCCCCGGCGCGATGGCTCAAGCGGGCTCGCAACTCTGCACGTGGGAGGAAGCCGTTCAAACAGTCGGCCAATCAGACTCTGACAATGGTCGTGAATCAGGCCGGCACCGGCTCGCAATACAAACTTCAGTGACGCCTCCATTACTGTGAGATTGAAATTGCACAGCGAAGAATATTCATTCGCATCCCAACGGCTCATTGTTGGCGCCTGGGGCGGATCAAGGAGATTGATCTTGGAGAAGGTATCAGTCCCCTGAGAAAACCAGTTATAAGGCCCTGCACGCAACTGGTCACGATGCTGCCTGTTCGTCCATAAGAAGCCCGCGCCCCACGGACCGAGCAAGTACTTGTATCCTGCGCAAACGAGGAAGTCGGCGGCCAAGTCACTAACCGTGAATGGACAGGAGCCGCAGGACTGACTCACATCGAGCAGCAAGAGAGTCCCATTTTTTCTGCACGCTTCAGCCAATCGCGGTGCATCAAGCATCGCCCCGCTGTCGAAGCGCACATGACTCACAGACACCAAACGAGTTCTGGAAGTGAGTGCTTCGACAAAATCATCTGTGCTAATGAACCGATCTCGTGGTGTAACTATAGACACCTTGATATCTTCGCGTTCTTCCATTGGTTTCCACGTTGCATAGTGCACCGGGAAGTCCCCGCGCCCAATAAGAACCTCGTCGCCGGGAGACCACCGTAGTGCGTACGCAACCATGGTGGCTGCCGACTGAGCACCGGTTGTCAGAGAAATGTCATCTGGATCCGCTCCCAGGAGTGTAGCGAGTGAGCCGCGCACACTGGCGGCCGGCCCAAAGAATTCCGCATCACCGACCAAGTGTGGCAATTGCTTGGCGCGAATCGACAACTGCACGGCGTCGATTGCAACACTCGGAATTGCGGCGTTGAACGCAAAATTCAGATATGTCGCACCATCCATCGGATGCCATGCATCCCGGAACTGGACAGATTCCGCACCTGCTTTTCTCGTTTTCACATCTAGCCCCTCTTGACAAATTCGGAGTGCTGTATGCGCACAATCATTTTTGGCCAACGACTACATGCTCTCGTGGATATTAGGCACATCAATCTCATCGAGGCGAACGGCTCTGCGGAAAGGCGATACGTCACCTAACTTCGACCACGGCGGCGCGACGCCCTTCGAGCGCGCGTTTGAGATCAACCTCTCGGCGTCGCCTCAAGCCTTGACGACAAGGTCGATTTCAACGCGGGCCCCAAGCGGTAGCGCGGCCACACCGATCGCCGTGCGGGCCGGAAAGGGCGGACTAAAGTGCTTTGCGTAGACGCCATTCATCGCGACGTAGTCACTCATGTTCGTGAGAAACACGCGGGCGCACGCAACGTCATCGAAACTCTTGCCGGCCGCCTTGAGAACCGCCGAGAGATTTTGCAAGATGCGCTCCGTCTCGGCCACAATACCCCCCTCGACGACCTTGCCAGTGGCCGGGTCTTGGCCGACCTGACCGCTGAGGTAGAGGAAACCACCAACTTCGACCGCCTGGGAAAATGGGCCGACCGGCGGCGCGAGTTCCGGCGAAGTAATTGCTGTTTTGCTCATAGAAACTCCTTTGGATACTGGGTTACTACTGACTTCCACATCTGAACATGGACCAACTGTTTTCCGAACCAGTGATGCGCGTAGGGTTCGGCATTAAATGCCTCGACTTGGATGTATCCAGAACGCCGATAGAGATAGATCGCCTCATACAAGGCTCGGTTGTCTCCAGACCAAGAACCTTGACACCCGCTTTGTGAGCATGCCGTTCTAGTTGATCTTCCAGAAGCAGCATTAGCGCTCCTGCTTCATCTGTGGAGAGTGCTCTCCTCATGACTGTGGGTTGCGACACTACTTCGTCGGCGAAAAATCCGTCGGCCGCATGTACGTTCGGTCTATCTTTTCCACCAACTTGTCGGCCTCCTCGGATTTGATTGCTTCCTGAACCTCCGGGTCGGCCAGCATCGCGCCCCAGTTCTTTTTTGCTTCCTCCCGGCTGGAATGAGCCACGAGGTAGACGAATGTGTTGTCCCAATCGGCTGGCCCCTCAGGTACCCAGTAACCCACGACCTGCAGATGGTGTTTGTCTAACGCCTTTGAATAGACGTCTCGAAACCGCGATTCCAGTGCCGGCAATTTGCCCGGCACCGTGTGATAAACGCGGAGCTCGAAGACTCGATTGCTGTCGGCCTTCACCTGGTCAATGTGAGCAAGGCGCGCAGTAATAAGCGATCCGGCCGTGAAAGAAAGCACGGCAATGGCGCAGACACTCCATCCCCTGGATCTCCAGGTTTTTAATTTCCAGCAGTTGAATGTCATCGATACTCCTCCTTAACTGGGTTAGATTCCTTATTCAGCAGCGGTCCGACGCAATCACCTGGCATAAGCTCGCCTCGTTCTCGAAAGTGCTGTTTTGCTGCCGGATGCCTCGTCTAGTCCTTCACGTCGTAGCTTGTCCAGACAAGGGACAAGATCTTCCACTGACCATCGATTTTGCACAATATCCAGTGTTCGACGCCGGAATTGGTGACCTTGTCGTTGACGAGAAAGTCGTAATTAAATGTCGCCAACCCCAGGTCGCCATCTTGGTGAACCTCTATGTTGTGAAACTTCTCTTCGAGTTTTTCCTTTGATGTGGCGAGAGATTTCACAAATCCATCGAGCTGGCTCGGGCCAACCCCATCGAACTGAGCATTGCGCTTGCGGGCGCCATCAACTTCTTCCTGGTTGTTGATCTGATGAAAGAGCACACTGGGATTCAGCACGAGCTTCGTTATGGCATAGCCGTTCTTGTTAATAATGTCCTGACGGAACTCCTCCAACACGCTGTTGATCTTCATGAGGTCATCGGCATTGGACTTGAATTGAATGCCCGAGCCCTGCGCGAATGCTTGACCAACCAAGGCACACGTGAGGAGCACAATGAATGCTACGCATGCGTTCTTTTTGTTCATCTGACATTTTCCTTTTCACATCTTGACATTGGTTTGGATCCGAAACGCTCGCGTCGCTCCGGAGCCGTGTTCCAGCCAAACCTTTGTTCAACTGGCTTTTCGTGGGAACCGACACTATAGTGTCATATTTCTACTATAGAATACAAGGGAGAAAAGTGTCGCAAAAGGCTTGTGCCCGCGGAGGCCTTGACGCTCAGCGGGCTAGGGCAGGAGAAGAGAATGGGGTGCTTCTGAAGGGGAACTCATCGCAAAACTCCAGCTATTTTGGACACTTCGCCCTTACTCGGATACACCTCATTCGCGGACTCAACCTCTGCCGGAGCTGGACGATGGTTGGTTCCGGCCGCGTCACCCGATACGTCCATGGCCAGGTAGTAGACGCAGGGAATGCGACCGGGGTTTCGAAATCCGTGCATGCAGTCGCCATCAAAGTAAATGCTGTCACCAGCCTTTAGCGTGTGTGGTTCGCCATCGAGCGTGAACAGCAGCGTGCCTTTCTCCACGGCTACGTACTCGCGCGAGCCGTGGGCGTGAGGCAGGAACATGGGGCTATTGGCCAGCGGGGCAACCGTGATGCGCATGAGTTCGAATTCGACTCCTGGTAAGACGGGGGACAGGATTCGCCGTTCCCAACCTGCCGCTGCCTTCACTACCTTTTGCCGGCTGTGGCGCAGAACAATTACTCGCGCGCCGGTCTCTTCTTCGACAAGGCGGGAGAGGCTTGTGTCAAGACCGGTCGCGATGCGCTGCAGGACGATGACAGTGGGCGCCTTGGCTCCTCGCTCGATGGCGGAGATCATGCTGCGGCTCACCCGTGATCGCTGACTCAATTGGTCCAGCGAAAATCCTCGCCGAATTCGTTCGTCCCGCACACGGCGGCCAATCTCGCTCAAACTCAAGATTGCGCGCGTTTTCTTTTTTTTCGACACGTAGCTTGTCCTCCCCAAGAGTGAGCCTATAGTAGAATCACAACACTATAGTGTCACAGGCTGGGATACTGCTCAATAGATTGGATACCAAATTCTGAATAGTCACAAGGGAAGACGCATGATTGACTTCGGTTTTTGGAAAGTTGCGGCGCGGCAGCGCGGCAGCGCCTGCGCAGGCCTACTCATGACGCAGTCTGAGGGGCGCATCCGGCGGCTTTTACACCCAGCGATGTGACGCCGGCAGGCGCCGTTTGCGTCGGACATGCTGCGCGCGCCACGGACGCAGCCGTGGCGTGGGTATTAACGCCAAGGGCTGCAGTGACATCTGGGTAGCGGACCCATCTTATCTGATTAATCGGATGAGCCGCCCACGGCGACCAGGAACATCGATTTGCGAAATCTACGCTATCTTGGCTCCAAAGATCGGCTGCTCTCTGTTCTCATGTAGGTAACCGTGTGATGACTGAGAAGTGCTCCACTGTCACTACTGCATTCAGCAACGCCGAAAACCAACCGTCGTCCACCCCGGACGATCCGGGCGCGGCAGAACACATCCGAACGGCATGCCTTGCTAACAAAATGAGTAACCATGCTCGACGTAAGCGATGATTCGTCACCATAGCGCGCCTTTATCGCCAACCACATGCTGACGTCTGCCGCGGCCATGTACACATGACCAGCGATGATCCCCCCGGGCCGTTCAAGAACCGGTCGAAAAGGAATCCGCAATGTGCAGAAATCATCCTCAATCGAGACAAGAACGAAACCATAGATCTCTGCAAACGGCGCGGTTGCGAGGGTCCGTTCCAACTCCTCACGGTGCGTTATCATCGTTCTCCGGCTTGCTCATTATCGCTGGCTTGGCATTGTTAAGCGAAGGACAGTGAGCGCCCTCCACCCGGTGCCCAAAGTCGCCGCTGCCCAAAGTCGCGGCCTCGCTTGCTGCCAATCTTCCGCCGCGAAGGTGAGTGACTGTATTTCGTCCAAGTAACCGATAAGATTTCCATTGGGCATCAATTTTGCGCACCTGCCAGTGTTCGAGACCGGAATGATGAAGCTTGTCGAGTTTGTCCGGTTTCGGTTTGCATCACGGAGATCAGCGCCGCCAGGCAATGATGCTCCTGCTCGCGGAACAATATGCGGCTAAGAACCAGTGTTTGCAGGAAAAGTGACATACGGCGTGCGAAGTGAGACAAGCGGTCTGTCCTCAGGGATGTCTCCGGCGAAGTCTCCGCTATAATCCGTGCCGGAGGGGTCGACACACCATTGCTGCAGGCCACACCACATATGGGACGGACGCGATGGATTTTGATCCTGTGTGCGTGGACGATTGTAGGACTGTTATTCACGGTGCGGGAGATCGTGGTGGCGAAGGCTCACGGCGGGCACGTCAGCTGGGTGATCGTGGGTGCGATCGAACTCGTCTACTGGAATGTATGGGCGGCTTGCACACCGCTCGTGATTGCTCTGGCAAAACGGTTCCCGTTGACGGGACCGAAGTTTGTACCTTATGTAACGATCCACACGGTCACGTCGTTTATGATGGCTCCCCTGGGGGCGGTCACCTCATACTTTCTGAGCCATGGACTTCTGCGGTTACTTCTTCGCATAACCGATCCTGGTGCGCCACCCCTTCCGCGGACGTTCACAGCCAGTGTTCTATCGATGAGCTTCACTGGCGTGCTTACATACTGGTTAGTTGTGGGGCTGTATCAGTCGGTCCACTTTTACCAGGCGGCTATGGAGCGTCAGACTCGAGCGGCGCAACTGGAGACGCAGCTTTCCCATGCGGAACTTGAGAACCTTAAGAGCCAGTTACATCCGCACTTTTTGTTCAACAGTCTCCACACCATTGGAGTCCTGATGCAGGAGGACGTCGAGGCTGCGAGCCATCTGCTGGTCAGCCTCGGCGACTTGCTGCGTATGGCCCTGGAACGGCGCGAGAACGAGATCACCTTGCAGAGCGAGCTTGAGTTCGTCAGCAAATATCTGGAGATCGAGCAGACACGCTTTCATGATCGCTTGAAAGTTCACATGGACGTGCCACCCGACCTTCTCGGAGTCTATGTACCGAGCCTGGCGCTTCAGCCACTGGTCGAGAATGCCATCAAGCACGGCATCAGCGTCGATTCCGCAGCAAGCCGGCTGGAGATTGCCGCGCAACGCAACAATGGCAGAGTTTCGCTTCGCGTCCGCGATGATGGCCCGGGCCCAGCACCGGGATCGGGTCTGCGATTCGGCGTAGGACTCAACAATGTCCAGTCACGCTTGAAACAACTCTACGGGGACAAGGCGTCGCTGGAACTTGCCAGGGGCGACGGTCGAGGCTGTGAGGCCATCATCACCATTCCACTGCGGAGTTCGCATGAAGACCAGAGTCCTCATCGTCGATGACGAACCGATCGCCCGGCGCGGTATCCGTCGCTATCTGGCCAAACACAACGACATTGAAGTTGTAGGCGAGGCGGCGAACGGAATCAGTGCGGTGGAGCAGATCAACGAACTTCACCCCGACATGGTTTTTCTCGATGTGCAGATGCCTGATCTGGATGGCTTTGGAGTCATCGAAAATGTGGAGCCATCGGCCAGCCCCGCTCCCGTTTATGTCTTCGTCACGGCTCACGATGCGCATGCCATTCGCGCATTCGAAGTGCACGCTGTTGACTATCTCTTGAAGCCGTATGATGAGGAGCGATTTGCCAGGGCCCTGGTTCACGCGCGCCAGGTCCTCGAACAACGCGGGAAAGTAAACCGAGGCCTTGAACCACTGCTCCAATCCCTCCGTAATCTCCGCCCGTTGGAACGCTTTGTGGTGAAGGACAAGAAGCGGATTTTCTTTGTTCCCGTTTCCAGCGTTTTGTGGATCGAAGCCACGGGAAACTATGCCTGCATACACACCGCCAGCGACAGTCACCTGTTGCGGGAAACCCTGGCACGCCTGGAAGAGAAGCTGGCGCCACACCACTTCATCCGCGTGCGGAAATCGGCCATCGTGAACGGAGCCTGTATTAGGGAGATTCGTCCGATGTTCGATGGCGTTTACGACATCGTACTGGCAGAAGGAACGGTGGTCACCTCGAGCCGCAGATACGCTCACAAGTTACGGGCGCTGCTGGAATCCTAATCTTGACAACTGGCATGTAATTGGCGCATCGGCGTGGAATGCCGGTGGCATCAGCTGTTCGAATGCTGAGCGTGTTGCTTGGAAACCGGCGCGCATCATCAGCTATTCTTGGGCGATCCGGGATTTGTTCCTGTTCATCCAGTTCGCAATAGGGTAGAGTGCAGCCGACATGACAACGGCGACGACTTCATTCGCTTCCGCCCGGGAACCCGGAGGTAGCAAAGAACCACGTTCCACCACCGCTCTCCTGAGTTTCGCCGCTTGCTTCGTCGTGCTGTTCATCCTGCGCTACAGTTTTATGCGTGCGAATGGTTTCGCGTTCGACGAACCGGTGCATATACAAGCCGGTTACCGCTACTGGCAATGCGGTGAGTTCGCGAACAACCCTGAACACCCGCCGTTGGTGAAATTTCTGGCATCAGCGCCCATCCGGCATTGGCAAATTAATGCTTTCCCGTCGGCGTGTGGAACAAAAGTGATCCCGAGTCGTTCGGACGTCGAGGCGGCAATCGCGGCATCGATCTTCCATTCCCCCAACGCTTCCCAGATACTTTGGAAAGCGCGCTCCATCCTTATCTGCTTTCCGCTACTCCTTCTGGTGAGCCTCTTCTTCGCGGTACGAGGATGGTTCGGGAATCTGGAGGCGGCGATTGCGGCACTGTTGGTCACCATCGAACCGACCATGGTCGCGCACGGATCGTTGGTCACCACCGATATGGCCGTCACCGCCACAATGTTTCTCACCATCGTGCTCGGCATTGAGTATGTCCGACGCCCCAGGTGGTGGCTGGCTGGGTGCTGCGGAGTTGCACTAGGGATGGCGCTGACGTCGAAACACTCGGCGGTTCTGGTTCCTATTTTCCTGTTGATCACCATGTGGCTGGCTTTGCTGCTTCGGAATTCGTTCCGCCAGGCATGGTTCCGAACCACCTTGGCATGGCTAGCAGCCTGCATAATCGGCATTGGTTTGTTATGGTCGAGTTACGGCTTCCGCTACAACGCGCTGCCAAACGAAACCACGCCCGCCTATGACCTGCAGAAGGGCTTTGAGCACTACCACATGCAGAACCGTATCTCGGCTCAGCTCGTGCTTTTCGCCAACCGGCATCATTGGCTACCCGAAGCATATTCAGCCGGATTGGCCGACATCATGGAAAGATCGGAAAGACCTACGTATTTCTTCGGCCGCTTCTATGAGAAGGGGTTCTGGTATTACTTCCCAGTCGCTCTCGCCATCAAACTGACGCTAGGCGTCTTGCTGCTCGCCATTGCTGCTCTGCTCATCCCATCCACGTGGCGAAAACAACGTGCGAATCTGATTCCGTGTATCTTTCCTCCTTTCGCCTATCTTGCAGTAGCCATGATGGGGAAGATGGACATTGGGGTCCGACACGTCCTGCCGGTCATTCCGTTCCTGATCGTGATCGCTTCCGTAGGTGCTGCTGAATGCATACAGCGCTCCCGTCGTTCCGCCCTGCTGGTTGGCGCCATTCTCGCCGGATCGGCCTTTTCCGCATTGCGAGCGGCACCGCTTCAGCTGTCGTATGCCAACGAGGCATTCGGAGGATCCAACCATACCTATCGGCTGCTGGGCGATTCCAATGTCGATTGGGGAAACACGAGCGGGCAATTGAGTGCTTATCTTTCTGCACACCATTTGCGAGGCGCTGATTGCGCCGTTGCCCGTGGGCCGCTGTTCCGGGAACCCAGCGGGTGCATGGAATTGCCGGACATCCTGGATGATTTTTCCGCAGCGTCCCTTCCGCCCCCCATTCCGGATAGCTTCAAAGGCACGCTGATTCTGCAGCCGTTCGCGGCCTCCTGGAGTAGCGCCTACATTCCGCTGATGTTGCGAAAACCGGTGGCGGGAACTGCGCAGGGAACCATCCTCGTTTATGAAGGCGAGTTCGATCTGAAGCAAGTTGCAGCCCTTCGGCATCTCACGCGCGGTATGAGGCTGATGTCGAGTGATCCAGCGGCAGCACGACAAGAGCTTTGGCAGGCGGCCCAGAACTGTGCTGAATCCGAGTGCGCATGGGCTCATGAAGTCTTAAGCAGTATGACGAAATGAAATGCTTTCAGAGACGCGCAACCCGATTTGTGGATGGGGTTAGGCCAACGCTGCTTTTTTTGACGACTGGTGGGTCGGCCGGGATCGACGACCGCATCTGCAGGTCCGGAAATGGACATCTGAACTGGATCTATAAAAGAGTTGCCGTCACCCGTTCGGGGTCATCGCAGCGCTAACTCTACGGTTCCCGAGTGCGATGTGATACAAAACTCGCCTGTGTCAACCAAGGGCCAGACCGGGCTAATACGCGGTATCGGGCGCTGGAGCCTGGTTGCGCTGGTTATCAATTCCATTATTGGAAGCGGCATTTTTGGTTTGCCTGCGCCAGTTGCCGCTTTGTTAGGAAACCGCAGCCCATTAGCTGTACTGGTTGCGGGTGTTGCGGTTGGCGTGGTTATCGCCTGCTATGCCGAGGTGTCTTCCTACTTCACCGATGCTGGAGGGCCGTACCTGTGGACGCGAACCGCTTTTGGTCCGCTGATTGGAATCGAAACAGGCTGGTTACTGTGGCTGGTGCGGCTGACCGCGCCGGCCGCCAATGCGAATCTGTTCGTCAATTACCTCGCTGAATTTTGGCCGCACGCCAAGCATGCTTTGCCGCGGTTCGTCATTCTTAGTCTCTTAATAGGGATTTTGGCCATTATCAACTATCGTGGCGTCCGGTCAGGCGCGCAGTTCAGCAATCTATCGACGGTAGCGAAACTTGTCCCTCTACTGATCCTGATTATTGCGGGGGTCCTGTACGCATCGACGAGTCACAGAGTCCAGCCATCAATCATTACTGCCGGAGGCGGCGCCAGAGCGTGGCTGCAGGCCATTCTGCTGTTTATCTTCACGTATGGCGGCTTCGAAGGCGCACTGATTGTGATGTCGGAAAGTAAACACCCGCGCCAGGATGCCCCCTTTGCTTTGTTTGCAGCCCTCATCACCTGCGCGGTGGTTTACACATCGGTGCAGTGGGTGGTCGTACGCGTACTGGCGGATGCCGCCCATAGCGAGCGTCCACTGGCCGACGCGGCACGCGTGATGATGGGCTCAGGAGGCGGCGCTCTCGTCGCCATTGGCGCATTGGTTTCGACTTATGGATATTTGGGCGCCAATATGCTCTCAGTCCCCCGGATCACGTTTGCATTCGCCGAAAAAGGAGATTTCCCCAGCATTTTCGCCGCGGTTCATCCGCGGTTTCGAACGCCTTATTTCTCCATCGTGGTGTTCGCGCTGCTCACGTGGGCTTTCTCGTTATTGGGCAGCTTCTCGTGGAACGTCACTTTGTCTGCGGTTGCGCGTCTGTTCTGTTATGGATTCGGATGCGCGGCTCTGCCAGTGCTACGGAAACAGCAACCGGGACGCGGGTGGTTTCATCTGCCCGCTGGAACAGCCTTTGCTGTGCTCGCCATCGCAATTTGCGCAGTTCTCATTACGCGCATAGACCTGGGTGGCTCACTCATTCTGATCGCCACTATGTTGGTGGCGTTCATAAACTGGCTGCTGATCCGGCGGCCAGTAAGAAAGGAGGGGCGCGATTAAACGAGCGGGGCCGCTGACGTTCGGAAGCAAGGTCCAATGGTTCTCTTTGTCGCTTCGAAGTCAGCGGCCAGAGACCACTCTTATTTATTAATGTCCTCCTTATTCTGCAACCGCTTGACCAAGCCTCCGACTTGCGTTTTGGCCTGCTCGGGAGCGGCTTCCTGCGCCAGCTGCATCTCTTTGACAGCTTTGTCAAAATCAGCCTGGCTGCAATAAATGCGGGCCATGCCTGCGTGCGAGAGCCAGTCATTCGGATAACGCTTGAAATTCGAGCGATAGATGGCAAAAGCCTCGTCCTGTTTCTTTTCCCGTTGCAATTGACGGCCGTACACATAAAGCTGCTGGGAATTCGCCTTTTCCAGAGCCTTGTCACGAAGCGCAGCCGCCTCGGTCGTCTTACCCATGGCAGTGAGGACGCGCGACTTGGTCATCAAGTTGTCGTAGCGCTCCTCCACTCCAATCGACTGGTCGGCATCTTTGAGGGCCTCGTCATAGTTGGTTTTTTCCGTCAGCCAGTAATTGGCAGCATCATCCCAGCCTTCCCAGGTGTACTGGGGCAGGCCGCGTAGCTGTTTGTGCAGACTCCGTTCAACCGCTTCGTGTACATTGACGGCGACCGTGACCGGAACAGCAACTTTTTCCCATCGCATGGTCAGAACAGCCGAATCTGCCTTTGGACTATCGAAATCGTAAGTCAAGGCTTCGTGCATGTCAGAAGTCTGCGGCTTCACGCTCACTCGTAGCGCGTCTTCTTTCTGGTCGTAGGTAAAACTCCCCCAAGCCGTCGCCATTTTGGAGAAGATGACTGTCCACTCGTTTTCGCCGGGAATCATATGGAGCCCATAAGTACCCTGATCGAGCGGCTTGCCTTCGATGGTGACGGGATCACTGAAACTGATGGTGGTGTTTTCGTTTGCCCCTGCGCGCCAAACTTCACCGTAGGGGACCAGCCCGCCAAAGACTTTTCTGCCATTCGCAAGTGGCCGGTGATAGTTGACGGTGATATCAGTGACGCCGATACGCTGGGTGAGAAGCGCGTGCTGGCTCTGCCGGGGAATGTTCAGCACGGTAGATTGCGCGAAACCCAGGTTGGCGGCAATCAGGCCAACGCACAAAATGACAAGGACACGAACTCTGTTCATGAAGCCTCCTCTTTGTCTTGATCTCAGCGCGGAAGTCTGCCGGAGCACGCCGGCAGCATGGGCCCAAAGCGCACAGTCTGGTTAGACGACTGATTTACTGGGGAGTTAGCACTCTGAACCTTAGCCGGCCTGAGCTGACGAGAGTCATGAGCTCCTGGCCGGCAACTCCCGAATCCTGAGGCGGCCCGAGTACCCAGACAACTGCGCCTGCGCATAGAAATCTAAATCGGAAGGAGAAAGCGAAAAACCATGTTGGGGGTTATGTCTTATGAATCGGAGCACAAAATCGATGCTGGCTGCAGCAGGCCTCGTGCTAGGGATTTCAATGTTCATGACGGCGCAAGTTATGGCGCAAGCCGTGAAAATCACGAATGGGCCTGTGATTGAGAAGGCGGAATCCAATGCCGCCATCATCGCTTGGTCGACAAGCGAGCCCGCGAGCACTCGCGTGTGGTATGGCACAGACAAGAACAATTTGACCCAGCTGGCCGAAGCTCCCTACGGAGCAAAAACACACCGGGTAGAAATTAAGAATCTGCAGCCAAACACCACATATTACTTTCAGGTGGAATCTGGACAAGCCCGCGGCGGCTCAGAGGCCGAGAGTCAGGGAGTTTTGAGCTTCAAAACGGTTGCCAGCGGGAAGCCGCCGGTCGCCAATGAAAAGCCCGTCCTGGCGGAAAAGGGTCTGGCAAACGAGGAAAACGGGAAAGTGAAAATCACGAGCGGACCGACAGTCCAAAAGGCCGACGCCAACTCCGCAGTCGTGACTTGGACTACCAATGTGAAGGGCAGCAGCCGGGTCAACTATGGCACCGATCCCAATAACCTGACACAGCTTGCGGAAGCACCCTGGGGAGCTGGCGGCCTGACGCACACAGTCCAAATCAACAACCTGAAGCCAAGTACAACCTATTATTTTGAGGTTGAAACTGGCCAGGCCCAGGGAACCGGTGGCGCAGAAGCAGAAGGCAATAAGGTAATGAGCTTCAAGACGACCGCTCCGGGAGCAGCTCCGCAAGCACCGCAGACTGCGCAAGCCAAAGCAACACCTGCGGGGCAAAGAGTACCTCTCTATCGGCTGTCCTCCGCAAACGATCGCTTATACACGACGTCTCAGGCGGAGGCACGCAAAGCCGAAACTGAGGGCTACCACACGGAGGGCACAGTCGGCTATGTTGCTACAAGCCAGATGCCCGGAACCGAACCGTTGTACCGCCTGGTGCGGCAAAACCGTGGTCACGTCGAGCATTTCTATACCGCAAACACGAAAGAAAAGAACACGACTCTTTCGCAAGGCTACCGTGAGGAGGGCATTACGGGATACGTTGCCACCTCACAACAGCCCGGCACTGTGCCCCTGCAACGGCTGGAACAACCGAGCACAGGCGAGTACTTGTTCACGAGTTCGCAACCAGAGGCTCGCCAAGCTGCAGCCCGGGATAAGTATCAATACCAGGGCACCTGCTGCTACGTTTGGCAGCACTGACTCTGGAATTGACAGCTGAAGTCACGGGCAAAAAAAAGAGGGCGGATGACAATACTCCGCCCTCTTTTCTCAGCTCCAATCAGTGCGATTTGCCGGTCAGGATTGGTGCTTCGAAGACGTCCGGCACCCCATTTCGGCCATCAGCCCAAGTTGGAATCACAAAATTGCCGGCGCTTACGCTGCCAATGTAATCGCCAAAGTTGGGGGTTATGTTACTCACGGTAGTGCACCAGTTCGTGGTCGCTGTAGTTACTTTGGTAGGCGAAGAGAAGGTTTTGCCGCCGTCCAGCGACTGCACCCAGTAGGTATTGACCAACGAGTTGTCAAATCCAGCACGGCGCAGGCTCGTGACTCGCGGCGAACATACATGGGCCGGGTTTACTTGCATTTCCTGACTCTCGTAGTAAACCACATCCACGTTGCCGGTGGGCTCCACCGTAACGACTGGCCAGAACCTCTTAACTCCTGAAGCCGGTTCTGCTGGGGCCAACGGAGCCGGAGTGCTCCAGGTTGCGCCCAGGTCGTCGGAGTAGGTGATGAAAACCTGGGAAGACACGAGGCTCTGTTGAATGCAGGTCGTATTGGGCGCTGGCGTTCCGGCGGGACATGAACCGAGGAGGGTGGCACCCACGGGACTCGCAGCACTATAGAAGGCGACATATACGCGACCCTTGTTGGCACCGCTGGTTGCAACCGCAACGCGGGGATGATCATTTATGCGATTGCGATTGTAGCCGACCGGCGGATCCTGGCGAAGTGAGTTGATGGCAGCCACTGACTGCGGAGTGGAGAAGGTCAACCCTCCGTCCAACGAACGGGCAAAATAAATAGCTGCATTAGCGGAAGTGCCGGCAGAGGTGAAAGTCGGTCCAAATTGCCAGGCAACATAGACTTCACCGTTGGGACCGATTGCGGGCGCGGAACTCTGCTGCAAAATCTGCGTCGCGCCGCAATTGGGATTGTTAGGATCATTCGGTGTGGTCTGGTCGGGGCTCACGATCGTAGGTCCTTGCCAGCTTGCTCCGGAATCGTGCGTGCGCCAGACTTCTATTTGCCCGGCTCCCGCTTGATCGAAACCGCAAACTGCAACAAAGTTGGTGAGCGAAACATAACCCGCACCACTGCCGTCTTTCGCGGTTGCTATGGCCTCTTTGTCATAGAAATCATGAGGGGCATTGGGTGCATTAAATGCCTGCACATCTTCCCAATTCAAAACGCCGTTCGTGAAGTGTCCGCGATGCACGCTTGCACCCAGGCTGGCACCCGTGGTGTCGTCCACAGCCAGATTGGCATAGTAAAAGGTAGTTGTGTCGAAGCCGCCGCGATCCAGCCACGGATCTCCACGCGAGAACACATGATTGATGACCGGAGGCGCACCACCATCTATTAACGTCTTTCCACCGTCGCTGGAAAAGCCGAATCCGGAAAGGCCGGGGAGCGCGGGTGGAGTGCAGGCAGCCCCGAAAGGCGCTCCGCAGAATCCTTGCGCATCGTTCCAGCCGAAAACCAGCAAGCTACCGTCAGCGCTGGCGGCCACACTGGTCTCTGACCGTCCAAACAGTCCGTGCGGGAAACCTTGTTGTACATCATTGACTTGGCGATTGGTCCCCACGCGCGGAGGCCTGCTTGTTCCTGTGGGGGAACCAGGTCCGGCGACCGTTCCCGAGGTATCCACCGCCACCACGGGAGTAGCACTGATGTAGCCTTCGTCATCTCCCTCCTGAACTTGAATCGCAGTTTGCGCATAAGTCAAGCCGCCCAACAGCAGTCCAACGATTAACAAAGCAAATGGCGTGGGAAATCGATCAGTTATCTTGATTGACATATACCGCCTCCTCCACGTAAACAGCGCAAAGGGTACGCTGAAATCGCGCAATGCCATATCGACTCCTCATGAATAAGAATTGGGTTGAAGCTTACGTTCTACTGCTTGACTAGCCCCTAGCCAGCCTTGTGGGTCGAGAATCGACAGGTGGCTCTGATACCGGCTGGTGCAACCCCACCCGCAAGCACCCCGGCGTCCAAGTGAAACAGGCAGGAAGTCTGCTACTGTCTGCGGTTTCTGTCAAGAGATAAATGTGATGTTTTGGAAACGGAAACCCTTCAAATACCCAGTCCGAAGCCAGTTTTGCCGGGGGCTGATAAGTTTCTCTGGCATCTAACCTTACACCGATTCCGTGGAACTTCCCGGGAGTCCAGTGCGTATTTCTAATAACGGCCTCCGGTTTGTCCGGTTAATCACAGCCGTTGCAGCGAGACACCGTAGTGCGGGCTTTTCTCGACATCGTACGACAGTCGTTGTCTACTCTTTGGGCGCACAAACTGCGCTCGTTCCTCACCATGTTTGGCATCGCCTGGGGCGTAGGTTCGTTACTGCTTCTGGTTGGCCTGGGCGAGGGATTCCGCAGCGGCCAGGATAAGAACCTGGCTCAGCTGGGACAAGACATTATGTTCGCGTTTCCTGGGCGCATTCCTGCCGTTCCCGGCAGCTATCAGTCGGGCCAGCCTTATAAGTTCAACTACGACGACTATCTCGCGGTGCGCAAGAATGCGAAATTCATCCGCACGATTTCCCCAGTAATCGAGCGCGACGATATTCGAGCCGTCAGCGATTATGGAAGCACGAATGGGCAGGTATTTGGTGTCTCGCCCGGTTACAACCAGATTCGAACCGTGCCTGTCGATCCTGGACGGTGGTTCAACCCTGAAGATAATACCGAGCACCGTCGGGTGGCGGTTGTCGGCTGGGAATTACTGAAGAACATTTTTCCCGGGCGTCCGGCAGTCGGCAGCACCCTTCTGCTCAATGGCGTCGGCTTCGAGATCATTGGCGTGGTTCCCAAGATTGGCAAGGAAGGAAACAACGGCACCAACATACGGGTTTTCATTCCGGTTGAAACCATGCGCATGTTGTTCCCATTAAAGGGAGAAAATTCCGAGAATGCGATAACTTTCATCAATTACCGGCCCCTCACTAAAGAGCAGCACGCCGAAGCTAAAGCCGAACTGCACCAGATCATCGCTCGCCGCCACAATTTCGATCCCAAGCTGGAGGATGCCTTTCAGGACTGGGACACGATCGAAGAATCCACCAAGGTGGGAAAGATTTTTGACGCCATGGACTGGTTCCTGGGCGTCGTCGGACTAGTCACCCTTGCTCTGGGCGCCATAGGAATTATCAACATCATGCTGGTCTCCGTTGCGGAACGCACCAAGGAAATCGGATTGCGCAAGGCTTTAGGCGCGACGCATCGCAACGTACTCACTCAATTTTTTATTGAAGGAGCATTTCTAACTCTTTTTAGCGGAGGCATTGGACTGGCGATCTCGGCGGGTTTTATGACTCTTCTCGCTCAACTGCCATCACCAGAGGGATTTGACACGCCGCGCATTGTCCCTTCGTCGGCCGTGGTTGCGATCGCGTCTCTCGCCCTGGCCGGAATCGCCGCTGGACTTTATCCCGCGCGCAAAGCGGCGCTGCTTCCGCCCGTCGAAGCCCTGCGACAGGAGTAGGCCGTGTTTAAGGATTTAGGCACTCAGGCTTACAGCGCATTGCGCTACAACAGGCGGCGCTCGCTTCTGACTATGTTGGGGATGGCCTGGGGCATCGCCACCGTGGTTTTACTTCTAGCTTACGGCACGGGCTTCCAGAACGCGCTCATGGTTGCCTTTCGCACTTTTGGCGGCAATCTGGTCGCGCTATTCCCTGGCCGTACTTCGCTGCAAGCAGGTGGCAGCAAGGCCGGGGCCCAGATTCGCTTGAGTCGAGAAGACCTCGACTGGCTCCGCGCCGAAGTGCCAATGATTAAGCGCATGTCGCCGGAAGTCGACAAGCAAAGTCTGGTCGCATACGACACCCGCAGCAACGTCTACAACGTTCGCGGCACCTATGCCAGTTACCAGCAGATCCGCTTTGTCGAGGTCGCCGAAGGCAGCTTCTTCAGTGATCAGGAAGATGAGACGCACACTCGCGTCGCGGTTTTGGGTTCGGGTGTTAAGAAGAAACTGTTTTCGGGCTTGAATGCCATTGGTGAGAGCGTTCGAATTGACGGCATCTCCTACAAGGTGATCGGCGTACTCAAACACATGCTTACCAACGGCGATGAGAACATGAATGATTCCGTCTTCATTCCCTACAGTGCAATGTCGGGCCTGAAGGACAACTTCTACCTTGACGGAATCATGATCGACTACGAAGGCAACCATGAAAAGGTGGTGAAGACAATCCGGCAGTCACTGGCCTTTCATCACAGTTTTGATCCCAAAGATGAACGCGCGGTTTTCGTCTTTGACGCGGTAAAGGACTTGGCCGACCTGGATGTCATCACGGTCGGAATTAAGATTCTGCTGGGCTTCATCGGCCTGTTGACCCTGGGAATCGGTGGTGTCGGCCTGATGAATATCATGCTAGTCTCGGTGACCCAGCGCACGCGAGAAATTGGGGTGGAGAAGGCTCTCGGCGCGAGGCGCTGGCAAATTCTGATTCAGTTTCTAGCCGAGGCGCTGGTGATCACCTTTCTTGGCGGATTGGCGGGAGTGGCACTGGCTTATCTGATCTCGTGGGCAGTAGGTTCGTTGCCGCTGTGGAGCGTGTTTATTGAAGACGCTAACGAGGGTGATATTCACCTGATCATCAATTCCAGCACGCTAATGGTGTCTACGGCGATTCTGAGTTTTGTGGGGATCGTCAGCGGCATGCTGCCCGCCATCAAAGCGGCGCGCATGAATCCGATCGAAGCCCTGCGCTATGAATAGTCCGGGTTGGGGACACCTATCACAGTAAGTTCGCGTGGCCGTTTGCTTGCTAATAGTGATAACGTGCCTGCAGAAAATCGATTCGAGTGCTACTCACCTTGTATACGAGGCGATGTTCCTGCGTAACGCGTCTGGACCAGCAGCCGCTTAGAATATATTTCAAGGGTTCGGGCTTGCCGATTCCGGAGAAGGCATCGCGCAAGACGGCTTCAACCAACTCCAAGAGACGCAACGGGACTCTGCGGTCATTATCAACCCAGTAGCGCAGATCCTCCCGGAACTCCGGGTGAAATACTGCCTCCCGGCTAGTGGCCGGCGCCAAGCCGCATCTCCCGGCGTAAGCTGGCCACGGTTGCAGGCTTGGCCTTGCCTTTATGAGCGCGCCGCAAAGCGCTGAGCAATCGCCGCGCGTTCCGGGGAGATCTTAAGAGATGCGCGGTCTCCAGGAGACCGGCCAATTCATCCGCCGGAACGAGGGCAACGTCCTTTGCGTTCTTGCGACGAATGATCACCACCTCCTGATCCTCGGTGACCTTTTCGAGAACAGATGCCAAGTTGGCGCGCAGGCTCGTGTAGCTCGTCTGCATAAAACCCTCTCCCGGCGACGTACAGCTAACCTGTACATTAGCATACCATTGCACCGGCTGGACTGCGAAATCCCGTTACAATCAGATTCTGAGGACTTGCATGACTGCGCGCCTAGAACGGGTTCTTGAACAACTACGCTTGTACGAGCACCCCTTGCTCGCGTTTGATGCGGCCGAGAAGGGGGAGGCGGTCGAGGTGATTATCAAGTTCAAAGACCCTTCCATCCCGGTGCACACGTATTACTTCGAACTGCATCCCCGTGATCTCGATCATCCGCAGTTTGAGTGGACCTTTCAGCGACAACTCTATGATTGTCTGCACGACTATTTCATCGAAATGTTCACTCGTACGCCACAAAACCGCGCCGAGCGGCAACGGGAAGGCCCGTGAGACTCCGCCAGTTTATTGCTGACGAGATTCGGAAGCACGGGCCAATTCCGTTCTCCCGCTACATGGAGCTTTGTCTCTACCACCCGGAACTCGGCTATTACGCTCGAAATGCAGGCCAATTCGGCAAAGCCGGTGATTTTTATACGTCGAGCGATGTCCACGCGGTTTTCGGACGGTTGCTGGCCAGGCAGTTCGACGAAATGTGGCGCTTGATGGGCTCGCCACCGCATATCGAGATTCTTGAACTCGGTCCCGGACGCGGTCTCTTCGCTCAGGATGTGCTCGACTGGTCGGAAAAGAAATTCCCGCAGTTCTTTGGCGCTCTGCATTACGTACTCGTCGAAAATTCTCCGGCGCTGCAGGTGCATACGCGTGAGACTTTGGCCCGGCACTTCGAATCTGGGAAGTGCTCCTTGGCAGAATCATTGTCTGCAATGTCTGCGCCGCAAACTCCCCGGATCGTGTTCGCCAACGAATTCTTCGACGCGCTACCTGTCGAGGTCCTCAGCCGCGAGGGGGAACTCCGCGTCGATTTCCGGGACGGTCATTTCGTCGAAACCTGGGCGCCTGCATCGGCTGAAGAATTTGAATACCTCGACCGCTACGGTGTTCATCCCGATCCCGGAGAGCGCGTCGAGGCGCCACTCGTCGCGCAGGACTACATGCGCCAAGTTACAACTTTGATCGAAACTGGTTTCCTGATCGCCATCGATTACGGCTATACCCGCGATGAGCTTTTGGCAGGCCGGCATCGCGGCACGATTATGGCTTATCGGCAGCACTCAGCCAGCGCCGATCCTTACCAGGCTCCTGGCGAGCAGGACATCACCTCGCATGTCAACTTCACCGCTCTTGGCGACGCTGCTGAACGCGGCGGTTTGCAGGCCCAAAAACTGATTACCCAGTCACAGTTTTTGATCGGCATCGGTGAGTCCACGCAGTTCGCCGACGCGTTCGAGGATTGCCGACTGCCTCAGGAACGAGCCAAAGTAGCTTTGCAGCTCAAACACCTGGTTACGCCTGCGGGGATGGGCGAAACATTTCACGTTTTGGTAGCGAGCAAAGGAGTGTCCGCCGAAAACGCGGCGCGACTCGGAGGATTGAGTTTTGGTACGTAAGCTTCGCTCACGCTGATTGCAAGCTTAAGTTATTCTTTAGTTGCGCCTAAGCAGCAGGAATTCAATGGAGATTCACGCTCCCAAACCCGCTCATTCGCTACGAGATTTTCTCCTCGAGTTGCTGACTATCACGGTTGGCATACTCATTGCCTTAAGCTTGGAAGGCGTGGTGCAGTGGGTTCATCATCGCCAGCTTGTGCATGAAGCTCAGGCTAATCTCGCCACGGAGATTCGCGACAACCGCCGTGAACTGCAGAGCGAATTCAAGGATCTGAGTACAGCCGAGGATGAATTAAAGAAAATGCTTGCAGCCATTCACCAGGCGCAAGCCAACCCTTCAACGTCTTTCGGCGATCTGCGTCTAAACTGGACGATTGCAAGCTTGCATTCCACCAGTTGGAACACGGCCGAAGCAACCGGAGCTCTTTCCTATATGGAATACGGTGAAGTGAAGCGCTACACGCAGCTTTACGACCTACAGCAGCAGTTCATGGCGGTGCAGGAGCGTGGATTCCAGTCCGCGATGGGCGTGTACGCCCTCGCGCCGCTCTTGGATAATCCCAAAAAAATTACAGATCCCCAATTGCTCGACGCGGAACATGCCGTGGGACTCGCATTGGCACATGCGGGGGCGATTCATGACATTGGAGAAGCACTGGAGAAGGAATACGAGAAGTTGCCCGTCCAGAAATAGTAGACAATTATCTTTCAGGCTATGAGCCTGCGGGACTGATTTTCGGCGTCGGTGTGATTCCCGGCCGCTCTTCTCGACTGCGCCGGCTTGCCCACCAGCGGAGCCGATCAAGATAGATGTAAACGACGGGTGTGGTGAAGAGTGTCAGCATCTGGCTGACGATCAGGCCGCCGACGATAGTTATACCCAGTGGCCGTCGTAATTCGGATCCCACGCCGGCGCCAATGGCGAGCGGCAGTCCGCCCAGCAGAGCTGCAGCCGTGGTCATCATGATCGGGCGGAAACGCAGCAGGCAGGCCTCGTGAATCGCATCGACGGGAGACTTGCCCTGGCTGCGCTCGGCATCCAACGCAAAGTCGATCATCATGATCGCATTCTTTTTGACGATGCCGATCAGCAAAATGATGCCAATCAGTCCTATGACGTTGAGTTCATTTCCAGAGATCAGCAACGCGAGCAGCGCACCGACCCCGGCAGAAGGCAGCGTTGAAAGGATCGTGATGGGATGAATGAAGCTTTCATACAGCATTCCCAACACGATGTAGACAGCCGCCAGAGCAGCCAGGATCAGCAGCGGCTCTGAAGAGAGCGAACTTTGAAACGCGGCTGCAGTTCCCTGAAAGCTTGCGTTAATGCTGCCGGGAAAATTGATACTGCGCTGGGCAGCCTGAATAACCTGAGTCGCTTCGCCCAGCGAAACTCCGGGAGCCAGGTTGAAGGAGATCGTTACTGATGGATACTGGCCCTGGTGACTGACCGCCAAGGGCGTATTGGAAGGCCCGAAGTGGGCGAACGCAGAGAGCGGCACCGCTGTTCCGTTGGAAGAACGTACGTAGATGTTCTCCAGCGCTTCCGTGCTTTGCGCGAACTGCGGCGCAACTTCCATCACGACGTGGTACTGATTCAGCTGGCGGTACATGATGGAGACTTGCCGCTGCCCAAAAGCGTCGTACAAAGCGTTGTCAACATCGGCAGCAGAGACGCCCAGACGCGAGGCTGTATCGCGATCCACGATGACGTTTTCCTCTAGTCCCCTATCCTGCTGATCGGTGTTCACGTCTCGAAGCTCCGGCACCTTGCGAAGCCTCTGGAGCAACCGCGGCGCCCAAGTATTCAGATCCTGCAGGTTCTCCCCTTGCAGCGTGTACTGAAATTGCGCCTGGCTCTGCCGGCCACCGATGGTTAGGTCCTGGGCGGACTGCATGTAGAGCGTGGCCCCCGGCACCACAATCAATTTGCGCCGCATGCGCGCAATTACCTGGTCCGCAGAAATTTTGCGGTCCTGCAGCGGCTTTAGCGTAATGAACATCCGTCCGTTGTTATAGGCTGTGTTTCCGCCAGCGAAACCGACGATGGTCTCTACCCCGGGATCCTTCATAACAATATTCACGAACTGCGACATCTTGCCTTTCATCGCTTGAAAGGAGATGTCCTGCGCGGCCTGTACGGAGCCAACGATACGGCCGGTGTCTTGCTGCGGGAAGAATCCTTTTGGCACGATGACATACAGGTAAACGCTGAGGCAGGCGGTAGCAATGGTGATAAGCAACGTCAGTGGCTGGTGGTGCAAGACCCAGGCCAGGCTGCGGCGATAACCTGCAAGCAAGCTATCGAACGCCCATTCCATTGTGCGATACAGCCAATTGTGCTTCTCCACTGCCATGGGGCGAAGGAATTTGGCGCACATGGTGGGAGTGGTTGTAAGCGAGACCACCAGCGAAACGGCAATCGCGATGCTCAGAGTCAGCGCGAACTCGCGGAAGAGACGGCCCACAATGCCGCCCATGAGCAGAATGGGAATGAACACCGCAACCAGCGAGGTGCTCATCGACAGTACGGTGAAACCGATTTCCCTTGCGCCTCGGAATGCCGCTTGCACCGGCCCCATGCCCGCCTCGAGATAGCGAGTAATGTTCTCCAGCACCACGATGGCATCATCGACGACAAAACCGGTGGAAATCGCCAATGCCATCAACGACAGGTTGTCGAGACTGTAACCGAGCAGGTACATCACGCCAAATGTCCCAATCAGTGACAATGGAACTGCAACGCTGGGAATCACGGTAGCGCGCACGGTGCGCAGGAAGGCGAATACCACCAGGATCACCAGCACGACGGAAATCAGCAGCGTGATTTCGATGTCGTGCACAGAAGCCCGCACCGTGGTGGTGCGGTCCATCACCACGCTGACGTCAATGGCAGGCGAGATAGAAGATTTCAGAACCGGCAACGCCTCACGCACCCTGTCCACGGTGGCGATGATGTTCGCCCCAGGCTGGCGGAACACGATGATGAGAACCGCCGGCTTGCCATTCGCCAGGCCTACGACATGCGTGTCCTCGACCGAGGGCTGCACGTCGGCAACATCCCCCAATCGCACCGCCGCGCCGTTCTTGTACGCAATGATTAAATTGCGATACTGGTCGGGGTTGAAGATCTGATCGGTATCGTTAATAGCCCAGGTGTTGATTGCATCGGAGACCTGTCCCTTGGGACGATTGGCGTTAGCCAGGCCGAGCACAGTCCTCACGCTGTCGAGTCCCACGCCCAGTTTGTTCAGCAACGTGGGATTGACTTCAGCGCGAATCGCAGGCCGGGCGCCACCGCCGACAAACACCTGGCCAACGCCGTTCACCTGCGACAGCTTTTGTGACAGGATCGAGTCAGCCGCGTCATACATTTGCGGCAAAGTTTGAGAATTGGAAGTTAAGGCGAGGATCAGAATCGGGGCGTCTGCCGGGTTCACCTTGCGGTACGACGGATTTCCGGGAAGATTTGCCGGCAACTGGCTGCGGGCAGCATTAATGGCGGCTTGCACGTCGCGTCCGGCAGCGTCGATGTTCCG
Organism: Terriglobales bacterium; assembly: GCA_035691825.1. GTDB lineage: Bacteria > Acidobacteriota > Terriglobia > Terriglobales > Acidobacteriaceae > Gp1-AA122. Next base: position 4,786 of record DASSIO010000034.1, on the reverse strand, counting down.
ATTGAGATCAAACTGCAACACGATATTGGTCGACCCAAGCTGGCTGGTCGACGTCATCTGGTTGATACCGGCGATTCGTCCAAATTGCCGTTCCAGAGGAGTTGCCACTGCCGACGCCATGGTTTCAGGACTTGCGCCTGGCAGGCCCGCGGATACAGAAATTACCGGGAACTCCACTTGCGGAAGCGGCGCAACCGGCAAAAACGTGAACGCCAATGCCCCTGCCAATAACAGAGCCAATGCCAGCAACGAGGTTCCTACCGGCCGCTTGATAAATGGCGCTGAGACGTTCATGACCTACTCGACCTCGACCGGTTCCTCAATCGGATTGCCTAACCGGAAGCGGGCGAAGCGATGAGCCAGGCGGTCGAACCAGAGGTAAACGACCGGCGTGGTGTATAGAGTGAGCAGTTGGCTGACAAGCAATCCGCCAACAATTGTGATTCCGAGGGGATGCCGCAATTCCGAACCAGTTCCTGTACCCAAAGCCAGCGGTAAGCCGCCGAGCAGCGCCGCCATGGTGGTCATCATGATCGGCCGGAAGCGCAACAAGGATGCTTGATAGATAGCCTCCTCGGGCGACTTCTTTTCTTCGCGCTCAGCTTCGAGTGCGAAGTCGATCATCATGATGGCATTCTTCTTGACGATCCCGATCAGCAGGATGATGCCAATGAGCGCGACAACCCCAAGGTCATTGCCCGTGACCAGCAATGCCAAAATTGCTCCAACCCCGGCGGATGGAAGTGTCGACAGAATCGTGATGGGATGGATGTAACTTTCGTAGAGAACACCGAGCACGATATAGACGGTAATAATGGCGGCCAAAATCAGCCATGGCTCGCTGGAGAGCGAGTTGCGAAACGCCGCTGCTGTGCCTTGAAAGCTGGTGTGGATGCTGGCGGGAATACCGATGTCTTTCTCTGCCTGATCGATAACTTTTGTGGCTTCGCCGAGCGACACGCCCGGCGCGAGGTTGAACGACAGTGTAACCACCGGAAACTGTCCCTGGTGGTTAATCGCCAAGGCCGCATTCTTGGGTTCGAAGTGCGTAAACGCAGACAGTGGCACCTCGGTGCCGTTCGTTGATTTCACGTAGATGCTGCTGAGCGCATCCGGATTCTGCTGGAACTGGGGGTCTACCTCGAGCACCACGTGATACTGGTTCAACTGCGTGAACATGGTCGAGACCTGGCGCTGTCCGAAAGCGTCGTAGAGGGTGTCGTCGATCGCTTGCGGCAGAATGCCGAGCCGGGACGCGGTGTCACGGTCGATGACCAAATCGGCTTCCAGGCCGTTGTTCATCTGGTCGCTGGCGACGTCGCGTAGTTCGGGCGAGGTGCGCAGCCTGGTCATCAGCCGCGTGGACCAATCGGAAAGCTCGCGCGCGTCAGTATCTTCCATGGAGTATTGAAATTGTGTGCGGCTGACGCGGTCCTCGACTGTCAGGTCCTGCACCGGCTGCATATAAAGTGTGATCCCCTGAACTTGGGCGACTTGCGGCGCCAGGTCGCGAATGATCTGTTCTGCCGTCTCTTTACGCTGGTCGCGAGACTTCAGATTGATCTGAATGCGGCCGCTGTTAGGAGTTGTGTTTACTCCGTCGACGCCGATGAAGGATGACAAGCTCTCCACATTCGGATTCTGCAGGATGATCCGAGCCAGGGCTTGCTGCCGTTCCGACATGGCGCTGAAGGAAACGCTCTCGGGCGCCTCGGAGATGCCCAGGATCACGCCGGTATCCTGCACCGGAAAAAATCCCTTGGGTACGACCACGTAGAGAACCAATGTCAAGACGAGTGTGCCCGCTGTGATCAGCAACGTGGTGTTCTGGTATCGCAACACCCAGCGGAGTGTGCGTCCATAGAACGCAATCACCCGGTTGTAGAAATCCTCCGAAGCTTTGTACAAACGGTTTTGTTCGGCAGGATCTTTGAAGCGCAGCAGTTTGGCGCACATCATCGGCGTCAACGTCAGCGAGACCGCCGCCGAGACCAGAATCGTGACTGCCAAGGTCACCGCAAATTCCCGGAACAGGCGTCCAACGATGTCCCCCATGAACAACAGCGGAATGAGCACCGCTATCAGGGACACCGTCAACGAGACGATGGTGAAGCCGATTTGTCCTGCGCCGCGGAGGGCCGCCGTGAGCGGCGATTCGCCTTCCTCCAGAAAGCGGTTGATGTTCTCGATCATCACAATGGCGTCATCAACCACGAAGCCAGTTGAAATCGTAAGCGCCATGAGGGTGAGATTGTTCAGGCTGTAGCCCAGCAGGTACATCACGCCGAAGGTTCCGACTAGCGAGAGCGGAACGGCAACGCTGGGAATGATCGTGGCCGATAAGTTCCTGAGGAACAGGAAAATGACCATCACCACCAGCGCCACCGTAAGCATCAGCTCGAACTGCACATCCTTTACCGACGCGCGAATGGTGTTGGTGCGGTCCGTCAGTATCTGCACCTTGACCGCACCCGGCAGCGATGACTGCAGCTGCGGCAGCAGCGTCTTGATCCGGTCGGCAACGCTGATAATGTTGGCTCCGGGCTGCCGCTGTATGTTGACGATCACCGCGGGGCTGGTATTCATCCAGGCGGCCTGCTGCACGTTTTCGGCGCTGTCCACGGCAGTGGCAACATCGGACAGCCTCACTGGCGCCCCATTCCGGTACGCCACGATAATCTGGCTGTACTGCTTGCTGGAAAGCAGTTGGTCGTTGGCGCCAATCGTGTACGACTGCCTCGGCCCATCGAGCACGCCTTTGGCCTGATCAACGTTTTGCGCAGTCAAAGCTGTCCGCAGATCCTCGAGGCTGAGTCCGTACGAGGCCAGCGCAGTAGGGTTTGCCTGGATCCGAACGGCAGGCTTCTGCCCGCCGCTGATCGAAACCAGTCCCACGCCCGGCAGTTGCGAGATTTTCTGTGCCAGGGCCGTGTCGGCGAGGTCTTCGACTTTGGACAGCGCCAGCGTGTCGGAACTGAGCGCCAGCGTGAGGATGGGTGCGTCCGCAGGATTTACCTTGCTGTAGATGGGCGGATTGGGCAGATCGCGAGGAAGATACGTTGCCGAAGCATTGATCGCGGCTTGGACTTGCTGTTCCTCGATATCGATGTTCTGATCAAGCGCAAACTGCAGCGTGATGATTGAACTGCCGAAAGAGCTGGTGGATGTCATCTGGGTCAAGCCGGGCACTTGCCCAAATTGCCGCTCCAGCGGCGCGGTAACCGACGACGCAATCACTTCCGGGGCTGCGCCGGGGTAAAACGTCATCACCTGGATGGTCGGATAGTCTACTTCCGGCAGCGCCGAGACCGGCAACTGGCGATACGCCACGATGCCCACCAGCAACACTGCAATCATCAGCAGCGTGGTAGCAATCGGCCGGAGAATGAAAATCCGCGATGGACTCATAGTGCCGGATTACCTGCCGATTGCGGTGCGGGATGTGTTCCGGGCGGAGCCGTGGCTGGACCGCGACCCTGGCGAGGTTCAACCTTGCTTCCGGCTTGCAGTTTGTCCTGGCCATCGGTGACGACGATCTCGTCGGCAGCAAGTCCGTTGCTGATCGCAGAAAGATTTCCCTGAGAAATCGCGACTGTCACCGGACGCAAATCCACCGAATTGTCCGATTTCACTACGAAAACGTAGGTTCCCTGAGGCCCACGCTGCACCGCGGCAGCCGGAACCACCAGGCTGTTCTTGCGCGTTTCAAGCAGCAGGCGAACGTTGACGAACTGATTCGGCCAGAGGGCGTTATCGGGATTGCGGAACTCGGCTTTCAAACGCCCAGTCCCGGTGTTCGGATCGATTTCGTTGTCGATGGTCAGCAGGCGCCCTGTCGAAAGTTTGGTTTGGTCATCTCGGCTGTAAGCCTCGACAGTCAGTGACCCAGTTCTCATGTGGCGCGCGACTTCGGGAAGCTGGTCCTCGGGCAAGGTGAAAATAACCGTGATGGGCTGCAACTGCGTGATGACCAGCAGGGGATTGGCATCGCTGGCATGCACCATATTTCCAGGATCGAGCAGACGCAGCCCGACACGTCCGTCAATCGGCGCTGTGATGTGACAATAGGTCAGTTGAAGTTTGGCACTGTCAATATTCGCCTGGTCGGCGCGAACAGCGCCCTCGAACTGATCCACGGTGGCTTTCTGGGTGTCGACCTGCTGCTGCGAGATCGCGCCTGACTGCTGCAGCAAGTCGCGGAAGCGTTCGTAATTCAGCTTTGCATCTCTCAGTTGCGCCTGGTCTTTGAACAGTTGAGCCTCCGCTTGGCTGAGCGCCACTTCGAACGGCCGGGGATCAATAACCGCCAGAAGAGTGCCTTTCTTGACCTGCTGGCCTTCGCGAAAATTGACCTGCACCAACTGGCCATCGACTCGGGTCTTAACACTTACGGCGTAAAGTGGAGTGACGGAACCCAATCCGACCAGGTAAACCGGCATGTCCCGTTGCACGACCGGAGCGGTAGCCACTGGCACAGCCTGGTTGTAGGCAGCGCGGGCGGTGGCGGGCCGAGCTGCACTACCGCAGCCCAACAGAACCGAGGTCATGGCCACCACGATGACAAGTACCAGAGTGTATTTTCGCTTTAGAAAGTTTCGTTGCATGGATTCATTGGTCCGCGTAACGGCCTGCAAACGACCCCATTTTTCAAATGACCCACTACCCACGCCTATTTGACTAATTGGTTAAAAGAAAAGCAGTAGTGTTTACAAACTTTTACCTGGCCTCCGGGCGTTTTGATTCTAAGCCTCGCCTGGTCGCAAATAGCTCCCTCCAGTGTCGATTG
>DASSIO010000033.1:0-31901 GCA_035691825.1 Terriglobales bacterium | reverse complement strand
TTGAGTTATATAATTTCCCAGTAGGTAAAGACTGGCATTCTGGTAGCGAGTAAACATCCCGTATAGCTATGATCGTGGAGTTTATGCCATGTGTAGACAGTTTGCGGTTCTTGCCATTCTCCTTTTTTCATTGCTGACCAGCAGCCTGGCTCAAGGCCCACCTGGTCTTTCCAAGCCCATGGATTTGCCCGCGACGCCGGGCGCCAAGGCAAGCTCAGTTCCGGATTACACGTCTGGAGCAAAACGTGCCGAAGAGGAAGCAAAGCTTCAGTTCAGATCCAGCAAGATTCTGATCCGCGTGCCGGTCGTCGTAGCTGACAAAAACGGCAGTTACGTTCACGGGCTCAAGAAAGATGCCTTCCACGTCCTCGAAGAGGGTCAGGAGCAGAATATTCTTCAGTGCGAAGAAGTCTGGGCGAATGAGGGGCCACTGGAGTTCCCAAACCAGCCAGTTGGACAATTCACCAATACCATTCCAGGCGAAACCCGCGCCGCCATTGTGGTTCTGATCGATACCATCAATTCGCCAGCGCTGGGCGGTGCCGAAGTTCGTAAACAACTTTTGAAGTTCTTGGCTGACAATCTTTCGTCCAAACAGCCCCTCGGTCTGATGATCCTCGGCCCGAAAGGCTTACAAGTTGTGTATGACGTCAAGTCCGATCCCAAGCAGTTGTTGCAATCGCTGAAATCCGCCATTGGAGACAGTTCTGCTGCTTCCGCGGCCTCGGACCCCAAACATGCAAACGATGAAAACCTCAATTCACTGCTTTCAGACTTCCTGACGAAAGGGCAACCGGATTCAAACCAACTGAGCGAAAACCGCGCTATCGAGCAGACAGTCCGTGCTTTTCATCAGATCGCGTGGTCAGTTGCGGGCATAGGGGGTAAGAAGGCGCTCGTCTGGGTGGCTGACGGTTTCCCATTCCGTTTGGATAGCCCGTCCAGCCTGCCGGGCGGTTCGCTCTCCATGCCGTATGAACGCGCGTTGGCAGAGCTTCAAGACTCCTATGTCTCTGTGTACCCAGTTTCGTCTGTTCTCTTCAGCCAAGCCGATTCGGGAAATGCAAACAAGCGATCCAGGTTGGAACACTCGAGCCCTGAAATGCTGCAAAGGTTCGCAGCCATGACTGGTGGCCGTGCTTACTTGGAGAGCAAGAATCTCGCGTCCCTTTCAAAGGAGCTGACCGGCGACAACAGCTCTTATTACGTGTTGAGCTATGAGCTAAATACCAGGGACAATAAGCCCGGCTGGAGACAGCTAGCAGTAAAGATGACTGACCCTAATCTCGTGGCATCCACACGTTCTGGGTTCCTGGTCACCAATTCGGTCTTTGATCCCGAACTAAGCCGCACCTCGGAACTCGACTTGGCTGCGGGGGCTCCTCTTGATAGCAGCGATCTCCCCATTGTTATGGCATGGCAAAATCTCACGTCGGGACACGCCGGCAAGAGGGCAGAATTTGCGCTGGCAGTTCCGGCGTCTGGTGTCACTCTAGGCGACAAGAATAGGAATCATTTCCAACTGGATGTCTGGGCCATCGCTGAGAAGAACGGTTCGCAAGTCAAGAAATTGAATCAAGTTGTACAGTCAACCTTGTCACCCGACCAACTGTCAGTAGTGCAGACCCATGGCGTTGGTTACAGGAACGCGCTCCAGCTCGCTCCCGGAGATTACACCGTGCATTTTGTCGTTCGCGACAACATGAGCGGCAGAGTGGGAAGCCTCTCCGTCCCTTTGAAGGTCGAGTAGATCTTCTGTTGCCGCGACTAAGCAGTTATTGTGCAGCGCCCGCTCTGCCCCTGCTCCTCATCTCTGCGGCGAGCTCCCTGATTTCCGTGAGATCACGCTGCATTTCGCTCCAGCCGTACCACATGGCGTAGTCCGGGCTGGCATGGAACGTACCTTGGAAGGTCCGCATGCGGTGTTCCAGATACATAACGAACAGCTTCTGCTCGATTACTGTGGGCGCGTCATGAAACGTCAGCAGGTTAGGGAAGGCATAGGTGTAGTTTTTCGGCTTGGGTAGGACACCATCCTTATACAATCCGGCGACGATCTGGATGCCCTCGGCCATCAAGTGGTCGGCGTTCTTGATCATGTCATCGCCCATCTGCAATTGCTGCCGGGCAAAATTGCCGGAGTGGCACTGGTTGCAAGTTTTAAGCATCTTGTCGCGCTCCTGCTGCCAATCGTCCTGCGTCAGCCGCGCAACCTGGGCGGCCTTGACCGTATCGACCAGCGCCGTGGGTTTGCCGCTCGGGTCAAGCACACCGAGCGCCTCGAGAATAGTGGCGCGATCGGCAGCCCACTGCTTGTCCTCGGGCAGGGGGAGCCGCACGGCCAGGAACCCCCATGCGGTGCGCACTTCGTGATTGCCGTTCTGCATGTGGCAGGTCTGGCAAGTGGGCGCGGCCGAATCTGGCGAGAGCACTTTCAAGGCCTTGAGTTCGTGACGCACGCCGTGTTTCGAAGACGAATACATCTCCCACTGCGGGTGATCGAAGCCCATGTGACAGCTCTCGCAAGCCTGGGGTTGTCGCGCCTCGTCGGCAGAGAAAGTATGCCGGGTGTGGCATGAGTCGCAGGCCGCGGCGCCAAACTCGGAGCCGTGCTGGCGCAACTCGACAATCTCGGCCGGTGTCTTGATTCCGATCTTGTGACAGCCGCCGCACCCTTTCTCTCCTTCAATCATCGCCATCGGCTGCCAGTGAATGGTCGGCATAGCCTTCATCGCGGCCCATGCCAGCGAGTGCTTGCCCTTCTTGAACTGCTCGACCTGGGTCTGGTGACAGGCGGCGCAAGTGTCCGGGGTGGGAATTTTCACCTTCGAAACATCGCTTGCCGACATGTGGCTCGAACCGTGACAGGCCGTGCAATCGATTTCCGCCTGGCTGTGCTTGCTGAGCTTCCAATCAGAAACGATTTTGGGTGTGATCCTGGTATGGCAGTCGATGCACTGGCCCGCGCTGGCCTGCTGAGTAAAAGCATTACTGCAGAAGACCAGTACCACAGCGGCGAATGAGAACCCGAGCTTCATGACACGCCTCCCGTCCGGGGGAATTATGGGCAGGAATCGCGAATACATCAGTGACAACCATCACACTGTGTCACAGGCGCACGTGATTAGAAGATCGAGGCCAGGGTAGCGCCCGCGAGCTTGTAAACCAGGTACCAGGCAACGACGATGCCAATGGCGGTGCCCCGCTTCAGCTTGCTGTTGGAGGAGAACCCGATCCCCATCAGAATGATGGACCAGATGACAAATATGTCGAGTGCAGAGGTCATTCCATACAAGAACTTGTTGCCGGTCGGGTCCATGAAGTACGCGGGATTAGTGGCCACTGGATTCCTCACATTAAAGGCATCCTTATCCAGTGAGCCCGACATGCCGCCTGCCACCAGAGACACAATGCCCAGCAGCGCACTGATAACCGCGGGTAAGCTCGCATAGATTACGATCGCGAGAGACCGGGCAAACGGAACTGCCGCTCCGGCAGCCACGCTAAACGTTCCCATCAACACGCCCGCGATGATGACGAACACCAGCAGGTTCACCGCAGGGTTGGCATAAGAAATGACGCGCGTGAGGTTCGTGGAGAAAGCCAGTTGCTTGGCCTTCTGGTCCGGCGGTAGCTTCTCGAACTGTTCCGCCCGGGAAGAGCGCGCGATCTCGTTATTCGTGATTTGTTCGAATCCGACCTCCTGGCCCATGGTGAAAACGAACATGAGCGCCACGACGGAGATCAGTAGCCAGGGCGCCCACCAGCCAGCGCCATTTTTCAGGTCGCCAAAGGTCTTGGCAGGCGAAATGAAGGTATTCAAGATGCGCGCCCCATGGGACATTCGCGCGGGTAGTTCGCTCGGAGTGGGAACCGAAGCAGCGCTCATTGGATTCTCCGCTTGGGTATCAGCGGCGCATTGTAATGCCAAGCTCTGTTCGGAAACAAGCTGAGAACTGCAGAAGAATGCAAATTCATCACGCGTACTGGTCATTTCCAAATTGGTAAATTCGTCAATCGTTAGGAGACGCCGGGATACTAGTCATTCGGCTGTTTTGCATTCTGACTTCTCCATTCTTACTTCTGCGGTTAGGATCGCTGCCGCCCCCGCATGGTATCGTAGTTTGCCATGTCTGCAGCCCGGGAAGAGCTATTGCGCATACTGGCACAGAAATCGTTCCGGCTGGGCGAGTTCACGCTGTCCTCCGGCGCGAGGAGCGACTACTACGTCGATTGCAGGAGGACTACGCTGGATGCCCGCGGATCTCGGCTGACAGGCGAAGTTTTTCTCGAGGAGATCAAAGCCCGTGGCTGGCATCCTGAGGCCATTGGGGGGCTGACGATGGGAGCCGACCCCATTGTCGTCGCGGTAGCAGTAGTTAGCGGAACAATACACGGCTTTCTGGTGAGAAAAGCGGAGAAGCAGCACGGCACCGGTCAACGCATCGAAGGCTTCCGTGACAAAGGGTCGCGTGTTGTGATCGTAGACGATGTATGTACTACCGGTAGCTCGACGGTCCAGGCCATCGAAGCGGCGCGCGGTTTCGGGTTCGAAGTAGTGGGAGTGATGTGCCTGGTAGAACGCGAAGAAGCCAAGGGCAGGGCGAACGTCAAGAACGCGGCAGGTGCTGTGCCGTTCGTTTCCGTTTTCACGGCAACTGATGTGCGGAAGCAGCATTTAGCCGTCGGTTCTTAGCGATTAGCTTTTAGCTCTTCGTTTAGCTTGAGGCAATCTCGCACGATCTCCGGTACGGGGATTTGTAGGCGAGAAGTGAGAACGGAGAACTGAGAACTGGATTTATGATTCAAACCCTCGAGTGGACAGATTCCGGCGTGCGCTTTATTGACCAGACGAAGCTTCCGACGGAAGAAACCTACGTCACCTGCAAAACTTACCAGGAAGTCGCGGACGTAATCCGCAACATGGTGGTGCGGGGCGCGCCAGCAATCGGCGTTGCCGCTGCTATGGGGATCGCTCTGGGCGTAAAAAGTTCCAAAGCTGAAAGGGTGTCCGATCTAAAGAAGGACTTCGATCAGATCTGCGATGTCATCGGCAAGACCAGGCCCACAGCAGTCAATCTGTTCTGGGCTATAAGAAGGATGTCGGAGAAGTTCGAGAAACTGCGGACCCGACCCGTGGAGCAGATCAAGGCTGCTCTCATCGAAGAAGCACAGCGGATGCACGCAGAGGACATTGCGGCGAATCAGGCTATGGGGCGATACGGCGCGACCTTGATGCCGGCCAGCGGCGGAGTCCTGACCCACTGCAATGCCGGCGCGCTCGCCACCTGCGGTTACGGCACTGCTTTGGGAGTGATTCGAGCCGCAGTCGAGCAGGGCAAGAAGATTCACGTTTACGCGGACGAAACCCGCCCGTTCCTGCAGGGATCGCGTTTAACGGCATGGGAACTGATGAAGGATGGCATCCCTACGACCGTTATTTCCGACAATATGGCGGGGAGCATGATGAAGCAGGGAAGGATTGGCGCCATCGTGGTAGGCGCAGACCGCATCGCCGCCAATGGCGATGTCGCCAACAAAATCGGCACCTACACAGTCGCAGTGCTGGCCAAGGAACACAAAATCCCCTTTTATGTGGCGGCTCCGCTTTCCACAATAGACCTCGAAACTCCCGACGGCAGCCAGATACCCATCGAGCAGCGTAACCGCCGCGAAGTGACGCACATTGCCGGCAAGCAAGTGGCGCCCGAGGGCGTGGCGGTTGAAAATCCGGCCTTTGATGTGACTCCGTCCCAGTACGTGACCGCGATCATCACCGACCGCGGCGTTGCAAAGGCGCCGTATACCGAGAGCCTGCGCAGATTGGCTGAACAACAGGTAGCGGTCAGCTCTTAGCTGCCAGCCAATTTTTGCTGGCAGCAAGGGGATTATTTAGTGCGCTTGCCCGTGACAAACGAGCGTGCACGTTCCTGCCGCGCGGTTATAAGAGATTGGTGTGGCGCCATTGGGCGCAACCACATTGGCATCGAAGTTGACCAACCGTTCCCCCGATATCGTGCCCGAAGCCGCGCCCATGCCATGTGCCGTGTGACAAGTTGAGCAGGAGAAACCGTCGTTGATGTGGTTGGCGTGTGCCTTAAAGCTGCTGTTGCTGAGAATCTGAGCCAGGTCGTGACATTTCCCGCATAGCGCGTAAGGACCTGCCACGCTCAGGTCCGGATTGGGGAACAGGTTCGTGATCATTTGTCCCGGAGCGGGCGCCTGGCTGAACTCATAGCGGCGCTCCAGGATGTGCCAGAACTTCGAGCCGTGCGGTCCATTCGGTCCGGGGCCGCCGAATTCGCGATTATCGTCGCTATTGTGGCAGTCGGTGCAGAAGATTCGCGTGCCCATGCTGCGTCCCTGGGTGATGCCATCGACATTCAGCATGTAAGTGCGGAGGCTCAGTTGCGGCAGCGGGCTGCTGCGGTCGTGCATGACGGGATGACTCGATGTGGCGGTTGCGCTGAACTCCGGAATCACGTTCAACGAATCGCTCGCGGAAACGGCGCGCATCGGCAGATACCCAAATACCGGATTGGCGACCTTGCCCGTGCTCGTGCCGTGACAGCGCAAACAGTTTTCAAACTGATTCACCGATGGATTGAGAACGCTCACGCCATCTGCGGAGCTGATTCCTACAACTCCAGCCTGGGATGGCCGAATTGCCGGAGGCAGACCAAGACTTGCGACCTTGCTGGCCGCATGGGAGTTATGGCAATCCGCGCAGGTGGCGTGCCGGTTCTGATTCAACAGTGCGCTTTCGGACGCATCATGGGAACTGTTGCCGCTGGTGAAGGGGTGTCCAACCTTGGCGAACTCGGCAAACACATTCGGAGCCGCGGGGGAAACATTCGATCCGCCACTGTGGCACGACACGCACGCCTGCTCATTGCTGCCTCGCAACAGGCGGCCTGTGCTGCTGCCGTTATGCGAAGTATGGCAGGATTCGCACGCGTTTTGCGCAACCGTGTGATAGCCGCCAACCATCGTTGGATTCCCAATGGTATTGCTCGCGACTGCGTGGATGCCGGTCGTCCATCCCGCCAGCAAATTGGTCTGCCCGGGAACGACTCGATTGGGATCGTGACAGGCCAGACACATTTGACCGTTCGAGCTGTCTCTGACGAGGAAGGCAGGAACAACTTTGTCTGTCGATTGCGCGTGCGGATCGTGACAGGTGGTGCATTCGATGTTGCCATTCACCAGGTGAATCACCGGATCGGCAGTCGTGCCCTGCGCTGCAAGGGTGGACACCAGATCAGGCGAATCCTTGATGGGCGTGATCACGCTGAAGGGATGCGATCCCTGCAAGTTCGTGCCGAACTGGTCGGCGGGATACATGCTGCCGCTCATGGCTACTTTTCCATAGGCGGTGGTCAGGCCAGGAGCGACCGTGCCATCGTGGCAACTAAGGCACAGGCTGCTGGCGCCGCCCAACTGCGGCTGGATTCCCTTCTGCTGGTATGTCGAGCTTGTGTACGGCGTGTAAACCTGCGTCGAAAGCGTCTGATTCCACAGCGGCGTGATTCCGCCTACCCCCGAGTGAGGAGCATGACAATACAAGCATGATCCGGAAAGCGTCCCCTTGATGGGCGAGGTGCCCAGCGGTGACAAATCATGCGCCCCCATTACTTCAGCAGAGAGTTGCGCGTGAGTGATAGTGGCCGCAAAGAGCAGGAAGAAGGCAAGCGCTAAGGCACGCTTCATTGCACGCCTCCTTTGGCCTGTTGCTTCAGCCCGGAATAGTGGAATACCTGCACGCGACGGTTATACGAATCGACCACGAAGACACGATCGTTGTGATCAATGAACAGCCCGGAAGGCAGTTGGAAGTCGCCGAATCCAGTGCCCTTCTGACCGAAGTAGTAGAGCAGCCGTCCTTCGCGATCGAAAACCTGCACAATCGAAAAGCCGCCGTCGACCGCATAAATGTGGCCTTCCGAATCGATTCCGATTCCTTTCGGGCGGAAGAAACTCCCGTGCTGATCGCCCTCATGGCCGATGGCGTACAGAAATGTTCCGGAGCGATCGAGCACCTGAATGCGGAAGTTCATGGCGTCGACCACGATCAGGTTGTTGCCTTCCAGCCGCAATTCCGTCGGGAAGTTAAACTCGCCGTTACCGGTGCCATTCTTGCCGATCATTTGCAGCACGCTGCCCTGAAGGTCGGTCACGTAAATCTTGTTGCGCAGCGTGTCGGTGATGAATATTCGCTGCTCGTCAGAATCGACTGCGATCCCGGTGGGGCGCTTGAATAAACCTTCTCCACCTTTGATACTGCCGATCACACGCCGAAACTTTCCATCGGCGTCGAAGATGAAAACTTTGCCGGCTTCCGAGTCCGTAACGTAAATGTTGTCCTGCTTATCGACGGCCACACACTGCGGCTGCTTCAACACGTCTTTGCCACCAGCGTGCGAAACGAACTTGTATTTCTGCCCTTCGAAATCAAAGATATGAATTCCCGCAGCGCCGGGGTCGGTGACAATGACCCGCGCGCGGGAGTCGGCGACCACACTATAAGGACGGATTAGAGCGTGGAAGTTGGGCTCTCCGGCAACCACGTCGAGAACCCGCGACCAGAAGCCGCGTTTGACTTTGACCTCTCGTTCGGAACTGAAGCTGCGCTCGAAGGTGAGCTTTCGTCCGCCATCCAGAAGTAGTTCTGGAACCCTGGACTCGACAGGCTTTGGCTTGGAACGCGCCCAGGAGCCGGACGGCAGTGCCAATAACAATCCCCAGGGCAACACGAAGCGAAGTAACAGGCGCGCATGCCGGCTTAGAAGAAATCGAACCATCGATAAATCCCAACGTAAAACGTGCCTACCATGGCCGGCGGCAAACCGGACCCACTGATGCCCTGCAGTGTCCTGCTATAGCCTCCCCGGAAGTACATCTTGCGAAAGGCGTAATCAATTGTAGTGTTGAACTGGTCGTTGCTATTGTTGGAAGCCGTCAAAATGCTAAACGTATCGCTTCTGGCTTTCGAGAAGCCAGCCGAGAGCAACAAGCCGCGCATTGGACTGCTGCCCACGCCGACCGACCACGCATGTCCGCCATATAGCACAACCGCACTTGGTATCAGAATCGGCGACGGCACCGGTGTTGGGGTGAGGCCGGCGCCGGTCAGAATGGCATTGCCATCAGACTTGGAATAGCTGCCGTTCACACTCGCCCAGCGCAAACCGAACGTCGCTGTGTAGTTTTGCCCCGAAGATTCCGAGCCGCGATTCTGGGTCAGCCAGGTCTTGGAGCCACCCGCACCCAGGCTGAAACGGAAGCGGTTGAACTTGCGAGACACGCTTCCGGAATAGCCGTAGCTTTCGGTCGTGTAGAGGATCAGCAAAGTCTGCGTATTCTGCGAGAAATTGAAGAAGCCAGTCACATTCCATGCGCCAATGCGCCTGGTGTAGTTTAGTGACGTAATCAGCCCGGTCGCACTCTGGCCGTTGGAGTTGGTCGACGAGTGCACCACGCCGACGGTGCTGTTGAAGAAGCCTCCCAGAACTGCATTGCTGTAAGTCACAGTGCCTGTCTGGGCGTCGGCGGTAAACAGTTTTCCGCCAAACGACTGGTCGCGATGCTCGGCGTTGGCGCCCAGCGTTAAATGCAGAACCGGGATGTTGTAAGTGCCGTACGCGTTCGTATCCAGTCCATGGATGGACTGCGACGAAGCGAGCGGAACCACGATCGTGCCCGAGTTGATCAAATTCTGGTACAGCAATCCGGTGACGTTATCGGTGTACTGGGTGTTCACGCCGACGTTCAACTGTTCAAGAGGATTGAAGCCAACGCCGGCATTGGCAGTGCGCACCGTGCCGTTGTAGTTGCTGTTGGCGTATTCAGCCTGTGTGTATGACTTGCTGGCCGCGGCCGAGAAGCTGCCGTGGAGTGGCAGAGCATGTCCTACTCCGAAGCCATAGGAGTCGCCGTGCGAACTGCTGCGGGCACCCTCGCCGCCGAAGAGCGGCGGCAAATCCGCATGCGTGTTGCTGTGCCGGTAATTAGCCGTCAAGTTGAAGCCCTCGATCATGTAGTTGGCTCCAAGATTGAACGATTTGAAAGTCGTCTGCCCTTCGCCCTGAGCGCCATAGAGCGAGTAGGTACTGTGACCCTCCTGAAAACTGGCATTTACATGGGGCGCATCCGGCAAATTTTCGGCCCAGCCGAGAGAGAGGGAGTCGCCGTTGCCGTGCGAGGTCAAATCGAGTTGGCCGGGAAGGCCAAAATTTCCCGTGCTGTTGTAGGTTCGGGAGTAGCTGATTGAGCCAGGGAAGTTGCTGCCGCTGAAAATGGCGGCGCTGCTGGTCAGGCCGGTCGCGTCGCTGATCGACTGATACGACGAGTTTGCCCGCGACTGGTTGTAAAACGGACTGACAGTAAAGGACAGGAACTTGGGGTTGTAGTAAGAGCCTCTCAGATTCGCATTCCCACCTAGAACGAAGCCGTGATTCGAGGGGCCGAAGTTGGAGTATCCGGCGTTATACCCGGCAGAGAGATTGCCGTTGAGGTTCATCAGCAGATCGTCCCCGACCTGCAGTTGGGCGGAGGCGGCTATCCCCAGAGTCAACGTGAGTGCCACCAATGTGAGCGACCGTAGCTTCACAATGCCCTCGCAATCTCTACTGATAAGGGGGCAGGTCGGGTGCCATTCCGGGAATGGCAGTCAGGGTTTTCACGCAGTGATTTCAGCGACTTGGAAGCCAGCAAAGCCGCGAACTCACGACCCGTCTCGAGACTGCGGGAAATGGCGCTGGGAATGTAGTCATATCCCGCTGGGACAACGATGTTTCTATGCGGAACTGCGCTCCGCCCGACGACCGAGGGCGGCCGTCGCCACAGGTGCCGATTCGGAGATGTCAAGCGGAATGGGCCCCACGGCTTCACAATTCCTCGATCTTGGCGTTCTTTCGAAGCTTCTGTCCCAATGCTGAGCGGAGTCGTTCGGTACGATCGCGCTGCAGGTCTTTGCGGATTGAGTCCTTGACCTCGGCAAATTTGCGGGTTCCTGCAGGAGTAAGGGCGTTGAGGCGAACAATCGTGTACGCCGGGCCAACCGAGATCAAGTCGCTGACCTCTCCCGGCTTCATTTTCTGCAAGGCACTGAGTACCTCGGGAGGAAGTTTGGAGCGGTCTACTGCGCGGTGGTCACCCATCATGACGCGCCAGTCGTCCTCGGAAATCTGCTCCGCGAGCGTTCCGAATTCTTCGTAGTTCTTGGTGGTCTTGGCGCGGCTGATGGCGTCTTCGGCTTTCCTCTTCGCTTCTTTCAACTGCTGCGGGGTGGCGTTCTGCGGCGGCAAGATGGAAATCGTCTGAACCGTAAACGCCTCCGGTACACGGAAGCGGTCCAGGTTCTTTTGGTAATAAGTTTTTGCCTGGACCAGGGTAACGGCAGCCTTTTTGCTGACCTCCTCCTTGAGGAAGGCATCAATGAGCAGCGAGCGGCGAATGCGTGCGCGCACGTCTTTGGACGAAATCCCTTCCTGTTTGAGGAACTGCTGATACTGATCGGGGCTGTGGAACTGCTTACGGAATTCCGCGACCGCGCCCTGCATCTTCGCCGTCGGAATACCCATACCACGCCGCTGCGCTTCCTGATAGCAAAGCTCTTCGAAGACGATCATCTTCAACGCACCTTGGCGGATGTCGGTTTCCATCGCGGCCGGAAAACCGCCGTTGTGCTGCCGCGCGTAAGGAAAGATGGTGTACATCTCACGCAACAGGTCACGGTCGGTGAGTACGGCGCCATTTACGCGCGCCACCGGCCTGCCCGTGGGCTGCAGGACATTCGTAACATTGGCTCTTGGAGCAGCCGTCGAAGCGTGCGACGCGACCATTTGTGCCGAAGCTGCGGAGACCGTTGCCAGAACCAGGATGCAGGCTATCGTTGAGGACTTCATGTCTTCCTCACTGACTTTGAAAAGCGGGGGAGAGAAACCTCTCCCCCGAGTGTTGAAGGTTTATGTGGTTGGGACATTGAGCTGTCCGTGCATTTCGTTCGATTCGCCACCGTGGCAGTTGCGGCAGAACTGAGCAGCGGAGTTGCCGCCATTGCCCGGGTTGTAATAGCCGCGAACAAAGAACTGGGTATAGTACGGTCCCGGCGTTGCCTGTCCGTTCATCGTGCCCCAGAAAATGTTCTGGCTATGCTGGTCGTGGCAGCTGATGCAAGTGACCATCGCGCCGCCCGCGCCATTATTGAACGTTTCAATTGTGTGGCCGTAGTTGTTGACGAAATTGGCCGAACCCGTGCCGGTCATGTCGAATCCACCGGCGCCGTCCAGCGTGCAGTCCCAATCGTAGTTGTGATTGGCAGGATCAAAGCCGTTGCAGGTGACCAACGCTTTCGGTCCCACCGGGTGGTCGTTCAGATAGTTGCCCTTGGTGGTGCCATCGTTTCCCAGCAAGGTTGGCGCCTTGCCGCCGACGACCGGAAGAGTCTCGACGGTTTGCGTTTTCATCATGCCTGGACTCGCCAGGTTGCCGTCATGGCAGCTCAGGCAGAGCATGATGCCGGTAATCGCATCAAATGGGCCCTTGGACATATCGGCTGGCAACGTGACCGTGTACTTGGTCCAGCCGTTGTCGCCAAATTGCAGTTGTTGGTTATAAAGCGGAGTTACATCCTGACCCCACAGAGCCCAGTTGCCCAGGGTGGGATCATTGACCTTCGGTGTGACCCCATTGCCACGGGCGCCGCTGTGCGGAGCGTGGCAGGCCACGCAGCCACGGCCATAGACCAGGTGCGCGCCCAGGATATCGGTCGTCAGATTGGTGGTCTGCGGGACCTGCGCCATTGCCAGTCCCACCCCAACCAGGACGATCATCGTTACTAGCAGTGCTTTCTTCATATTAGTTTTAAGACCTCCTGAGTTGTAACAGCTGTTACCACTACCCACTTCCGGAGGCGGGGTACCTTTCCACCCCGCTTACTGCTGCGGAAGCGGTTTAACCGCCTCCGGCTTCAGCTGCCCCGAAGAGCAGCCAAACTCGATCACTTCGGCGCGGCCACCTCCGCCTGCGCCGGTGCTCCGCCACCCATCGGCGTTTTAGGCGGAGCCGATTTCTCCGCCATTTCCTTTTTAGCCTGCTCGGCCTCGGCGTCGGTGACGTAGCGGAACATCTGTACCCGCCCGCGATACTGTTCTGAGACGAGTACGCGGTTGAACTTGTCGATGGCAATGCCATACGCGACCTGGAACTGGCCGGGGAAGCCGCCGTGATCGCCGAAGCAGATCAACAGCTGCCCGTCGCGGTTGAAGACCTTGATCTTGTCCTGCATGGCGTCGACGACCCAGACGTGGCCGTCAGCATCCACGGCAATCCCCTTAGGGCGAGCGAAGTAGGCCGGTCCGTCACCAGATTTTCCGAACATGCTGACGAACTTCCCGTCCGCATCGAAGATCTCGACGCGGTTGTTGAGCGTGTCCGTAACGTAGACTTCGCCTTCGCTGTCGACCGCCACGTTGGTGGGAAGGGAGAAGGTCCCAGGATCTGTCAGCGTGTGCTTCTTGCCAGGAGTTCCAATCTTGCGGAGTAATTTGAAATTGTCGGCATCAAATACATCGACGACATCGCTTTCCGTGTCGACGACATAAAGGAGACGATTCTCGGTGTCGATGGCAATGCCGCCCGGACGCGCCAGAATGTCAGCGCCGAAAGCTGCTTCCTGCTCGTGCTTGGCGTTGAACACGCTTACTTGGCGGAACTTGTCGTCACTGACGAATACGCGGTCGTTGTCATCAATCGCCAGGCCGATAATCAATCCAAACCGCGCCTGACGGCCGTTGCCGATCAATTCAACGTTGTGAGTCTCGGGGTCGAAAATGAAGATTGCGCCCACGCCCTGGTCGGCGACGTAGATTTTGCCCTTGGAGTTGACCGCAATCCCAAAAGGGCGCAGCAGCTGGAAGGGGATCTTAATGTCCTGGTCGGCTTGCGGCTTGGTCCCCGCCAGTCGATCCATCCAGCTCTGCTTAGGCTTTGCTTTGGGCTGCTTGGAAGAGAGATCGATTTTTTCGCCGGTGAACTCGTCCAGGAAACGAATGCGTGCCACCGCCGGCGGGTTGGGCCACACCAGCTTGTTGATATCGAATACCAGTCGCCCTTCCTTTTTCGTGTCGGGCGCGGCGGCATTCTTCTTTTTTCCGGCGTAGGCGTGGGTCGAGAACGCGGCGAGTGCAAGCGCCGCCACCGCGATCGATACTTCAAAATTGCGCAACGAATTGGGGAGACGCGCCAACATTTACTTAGCTCCACTGGGAGTTACTGACTTCAGGTTGAGCCCATTGGAATGGCAGCTCTTGCAGAAGTCGAGATTGTTTGCCTGATCTTTCACCAGCAGGTCAGGCTTGGCTGAAGCGTGCGGCTGATGGCAACTGGCGCAGCTAATTCGTACCGTGCTGCGCGTCTTGGCATCCATCACATCGGTGATGGGGTGGCGATCGGTCGGATGTCCCATGCCGTACTCAATGGGAATTACGGGCGCGCGCGTCTTGGCAAAGTAGTCTTCCGGCAGCCTCACCTTGCCTTTGAAGATGGTGATCAGATGCTCTTTCTCGAGTTTGTCGGGACTGCGGTCGGGCCCGTGACATTCCAGACACAGAGCGTTGCCGCTGGCGCGCAATAGCTTGGCATTGTCGCTGCCATGGCCTTCGTGACAGGTGGCGCAACCCTGCTCGAATGCAGGTTGATGATGCACCTGTTTTTTTGCCAGTTCGCCGATATCGGAGTGGCAGCTGAGACAGATGTTGACGGCATCGGTTTTGGGCAGACCCGCCTGTTTGCTGGCGTGCGGGTTATGACAGTCGGTGCAATCGCCCGCAGCTCCCGGATGCTGAACCTTCGCGGTCTCGATTTTCTTCGCCTGCTCGTCATGACAGGTGACACACAGTCCTCTGACATCTTTCTGACTGAGGACCACCTTGCCGTTAACCGCCGGAGCGTGGCACATCTCGCAGCTCTTATCCGCAAAAGGCGGATGCGTGAAAGCCTGCATCAGCTTGGGACTGGCGGACTGGTGGGGATCGTGACAGGTTACGCAGTTTGCCGTGCCAAAAGGTTGATCACGGTGCGCCTTTTGCAGGTTTGCGTCTTTGGGATCATGGCAGTCGATGCACAATGCCGGGGTGGACTTGGTCAGGTGGAAACGATTATCTAGAGTAAGCTCTGGGCCGGTTTTGTGCGTGACGTGGCAAGTCTCGCAACCCATGTCGAGAGCAGCGTGACGGCTGCCCTTCTCAGGAACGTTCGTGCCCTGTGTGTGGCAGGTAAGGCAGAGGTTGTCGTCCTTACTCTTTCCTGAGGTGGCTTTCAGCAACTGGAACTTGTTGTCCGAAGTGTGCGGGTCGTGACACCTGAGGCAATCGGAGACTGCCGGAGGATGAATGTGACCGTTGATCTGGGCGCTGTCCCTTTCGGAATGGCACTGCAGGCAGAGCTTGGCGGGTGTAGCGGTAATCAGCTTGACGCGAGTGGTGTCTTTGGTGACACGAACTTCGTGACAGCTGAGACATCCGGTCGCGATCGCCGAGTGGACCGCCTTGCCCTTGGTCTTATCCTCATGGCACTCCAGGCACTTCGTGCCGTCCACATTCTTGTCGAGCGGAACCGGGTGCACTTTGGCAAAACTTAAGGGGAGAGCTGCAATCAATCCAAGAAACAGAACTGCCCACCTGAGACCGAGGCTTGCAATTCGGGTGGGGTGCCCGTCCTTGGGGTTGCGCGCTGCGCTCAGGATGTTGGGTACTACCTCCAAGGGAAACCTCCAGCATGGACAAATGCACGCGCCGCGCCGGATGTCCCGCGATTGCTGATTTCTTTTACAATCGCTGTAAGTTATTGTCAGAAAAGCTGTTGTGAATTGCCATAGGGTGATGAAGAAATTGCCTCCATTCAGCGATTGGCTTCTGAATGGGCCTTCTCCCACAGCGGGATAGGTGAAAAAACGCAAGTAATCAGGTGCCCCAAGCATCGGCTTTTCTTCGTTCCAAAACGGGAAGAATGCACAAGTTTCCCGCTGCTGTAATGAGAATTCCAACTCCGAGTAGTTGGTAGGACGCAAGTCACCCGTGAGCCCGCAGTCAAATCACACAGCCGTGTGACCGAAGTCGCAGCCGGTGCGCGAAATCCCGTCGATCCTGTTACTTGGCTGGGTGATATGGCACAAGAGTCCGCCTTTTGAGTTTTCCTGCGATGTCCCCAAGTACCTGAGACTGAAAGGGGTTTTCACAAACACATCGGTGTGGCGACTGACGTGCCATTTCCTACAACGGGAAGAGGAAGGTTATGGTTTCCAAGATCCATTCTCACGCACGTAGATTCTGGCAGTTCATTAGCTCAATCAAGACCGGCGTCATCCTCTTAATCATCGTGGTAATTGTGTCCGCGGCGGGGACGCTCATCTTGCAGCGGCCCATGACAGACGCCGACGAAATGCAGCGGGCCTACTCGCCTAAGGTGCTGCGTATTTTGGACGTGGTTCGGCTCACCGACGTGTTCCACGCCTGGTGGTTCCTGCTCCTGCTGATGCTGGTCAGCCTGGCGATTGTGGCGGCATCGGTTGATCGCTTCCCGAATGCATGGCGGTACTTCTCGCGTCCGTATAAGAGTACGGATGAAAGCTTCCGCCGAGCACTTGGCAGCCAAAAGCAGATTGCGGTTCAGGATGCAGAGGCCGGCATCGAAGTCGCCGCCCGCGTCCTGCGCAAGGCGGGTTTCCACACCGAGCACGTCATCGGCAAGCAAGGGGCCTCGTTGTTTGCGGAGAGAAACCGCTTTTCGGAGATGGCAGTCTACATCGTCCATGCCAGCCTTCTGCTGATCTTCCTGGGCGGCATCATTGATGGGCTGTACGGATGGAACGGCTTCGTTTCCCTTGTGCGAGGGCAGCAGGTCCAAGCGGTAGAGACGCGGGCGGGGTCGACGCGGGCGCTCGCTTTTTCGGTTCGCTGCGACGGAGCCGGCCAGGAGAATTACGCCGATGGTTCGCCGAAACGGTGGTGGTCGGATCTCGCTGTTGTCGAGAATGGCCGCGAAGTGGTGCGCAAGCAGATCGTAGTGAATGACCCGCTGGTCTACCGCGGCGTCCGCTTCTATCAAGCAAGCTATGGAATGACGGGTAAGGTAGAGAAACTCCTCCTGGTGGCCAAGTCGAAAGGTGGCAAGCAGCAAGAAATCGAGCTCACGGTCGGTCAGAAAGTACAACTCGATCCTGAGACCTCCGTGACTTTGGCACGGTTCATTCCTGACTTCGTTGTCCGAGACGGCGAGGTGTACGCCCAGTCAGACGAGCCGAGTAATCCCGCAGTTCAGATGTACGTGACCTCCGCGAGCACCGGGAAATCAGTCGAGGTCTGGCTGCCGGAGATCCAGGGTATCTCGCACAACGGCGAATCCCCTTATTCATTCGAGCCCCGCGATCTACAGATGGCCCACTACACCGGCTTGCAAGTCTCCCACGAGCCCGGCCAATGGGCGGTTTGGGCGGGCTGCATTCTGATGGCATTGGGATTGGCAACGGCGTTCTACCTGGTCCACATGCGAATCTGGGTTACCAGCGTGGTTGACGCGCGGGGACGGACCGCGATTTGGGTCGGTGGCGCTGCGAACAAAAATCGGGACGCCTTCAAAGAGAAGTTTTCCGAAATCGCCGACAAGATCGAGTCGGAAGTGAAGAATTCAAGGGCAAAGAAAAACCAACCAGCGGCATGCCGGGAAGAGCATGTCGCTTTGGTCGAAAGCTAAGGGAGGAAGCGTATGGCAAGGGCACGGGCAGAACAGCAACCAGCGGCCACCGGCATGACCCTGATCGTGATGGTTGGTCTGGGAGTCGTATTCCTGCTGTTCATGGCTTTCTTGAATGTGGTGAAGAGCGGCAACCTGCTTACCGAATCGAACTTGTTGTTCGCGGCACTCATCTTTTATGCAGGTGCCGGCGCGCTCTATCTGAGTTTTGGCGTGAGCGGGATTGAGTCGTATGTGAAGTCTGCGTCATTCGCCACCGCAGCCGGATTGATCGCCAACACCGGAGCAGTTGTGCATCGCTGGTACACGGCGGGACATGCACCGTTCGCCAGCATTTACGAGATGCTGTTGAGCTTCGTCTGGACGCTCGCCGCGCTGACGTTGTTTGCGGAGAAAAAATACGGTGTCAAGGTCATCGGGACGGTGACCATGCCGGTTGCCATCGTCGGGGTTGTGCTCATGCAGTTGCTGCCCTCCGACGTTCATCCCCTGGTACCGGCGTTGCAATCAACCTGGTTACATGTCCACGTCACGTTGGCGATGCTGGCCTACGCGGCATGCGCGCTGAGTTTCGCTCTGGCGCTGATGTTCCTCATCCAGGACAAAATGAGGACCGAGACTTTCCTGGCGGCGACCAGCGCCGGGGTAAGCGCGATCTACGCGGCCATTGTCCTTACCCGGTTCGAGAAATGGGGCGGGCTGAGCCTGATCGCGTGGAATCCGGAAGAGAAGTCGGAAATGTTTTTGTCGCGCGGCGTGCGGCTGTTTGTCACAATTCCTGACTTGGGCTGGCTGATGCTGCTGGTGTTTGCGGCCGTGGCGGCTCCATTTGGGATAAGCGCCTATGCGCAATGGAAGAAGAGAGAAGACTTGTTGACCGTAGCCAATCGCGCGATGTTTCTCAGCATTCTGCTGCAGATCCTGGCGTTGCTGGCCTTCGTGCTGCGCGCCCGAAGTGGAATGTATCCGTCCCTGGATGCTGAAGGACTGTTCCCGACGACTTTGGCGGCGAGCCCATTCATTCTCTCCGGACTGGTGTCGGGAATCCTGGTTTCGCTGCTTTATCTGATGCTGGTGTGGCGGCGTGAGGATCTGGAACGGCTGCTGCCGACGGCTGATGCACTCGACCGCATCACTTATAAGACCATCGGCATCGCGTTTCCCCTGCTCACGCTCATGATCGCGGCGGGCGCGTACTGGGCCAATCGTACCTGGGGTTCGTATTGGAACTGGGATCCCAAAGAAACCTGGGCAGCCATCACCTGGCTGGTTTATGCGGGCTACCTGCATATGCGGATTACCCGCGGCTGGAGAGGAAGGCGAGCCGCTTACTTCGCCATTTTGGGTTTTGGCGTCGTAATGTTCACGTTCTTTGGGGTGACCTACCTCTTGCCCGGCTTACACGCATATGCCTGAGATTACGGGAGAGAACATGACCACCGCCGAAGCGATTGCCGATACCGCGTCCCCGCGCGCCGTCAGAATCAACTGGGAGTTGAAAGCGGTATTGCCAGTGGCGTTCGTGCTGGTGAACGGCCTCCTGCTTTTTCTGTTGGCGACGGTGTCGCTGCGCGATCCAGAACGTCACGCGGTTTTGGTGGTTGCGGGAGGCGGCGCGGTCGCGATTTGTGCGGTCATTATTCTGGTGTTGGCCTATCTCATTCAGCGGCCCATGGTGGAGTTGCAGGAGAAGAT
Organism: Terriglobales bacterium; assembly: GCA_035691825.1. Classification (GTDB taxonomy): domain Bacteria; phylum Acidobacteriota; class Terriglobia; order Terriglobales; family Acidobacteriaceae; genus Gp1-AA122. Next base: position 12,455 of record DASSIO010000033.1, on the reverse strand, counting down.
CGCGAAGGTTGGCGAGGGTGATTTGGGTGTCAGAGTCAGCTTCGCCGATCGGAATGACGAGATTGGGGACCTGGGACGTAACTTCAATCGCATGGTGGAGCAGTTACACAGCAACCATCAAGAGATTGAGTTGTTGCATCGGACGCAGATGTCACGTGCCGAGCACTTTTCGACTCTGGGTGAACTCGCCGCCGGACTGGCCCATGAAATCCGTAATCCCCTGGCCGGTATTGCCGGAGTCGTGGAAATTATCGGCCGGGATCTGCCGGCCGCGAGCCCGGCGCGGGCCGTTGTGAAAGATGTTCGCCTGGAGATTTTCCAGATCAACCGTATCGTTGGCGATCTTCTGGAGACAGCACGTCCACGCTCGCCCCAGATCCGCTTGGGTGATCTGAACACCACGGTCGAGCACTCGGTAATGCTGGCGAGACAGCAGGCGCTCTCGAAGCCAATAACAATCGATCTGAGAAAAAATTCCGGATTGCCTGAAGTCGAGCACGATGCCGATCAGATCCACCAAGTGCTGCTGAACCTGCTGCTCAATTCCATTCAGGCAATTGACGGCAAGGGCATCATCAAAGTTGAGGTAGAGCAGGTGGGGGATAGCGCAGAGATCATCGTGTCCGATACGGGCCGCGGAATTGCCCCTGAGCTCTTGCCCAACATCTTCAAGCCCTTCTTCACCACAAAGGGCAACGGTACGGGATTAGGGCTCTCACTGGCCCGGCGGATTGTAGAAGAGCATCAAGGCACGATTGATGTCACCAGCGCCGTCGGCCAGGGCACCCGATTTGCCGTACGCCTGCCATTGCGCCGGAGCGTGGCCGAGGCGGTTGCCAGCTGAGGGGGCGCTCGGTTACCCGGCTCTGTGCTAAGCACGGATGGGCCATGCGCCCTATACTCGCGGCGGCGCGCTGTGCCTGCGCATTCGTAGTAAAGTAGCCAAGGATGGCTTCCGCAAAAATCCTGGTAGTGGATGACGAGCGGCTGGTGCGCTGGTCGTTACGCCAGAAGTGTGAGGAATGGGGGTACCAGGTATTGGAGGCGGAAGCAGGCGAGCCTGCACTGAAGCTGGCCCAGCGGGATGCCCCGGAAATAGTTTTGCTCGACGTCCGTCTCCCCGATATGAGCGGCCTTGAGGTCTTGGAGCAGCTCAAGAAAAATGGTGACGCGCGCGCCGTCATCATGATCACTGCCGACCCTCAGCTGGAGGACGTCAAGACGGCCCTGAAGCTGGGCGCCTACGACTTTGTAGGCAAACCCATCGATTTCGACGAACTGCGTGTCGCTATCAGCAACGCGCTGGAGAACACTCGCCTGCGCAGCGAAGTGCAGTCTTTGCGCGGCGAGATGCGGCGGCGTACCGGCTACCATCAGGTGATCGGACCGTCATCAAAGATGACGGAGCTGATGAGTTTCGTGCGCAAGGTCGCATCCAGCGAGGCCACAACCGTTCTGATCCAGGGCGAAAGCGGAACTGGCAAAGACCTCATTGCCAAGGCTATTCACTACGAGAGTTCCCGGCAAGACAGGGCCTTCGTCGCCATCAACTGCTCGGCGATTCCCGAGACCCTGATGGAGGCCGAGCTGTTCGGCCACGAGCGCGGCGCGTTTACCGACGCCAAGCAGATGAAGAAAGGGCTGTTCGAAATAGCCGATGGCGGCTCGCTCTTCCTCGATGAGATCGGCGAACTGTCGCCCTTATTGCAGGCGAAACTGTTGCGCGTCCTGGAGGATCAAGTCATCCGCCGGGTCGGCGGCGTGCGCGACATGCAGGTCGATGTTCGCGTGATCGCCGCTTCCAATCGCGACCTGGAAAAAGCGGTGCGCGAAGGCGAATTTCGCCAGGACCTTTACTACCGGCTGGCCATTATCGCCATCTTCATCCCACCCCTGCGGGAGCGAAAAGAAGACATCCTGCCGCTGGTGGATTTCTTTGTCGAACGCTACAACCGCAAGTTCCGTAAATCGGTCCGCGGCATCACCGATGACACGCGGCGCTTGTTGCTGTCGCATAACTGGCCGGGCAACGTGCGGGAGCTGAAAAATTCCATTGAGCGGGCCATGATTCTTGAAGAAGAACCGCTGTTGCGTCCCGTGTATCTGCCATTCTCCGTCGGGGAATCGGGCGGGTTGACGGCATTCGAAAGGACATCGCCGCAGGATGGTGGCCAGCAGCTCGCCAATGGCAGAACGCTTCCACGGCTGTACATTCCGGAAGGCGGCACCTCTTTGGAAGAAGTCGAGCGGTCGATGGTGGAACTCGCCATGCGGCAGGCAAACGGCAACCAGACTCACGCCGCGCGGTTACTCGATATCAGCCGCGATGCGCTTCGCTACAAACTGAAGAAATTCGGGCTGATTCACGGCGAAGAGGAAGAAACCGAGCCTCAATCTTCCCGGGAGAGCGCCGATTAGGGCAGCCGTCAGCTTACTGCCTTGCCTGCACTGTCTTCTTCGCGCTAAGCGACACCGAGTACACCGGGTGTTCGTATGTTCCGGTAATGAAAACCGGCAATGGGGCCTGCGGGTGATCTTTCTTGATAAAAGGATGCAAGACTTTGAGCAGGACAGACTTGAAACCGGTCGTCGCGTCAGAAATCTTGGCCTGAATGTGCGCGATGCCGCGCAAATTTATCCGTTGATTAATCAGATTGTAGGTCCCATGCAACTGCGTGACCGCTCCGGGCACGGCGAATGAGAGCCGCGAGAACCGGGCCACAGCCTTGTTCAGGTCCACTTCCCCGCTTAGATCGGAAACGACGTTTTGTGAACCATCATCTTGCGTGTTTCCGCGCGCCCGTTCACTGATGCTGTTCACTTTCTGCTGCGTTCTTGGATCGGTGAAACGGCTGCGGTTGATCCCAAAGTCCGCATGCAGGCTGACTCTGTCCAGGAAGCGCTCTCTTCCACTGTTCAATTCGACATGCGCAAGAAAGTTTACGGGACCCGCGATGGGCGACTGAGGGGCCTTGATGAAAGGATAGAAAATGTCCTCAATTCGCCCATCAGGGATTCTGACGTCCAGGGATGTCAGGCGCCGTGTCTCGGGTGGACGGCGCGTAACCCCGCCTTGGACCAAAAACACGGTTTTGTCCGTTCGTGCCTCTACGCGGTCCAGGCGCACGTCGCCATTTGTGCCATCCACTGTGGCTTGAAATTGCGTGCTAAGGGGAAAACGGTGGCCGCTATTGGTGACTTCGAAATTGGGCGTTTCGGTCTTGCCCTCCACGTCGATGCGCCCCAAAGTTCCACCGAAACGCCCATCCGATGAAAGGCTGCCCGCGATCCCTGAAAAGACGCTCAGGTCCGCGCGCCGAAAGGAATACGTTCCAGCAATCGGTATTTGCGTGCGACTGCGCTTCTGCCAAGGCCCGAGTTTCCCGCGTGCGGCGACGTCCCCTGGAGGCAAGGGCGTGATGACGTCGGCTTCGAATGACATGGGAGAACTGCCGCCGACGCCGCCAATGCTGAAATCTTTCACGGCAAACTGAAGAGGTTTGGTGCCGCTGCTGGTGAACTCCAGCACCGCATCTCTGGCGCTTATGCGATCGATCACAGTGTGTGAATCGTCTCGGCTCTGCGGCCATCCTCCGCTGTTCTGGCCGACCGTAATCCGCAGGCCGTCTGCCTGGAGCAGGGCTACATGCTTGCGGAACAACCCCAGAAAACTGCCGAGGAGAGTCAGCTTTGTGGCTGCAATCAGAGGAGGGCCGCTTTCACCTCCGTTGCGCCGGAAGGTCACTCCCTCCGCTACGCAGCCCGGCCGCGGAAAGTAGACGTGGCGAAAGTTTCGGAATTCCACCCTACTGGAGGTGGCGTCGCCCAAGCCCCTTGAGACCCTCGTCCGGCTGAACACGAAACGCGGGACCAGGATGAAGAAAGCGAACAGGAGAAAGGTGATGAAAGCGAGGCCGATCAGAATCCAGCGTCTTGCCCCCGCCGATAGAGATGAGCCCGGCACTGGGGCAGTTAGATGAAAGTGGATGGCGCGCGGTTTTGTTGAAAAGATGAGAACACCGGGAAGATCAGTACGCGTGGAACCCGGCACGGTCCATGCCACGGCGGGCTTCGGGATTCTTCATAAAGGTCTTCCACACGAACCCGGTGCGCGCATTTTCGGCCATCACCATGCTAATGCCGGTATCGATCCCAATCACGTCATTGTCATACCAATTCTTGAGTGGGTTGAAGGCGTCCACAAAACCGTAATTGCCCCAGGCTGCCGGATACTTCTGCCGGATGTTTTGCAGCACGTGCATGGTTTCCTTGGGCAGGAAAGGCAAGGAACCGGCGGCAGCACTGGGCACGACGGTGCCATCAATTGGTCCTATAGCGGGAGGTCCTCCCCAAACAACATAGCCATTCTCCGAGTCAGACGCAGTGATCCCCCACAAATCCTCGCTGTAATCGGGAAAGCGTTTGGCCAGTTCGAGACAGAAGCGGCGGTGGACTTCGGTGGCAGTGACAGAGTTGCGGAAGTAGTCGGCAAATCCGTCGCTCTTGCTGCGGAAGTCGAACCAGGCCTGCGAATATTGGTGCACGAACAAAGGCGCGAACGATCCGATGTAGCGTAAACCTTCATAGTCAAAGCGGGTTCGCTTCCACGCCCCCCAGGCGTCGTCGGGCAAGGGATGCGTGGTTGAGCCAAGGCCGAGCAGGTACATCATCATGAGTTCGCTGTAATAATCCCAGCGATAGGGGAGAAACCCCGCCTCCGGAAGCCAACCGTGCGGAAGGAGAGATGTGTCTTCCGAGAGCCAGGTCCAATCGACTCGATTGAAGATCTGGTTCGCGAGCTTGGTGAGGTCGGCAGATTGAAAATACTGGCGGCAGGTGAGCACCCCACAGAGGAGGAGCGCGGTATCTACAGAGGAGACTTCCGCGTCCCACATCCGCTCGCCATTATTGATGTCAGCCCAGTGGTAAAAGAACCCGCGATGGTTAGGGAGACCGTCCCAAAGAAACTTCAGAGTGGCGAGCACGCGAGCCTGAGCTTCGGCGCGGCCCAGGAACTGGCGTTCGACAGCGATGCACAGGGCAGTAAGACCGAATCCTGTGGCGGCGATGCTGGCGACGGTGCCGCGATCCTCCGCAGGGGCGCGAGCGTCGCAGCGATCTTTGACCAGACCGGTGTCGGGGCTCGCTTGTTCCCAGAAATAGCAGGAGTTCACACGTTCCATTTCGTCCAGGAGTTGATCATCAGCGGGAGAAAATGGGCTCGAGGGGCGAACGGGAGTGAAGGGGGTTTGAGTGGCTAGACCCAAAACTCCCGAGCCGGCAGCTGGAACGCAGAGCGCCATAATCGCCATCTGCTTGAGCCATTCGCGGCGAGATTGAAGCTTAAGAGCGGCTCCTTTCACGAACTGATCTTAAACGATCTTCGAGCCGAAATTGAGTGCAAGGTCCGGCACTGGGAGCGCCGCAACCGACACGAAGGTACACCACGAGGTTCATGCGGGTCACCTGAGCTTGCCAAGTCTCTTAATATAAAGGTCACATGGCGGCGGGACGAAAAGCCGGACTGGCGATTTTAGTGATTGTGATCCTGGGAGGGCTTGCAGCCTGGGTTTACTTTTCCGGAGTGTTCGAAAAAAAGCCTTTGACGCTTCGCGGTGCAGTTATCCGGCAGGATTCAGATCCCCGACGCGAGTTGCCGATCGCGGACGCTGAAATTACCGTCACAAACACATCAACGCCGAGCGGAGATTCGCAAGTCAATAAGTTGTTCAGCATAGCTTCGTCAGACCCAGCGACCATCGCCACGGCTGTGTCCGAGGTCTCTGGGTTCTTCAGCGTCACCCTTCCGCGAGAAATCCGTCGGGGGCGTTCGATTACCTTCACCGTGCACCAGCCCGACTATCGTCCGCTTACGGTGAACGACTACGTCGGTGACAAGGTGTTTGTTCTTCGGATGGAACCTCTCCGAAAAACCGGGGAAGAGGCCGCAAAGCCAGCCGGACCTGAGATCACTCTGAGCAATTTGTTGATCCGTTATTCCGAGAAGGCAACGACTACGGTCAACATCGGCAGCGCGGTCCGGATTTTTGAGGTGGAAAACAAAGGAAACGTCGCGTGCAACGGCCATCATCCCTGCTCACCGGATGGCCGATGGAAGGCCGCCGTCGGATCAGTCGCGCTGGATGCCGGGCCTGGCAACGAATTTCAGAATGCGCGAGCATCCTGTATCGCCGGTCCATGTCCGTTTACCGAAATTGATTTCAGCGGGCTTCGCGGGGCGCGCAACATCCGTGTGTCGGCGCGAGTGTGGTCCGACACAGCGACATTTCTGGTTGAGGCGGAAGTCGTGCATCCCGCGGTCAGCGATGTCGAACGCGAGTCACACCCATTCATGTTGGGCAGGGCGATGAACTTCACGGTTCCACCCAGCGCGGAAGGCGTCAGCATCCAGGCTGAAATGAATGGGGAGACGATCGTGTTTCCACTCGGGCCGGCGTTAATTCTCACATGGGCGGATTGCCGCGAAAGCCGCGGCAGCGATCAGGCAAAGGTATATCGTTGCGAATTGAAGCCGGGATATAGATTTCCTTAGAGCTAATTTCAGGAGCTTGGCTCCGCTGGGCAGGTTCTGGACGAACGAGGATGCTTGCCCCGGCGCATACGGTCGCGCCAGATCTCTTCATTCCTCACATTCTTTGAACGGGTAGTCCCGATCTGGTCAGGTTCGCTTCGGCGATCTGCGTGACGCGGTCCTGGGCAGCTTGAAGCTCGGAATGAAATTGATCGAGCGCCGTGCCGCCAAGATCCGGTGGAATGAGCATTTCGCGGCTCATAACGATCAGCGCCTTGGAGAACGGCTTGGGGATCATGAAACGGTCCCAGGAGCGCAGGAGCCACGTGTCCTCGACCGCGATGTGAAAGGCTACGATCGGCGCGCCAGTCTTGCTGGCCAGCAGCACCGGACCGGGCTTGGCACTGTAGACCGGTCCGCGAGGGCCATCGGTGGTAAAAGCTACGGTGCGCCCGCTTTCCAGGATGCGGCGCGATTCAAGTAACGCCCGTGCCCCGCCGCGACTGCTGGAACCCCGGATGGGCGTGTAGCCAAAAGCGGAGATGATTCTAGCGATGTACTCGCCATCGAAGCTTTGGCTGGTGATCACCCCGATCTGCTGCTCGCGGAAGGCATAGGTTGAGGCGAATATCGCTCGATGCCAGAAACACAAAATCAGAGGGCGCATGTCAAATCGGGCCGGGCCACCCGGTTCTATGTAAAGGGAAAATCGCAGCGTCATTCCAATCAAGCGCACGGCCAATGTGCCCACGGTGCTGATGAGCCCTAGCAGGAGTCTTTGCCAGCGGGTGTACCGTTCTGTATCTTCCGAGGATCTCGTGGGTACCGGCGGGCTCGCGATGCTCACGCGATCATTGTAGCGGTAGAGTAATAGCGGGTGAGTCTCTGGTTTCCCTAGTAGTCGCCAGGGCGCTCAACGGCGGGGTGCCTGACATGAACGCGAGCCATGGTTGGCAGCGCACCGAGCGGGGTATATAGTTGCTCGACTTCACGGTTGCCGTTCCGCGCTCATGACCTTTGCGTCGGTTATATTGTGGCCGCAGCCACTTGATCCGCTTCATTCGACCGCACTATCGGCGCTGTGCGCCGCGATTCCTCTGATTGTCGTGCTCATTTTGATGGGCGGGCTCCGCAAGAGCGGATTGCTGGCCTCAGCCTGTGGACTCGCTGCCGCGATTTTGCTGGCGATCACTGTCTGGCACATGCCGGCGCCACTGGCGGGCTGGAGTGTTGTCTACGGGTTCGCCTATGCCGCCTGGGCGATCATGTGGATCGTCTTCAACGCGTTGTGGCTTTACAACCTGGCGGTGGCGACAGGCTCCTTCGAACTGTTGCGGCATTGGATGGAACGGCATGCCTCCGGCGACCCCGGCATTCAGGCGATCCTGGTGGCTTTCTGCTTTGGAGCGCTGCTGGAAGGAGCCGCGGGGTTTGGCGCTCCCGTCGCCATCACTGCTTTTCTATTGGTTGGATTAGGGCTGACAGCGCACCGTGCGGTCGTAGTGTCGTTGATAGCCAATACCGCGCCTGTGGCGTTTGGGGCGGTTGGAGTGCCGATTGTGGCTTTGGCTGCCGTAACCGGGCTGGATATCTCGAGGCTGTCGGCCATGGTTGGGCGGCAGTTGCCATTTTTGTCATTTATCCTGCCCGCGTATCTGGCGTGGGCGGTCGCAGGTATTCGAGGATTGCGTCGCACGTGGCCGGCGGCGCTGCTCACTGGGGCCAGCTTTGCCCTGACGCAGTTTCTCGTCTCCAATCTCTGGGGACCATACGCTACGGACCTGATGGCCGCTTTGGTTTCGATACTGGTCTTAGCGGCATTTCTCCGCGTGTGGAACCCGGGGGAGAGCGCGACGCAACCTCAACTGAGCGCGGTCATCGATACCCCAGGGCCTAAGCCGCTTGGCAGCGCGAGCCTCTCAGCATGGTTGCCGTGGGCGTTGCTCTCGGCCGTGATGGCCATGTGGTCGTATCTGAAGGTGTTCCAGAAGGGCCAGATCACCATTCCTGTTCCGTCGTTGCACAATGCCGTATTCATCACGCTGTACCAGAAGCCGTACTCGGCGCTTTACTCGTTTCAGCCGCTGACTGGCGGAACCGCCGTCCTGGCGACTACGGTGCTAATCGCGCTCGCCTTCCGTGTCAGGCCGCGGACTTTCTTAAGCAGCGGATTCAAAACCCTGCGTCAATTGCAAGTTCCTGGATTCACGGTATTGCTTATTGTGGGATTGGCGTACCTCTACAACTATTCAGGGATGGCCTACACGGTAGGCGCGGCAGTAGCGCGGATCGGCGCGGTGTTTCCGCTGGTGAGCAGCTATCTCGGCTGGGTAGCGTGTTTTTTGAGCGGCAGTGACGCGGCGAGCAATCTTTTGTTTGGAAATTTGCAGGTAGCAGCCGCCCACCAACTGCATCTCAATCCGATATTGCTGGCTGCGACGAACTCTTCCGGAGCGGTTACAGGGAAGATGATCTCGCCACAAAATATTGCGGTCGGGGTTACTACGGTTGGCCTCATTGGACAGGAAGGAAAGGTCCTGCACAGCACTTTTTGGCACAGCGTGCTGCTGGCGGGGCTGCTAGGGCTCTTGGCCTGGGTGCAGGCCTATATCGTTCCGGGGATGGTGCCGTGAGGGGGAGAGCTCTGCCGCTCAGTTTTCCAGGTAGGCCTGGACCCAGTCTTTGAGGCGAGCACGTTGCTCATCCAAAGGATCGAAACGAACCCCAAAGCTGTTCTTGGCGCGCCAGCAGACTGTGCCTTTGATGGAAATGCGGGGCAAAGTCAGCAAGGCGAAAGATACTTCCAGGGATGTGCCCACCGAGAGTTCTTCTGTGGTGCTCATTGACATGCCGCCGGAACTCAGTTCTTTGCTGGTGGCGTTCAGCCTTTTTCCCTGCTTGTCAGTAACGGCTACCGACGTGATTACTGGCACGCGCACATACCGGCGAAATTCGTGCAACACCAGCATTTGAGTGGCTCGCACCAGCTTCAGCGCGGTTGAGCGGTCAACCGGCTCGCAAAAAACCGCGTTGATCCCGTAGCGGGAGAACTTCATGGCGTCCTGCGCGCTACCCCCCAAACCATAGATAACCATGCGCGCGTTCGAAGCCGAGGTGCGGGCGGCTTCCATGATAGGCTCTGCCGCTGGACCCAACTTCACGACGCAGGCTTCAAACTTTTCCTTCTTGAAACGCTCGGCCGCATTCGCTGTGACGGCAACGGTGTCGATTCCGAACTGCTTGAAGCACTCGGACAAAATCGTTCGTGCGGGCTCATGCAGATCGACCAGTGCTGTACGTGCGGATGCTTTTCGGGCCGGTGGAATTGGAGCTAGAGGGGACGGAAAATCGTTATCGAGCACTTGCGCCATGTTTTTTGCTCAAACGCTATTGTGGCGTGCAAGTCCGTGGTTTGCAAAGGCTTAGAGGGCCATCTCACAGGTACCGAAGTGCTATTACGAATTGTGACTTGGCGCAGGCGGCATAGACAAAAAGTCACCAGAGTGGATTGGCTTTGAGTTCTCCAGCCAGACGCTGAAGGGGACTGCAGTATCCGCGCTACGGGCTTTATCAATCGCGCTTTTCAGGCGGTTTGTTACTTATCTACGGAGGCGGCTGATGATGTACAGCACAGCTGAAAGAACAACGCTCAGGATAATCGAAGTTGTGAGCGGAAAATAGAACGTGGTGTGTTTGCCGCGATAAAAGATGTCACCGGGCAGCCGCCCGATTGGCAGGCTAGTGCGTCCCAAGCCAAGGAATATCAAACCCAGGACGAACAGGACTCCACCCAAAAAAATAAGAAGCTTGCCGAGATCGGCCATGGTTTTTAATTTTAACGTGACGTCGGCGCTTGGGCACGCGGCGCTCAGCAGTCATTCCGAAGCGATCTCACAAGTTGCGGAAGCAGAAATTCCGGAGCTGACTGCTGAGGCCTGAATGCTGAGTGCAGACGCTGCGTGCCGATTGCCGAGTCCCGAATGCTACAATCTCGCGTCATGAAACGAAGCGCATCTGTGTTCGCGTCATGCCTGTGCATCGTGCTTTCCGCGATGGCTCAGCAATCCGGTGAAGTCGAGATCACCTCTGAGCCGCATCATCACCTTGCCCTGGAAAATCGATATGTCCGGCTCTTCGAAGTGGAAGTGCCGCCGCACCAGCCTACGCTCCTGCACCGGCATCGCCACGACTATATGTTTGTGACGCTCGGGCCTTCTTTGGTGTCAAACGAGCTTCCTGCTAAAACGCCGGTAACGCTGAAACTGCAGGATGGCCAAACCGAATTTGCAGCAGGCGACTTCGCTCACGTGGCCCGCAATTTGGCGGACACACCATTCCGCAATGTCACGATCGAGTTCCTGCAGGATGCCAAAGCTCATCAGACACCGCCGGCGAAATGGGATGAAGAGCGCGGGCTCCACGTGCTTCAAGGCGGTACCGAGGAGATCTTGTTTGTTAAGGACGGCGTGCGAGTCAGCGACATTCAATTGCAGCCGGGAGGAGTGATTCCCCGGCATCGCCATGACGGTCCTCACCTGATCGTGGCTGTTAGCGAAGTCAACGTGCGCAGCGACATCGAGGGGAAACCGACGAGCATGGGCCACTTAAAGACGGGCGAGTTTAAGTGGCTGGAGGGTGGCTACACCCACACGCTGACCAACGTCGGCAAACAGCCCGCGAGATTCATCAGCCTGGAATTCCACTGAGTTGTCCGGCTCGGAGCCTTCACCAGACTTGGTGGCCACGAACTGGCCCCCTGTTTGTGCATATCAAGTAACTTTTTGGATACTGGGCTTGCGCAGGAGGGATCTCGGTGGTATAAAAGAGTTCGTCGAGAGCGGTACGTGGCTGGCTGGGCATCTTTTTGAAACTCTCGCGTTGGCCCGGCATCTATAGAAGTACAACAGAGAAAAAAGCTCTGAAATTGACCCCGGCCACGGGGTTCGCATTCGGGGACAAAGTTCCTCGAAGGGTTTAGCGTCAGCGCAAGAACCTCCAAGTGATCTTTTCTCAAGTTTAGACTCTTCCGCTTCGGCCTGCGCCGAAAGGGCATGGCTTGTACAAGCGGAAGACGCGTTTTGCTGCGCATAAAAAGAGCTGCCAGTATGGCGTGGACATTTCTGTCTGCGGCCGTTGGTTTCGAGCTCCCGTTGTGGATAACAGGTGGAAATCCTGTTAACTCAATGAGTTGACACGGTTTCGCAGCACGCGATATGTTTAAAAGGTTTCGAGGACAGACGGAATCTTTCTAGAGGAAGCGCGGACAGGAATGTCCGCGCCACACTAGGAGTTCCGTTCTGGACTGAAGGCGCGCCCCTCAGGGGGAAGGCGGTTCGGTCTTTGACAATAAGGTTGAACGTGCCAGTCGTGAGAGGAAAGCTCGAGTCAAGTTCGAGTGATCTCACAAGATAAGCCACCCGCCTTTCGAGCGCGAGTGGCGAGTCAGAGCAGTTTACTGTTCTGGCGGTCTGCCTACTTCCGTCGGCAGACATCAGGTTTCAAACGAGAGTTTGATCCTGGCTCAGAATCAACGCTGGCGGCGTGCCTAACACATGCAAGTCGAACGGGAAAGCGGGGGCAACTCCGCGAGTACAGTGGCGTACGGGTGAGTAACACGTGACTAACCTGCCTTCTTGTGGGGGATAACCTCGGGAAACCGGGGCTAATACCGCATAACATCTCTGGGATGAGAAACCGGAGATCAAAGGAGTAATTCGCAGGAAGAGGGGGTCGCGGCTGATTAGCTAGTTGGTGAGGTAACGGCTCACCAAGGCGATGATCGGTAGCCGGCCTGAGAGGGCGCACGGCCACACTGGAACTGAAACACGGTCCAGACTCCTACGGGAGGCAGCAGTGGGGAATTTTGCGCAATGGGGGAAACCCTGACGCAGCAACGCCGCGTGGAGGATGAAGCCCCTTGGGG